>NZ_JAYRST010000058.1:0-20044 GCF_041920015.1 Phenylobacterium sp.
GGGTTCGTGAGGGGGACTTTGACTCCCTTGAGAGAGCAGTCCCCCTCCGTCTCGGCGCTTTGCGCCGATCCACCTCCCCCAGAGGGGGAGGATCTACGGAAAAGGCGTCCCCCTTGGGCCAGGCCCCCTAACGTGCTAGGTCGCGCGCTCGCAATTCAGGAACAGCTCTCCCCATGGCTCTCAAGGTCGCCATCGTCGGCCTGCCGAACGTCGGCAAGTCGACCCTCTTCAACGCGCTCACCCAGACGGCGGCCGCCCAGGCGGCGAACTATCCGTTCTGCACCATCGAGCCCAACACCGGCGACGTGGCGGTCCCCGAGCCGCGCCTCACCGCCCTGGCCGCGGTGATCCCCTCCAAGGAGATCATTCCGGCGCGCATGAACTTCGTGGACATCGCCGGCCTGGTGCGCGGCGCCTCCAAGGGCGAGGGCCTGGGCAACCAGTTCCTGGCCAATATCCGCGACTGCGACGCCGTCGCCTTCGTCGCCCGCTGCTTCATCGACGACGACATCACCCACGTCGAGGGCAAGATCGACCCCCTGGCCGACCTCGACACCATCGAGACCGAGCTGATGCTCGCCGACCTCGAGAGCCTGGAAAAGCGCGTCGCCAACCTCGAGAAGCGCGCCAAGACCGGCGACAAGGAAAGCGCCCAGACCCTGCGCCTGGTCCAGGTCGCCCTGACCGAGCTCAACGCCGGCCGCCCGGCCCGCAAGGCCCAGGTCTCGGCCGAGGACGACAAGGCCTGGCGGATGCTGCAGCTCCTGACCTCCAAGCCGGCCCTCTACGTCTCCAATGTCGACGAGGCCTCCGCCGCCACCGGCAACGACCTCTCCGCCCAGGTGGCCGAGCGCGCCCGCCGCGACGGCGCCGACCACGTGGTCATCTCCGCCCAGATCGAGAGCGAGATCGCCCTGCTCGACGCCGAGGAGCGCACCGAGTTCCTCGAGACCCTGGGCCTGGCCGAACCGGGCCTCAACAAGCTGATCCGCGAGGCCTACCACCTGCTCGGCCTGCAAACCTACTTCACCGTCGGCCCCAAGGAAGCCCGCGCCTGGACCATCCACAAGGGCGACACCGCCCCCCAGGCGGCCGGCGTCATCCACACCGACTTCGAAAAGGGCTTCATCCGCGCCGAAACCATCGCCTACGAGGACTATGTGAGCCTCAAGGGCGAAGCCGGCGCCCGCGAAGCCGGCAAGCTGCGCCAGGAAGGCAAGGACTACGTCGTTCAGGACGGCGACGTCATGAACTTCCGCTTCAACGTCTGAGGCCGCTCCTTCTCCGTTCATGTCGTCCCGGTTTCGGCGCAGCCGAAGATCGGGATCCATGCTCGCGTGATTTCGAGAGATAAGGCTGGGCCGAACCGCATCTCACATCGCCCGATGTCCATGGATCCCGGTCTTGCTTCGCAAACCGGGACGACATGGAGAGGCCAGGCTCACCGCCAGCGCCCCCTCCACCAAAGGCGGAGCATCTTTTCCGCACCCTGCGCCTCCCCCTCGCCCAGGTTTCCTGCTTCACTCGCACCAACAGAGACGGGAGCAGACGCATGGGCGAGACGATCACCCTCAAGGGGGCCGACGGCTTCGAGTTTTCGGCCTACCACGAACAGGCCTTCACCCCGCGCAAGGGCGGGGTCATCGTGATCCAGGAGATCTTCGGCATCGACCGGCACGTCCGCGCCGACGTCGAACGCTGGGCCAAGGCCGGCTACGAGGCGATCGCGCCCGCCCTCTACGACCGCCGCGAACGCGGCTTCACCGCCGAGCACGACCCGGAAGGGCTGGCCGCCGGCGTCGCCCATGCCCGCGCCACCCCCATGGAACAGGCGCTCGGCGACATCGCCGCCTGCCGCGACTTCCTCAGCGCCCGCGGCAAGGTCTGCGTGGTCGGCTACTGCTACGGCGGCTCGCTCGCCTGGCTCAGCGCCGCCAAGGTCGAAGGCCTGGCCGCCGCCTCCAGCTATTACGGCAGCCTGGTCCAGGCCAACGCCGACTTGAAGCCCCTCTGCCCGGTCATCATCCACCTCGGCCATACCGACCCCGGCATCAAGGCCGAGGAGGTCGAGAAGGCGGTCCACGCCCATCACCCCGATATACCGGTCTACATCTACGAAGGCGCCGGCCACGGTTTCAACAACGAGAGCCCGGAGCGCTACAACGAGGAAGCCGCCGACCTCTCCCGCGCCCGCACCCGCGAACTCTTCGAGGCGGCCTGATGGGCGAGACCATCACCCTGACGAGCCCGCTCGACGGGTTCGAGTTCTCGGCCTACCGCGCCCGCCCCGCCGACGCGCGGCGCGGCGGCCTGCTCCTGATCCAGGAGATCTTCGGCGTCACCGACCATATCCGCGAACTGGCCGACAGCTTCGCGGCCGAAGGCTACGAGACCATCGCCCCGGCCTTCTACGACCGCCTGGAGCCGGGCTTCGCCGCCGACTACAGCCAGGAGGCCATCGCCAAGGGCGTGCAGTACTCCCAGGCCACGCCCTGGGACCAGGTGGCCGCCGACGCCCAGGCGGCCATCGACGCCCTCGCCCCGCCGGTCTTCGTCACCGGCTTCTGCTGGGGCGGAGCGGCGACCTGGCTGGCCGCCTGCCGCTGCCAGGGCGTCTCGGCCGCCTCGGCCTTCTACGGGCGGCGCATCACCGAACTGAACGGCGAGACGCCCAAGGTCCCGATCATCCTGCACTTCGGCAAGGCTGACGCCTCCATCCCCATGGAGCGGGTCGAGGAGATACGCGAAGCTCACCCGGAGACGCCGATCTACCTCTATGACGCCGGCCACGGCTTCGTGTCCGACCGGCGCGCCGACTACGACGCCGACAGCGCCCGGCTGGCGCGCCTGCGCACCCTGGCCCTCTTCGCCAACAACGGCGGCGGACGCAGCTCGGCGTGATCCTGGAAACCGCCCGGCTGCGCCTGCGCCCTCTCGCGGAGGCCGATCTCGACGCCCTGGCCGCCATCGCCGCCGATCCGCAGGTGATGGCGCAGGTCGGCGACGGCCGCCCGCTCAGCCGCGCCGCAACCGCCCTCTGGATCACCAGCGCCGCGGCCAGCCTGCGGCTCAGCGAGGTCGGCAGCCGCGGCGTGGAGCTGAAGGCCGGCGGCGATCTGATCGGCTGGGTCGGCCTGATCCCGACGCCCGCCCCCAACCGCCTGGAGATCATCTACGGCTTCGCACGCGCCCATTGGGGCCGCGGCTACGCCACCGAGGCGGCCGGCGCGGTGCTCGACGCCGCCGCCCTGGGCGAGGTCGACGCCACCATCGACCCGGACAACGCCGCCTCGCGCCGCGTCCTGAAGAAGCTCGGCTTCCGCGAACTAACGATGGAGGACGACGAATACGGCTTGCCGACCTTGCGCCTGCGCCGGCCTAATCGGCCGGTTCCTCGATCTGCGCCCTGACTTCCGGCACGGTCTCCAGCGCCCGCACCAGCACCGCCTGGGCCGCCAATATGCCGATGCCCGCGGCATAGCCCGAGAAGACGCCGGCCGGATAGCGGCCGCCCTGCCCCACGGCCCAGACCTGCCAGTAGATGAACAGCGCCGCGGCCGCCAGCAGCCCCACCCCGGTCAGGACCGACAGCGGCGTCTGGCCAAAGCCCGCCTGGAAGCTCAGCCACACATAGCGGGCCAGGAGGCGCTTCAGGGCCGGCACGACCAGCGGAACCGCCAGCGAGACGAACAGGAACATGCCCGGCCAGATCAGCGTCCGCTGGGCGATCAGGTCGGCCCCGCCCGGCAACACCTGAAAGGCGTTCACCACCGCCCCGGCATAGATCAGGGCCGCGGCGCCCACCGCCACGTCCTGCATTCGTCGAAAGTCGCGCCAGGCCCGGATGAAGGTCATGTGAAAGGACTTAGGCGAAGGATGCGGCCGGGGTAAGGCCCTAACATGCATGACGGTCGCGCAGCGCCCGCCCAGCGGCTATCCTGTGGCCGCCCGCCTTCTCGTCGCTGGACCCGCATGAAGCCCGCCGCCCTGGTCTTCGCCCTCGCCGCCCTCCTTCCCGCCGCCGCGCGGGCGGGCGAGACGGCCTGCTGGTACGAACAGGGCGTCATCGTCGCCCCGGCCTCCATCGCGGGCCTGGCCGGTGACTACATCATCGACACCGGCGCGCCGGCCACCCAGTTGCACGAGACCAAGGCCCAGGCGGCAGGCATGACCGAGACCGCCCAGGTCGGCGAGGTGCGCCTGGCCGGCCTCACCCTGGCCGCCCGCCCCTTCTCGGTGGTCGATCTCGACAGCCGCACCTGGGCCTTCCCGACGCCGATCGCCGGCGTGATCGGGGCCGATCTGCTCTCCAGCTACGTGGTCGATGTCAGCTTCGCGCCGTGCCGCGTGGCGATCTATCCGCTGCGCCGCGCCCCGCGGTTCGGTCCCGCCCAGGCCCTGCCGCTCAAGACCCTGGGCGGGGTCGCGACCGCCCACGCCGCGGTCTCGGACGGCCCCACCGCCTTTTCCGGCGACTTCATCGTCGCCACTGGCGCCGACGCGCCCGTGCGGATCGGTCAGGACCGCGCCAGCGCGCCCGGCGCCAGGCCGGCCGACATCCTGCCGGGCGGCGATCGCCGCGCCGCCCTGCGCGCCGCCTCCTTCGCCGGCCTGCTGTTCGAGAACCTGCCCAGCGGCCTTGCGCCGCCCGCCGCCCCCAGCGCGGGGGCCATCGGCGCGCCCCTGCTGTCGCGCTGGCGCCTACGCTTCGACTTCCCTCACCGCCGCCTGCTGCTGGCGCCGGCCGGCTGACACCACCCGCGACGCGCAACGAAAAAGGCCCCGGATCGCTCCGGGGCCTTGCCGTCTCGTGTCAAAAACAGCGCCTAGTGGGCGACGTTCTTCCAGATCTTGCGGTAGCTGGCGTACAGCAGGCCCGCGAAGACGAAGAGATAGACCATGGCGGCCATGCCGAACGCCTTGCGCTCTTCCATCTTGGGCTCGGAAGCCCAGGCGATGAACGCCGCGACGTCCTTGGCTTGCTGCTCCAGGCTCGACTTGGTGCCGTCGTCGAAGGTCACCTGGCCAGCCGTCAGCGGCGGAGCCATGGCGATGAAGCCGCCGGGCGGCACCTTATCGTGCGGACCGCTCCAGGCCGCCGTGACGTCGCCCGCCATGTACGGGTTGTAGTGCTGGCCGACGCCGACCTTCAGACCGGCCGGCGGGTCCTTGTAGCCGGTCAGCAGCGAGTAGATGTAGGCCGGGCCGTTGTGACGGGCCTTGGCCATCACCGACAGGTCGGGCGGCAGGGCTCCGCCGTTCGACGCGCGGGCCGCCGGCTCGTTCGGGAACGGGCTCGGGAACCGGTCCGCCGAGGTGCCCGGACGGTCGATGACGTCGCCGGTCTCGGAGTCGATGTCCTTGATCTGATAGTCCTTGGCGATCGACTTCACATACGGGTTGTCGTTCGGGCCCACGCCCTCGACGTAGAAGGGCCCGCCCTTCTGGCCGAGGTTGCGGAAGTACATCAGGTTCATCGAGTGGCAGGCCGAGCAGACCTCCCGATAGACCTTGTAGCCGCGTTGCAACTGGGCCTGGTCGAACTTGCCGAACGGGCCGTCGAAGCTGAACTCGACATGCTTGGGGTGCAGGGCGCCGCCGGAAGCGTGAGCCGCCGGGGCCGCAAGAACGGCCAAGCCAAGCGCCGCGAGCGCGATACCTTTACGCAGCATCTTAGGCTCAACCCCTCTTTTCAGGCGAAGCCGCGGCGCCGGCTGGCGCGTTGGCAGGATGTGAAAGCACAGGCTCGCTGATCGATTCCGGCTGCGGCAGCGGGGTCTCGGTGAGGCCCAGGACCGGCAGGACGACCAGGAAGTAGGCGAAGTAGTAGATCGTCGCGACGCGCGAGAGCCAGACGAACGAGTTCAGGTCCGCATCGAGCAGCTTGAAGGTCGACAGGCCCGGGATCACATGGTCGTCGGGAAGCTGACCGCCGCAATAGCCCAGCACCAGGCAGGCGAGGACGAAGATCAGGAAGTAGAGCTTCGCCGTCGGACGGTAGCGCATCGAGCGCACCTTGCTGGTGTCGAGCCAGGGCAGGACGAACATCACCGCGATGGCGCTGAACATCAGCAGCACGCCGCCGAGCTTGTCCGGAACCGCGCGCAGGATCGCGTAGAACGGCAGGAAGTACCATTCGGGCACGATATGCGCCGGGGTCACCAGCGGGTTGCCGGGGATGTAGTTGTCCGCGTGGCCCAGCGCGTTCGGATTGTAGAACACGAAGGTCGCGAACAGGATCAGGAACACCACGATCGCGAAGCCGTCCTTCACCGTGTAGTACGGGTGGAAGGGAACGGTGTCCTCCTTGGACTTCACGTTCACGCCGGTCGGGTTGTTGTTGCCCGGCACGTGCAGCGCCCAGATGTGCAGGCCGACGACGCCGGCGATCATGAACGGCAGCAGGTAGTGCAGCGAGAAGAAGCGGTTGAGGGTCGGGTTGTCGACCGCGAAGCCGCCCCACAGCCAGGTGGTGATCGGATCGCCGATGATCGGCAGGGCGCTGAACAGGTTGGTGATCACGACCGCGCCGTGGAAGGACATCTGGCCCCAGGGCAGCACGTAGCCCATGAACGCCGTGGCCATCATCAGCAGGTAGATCACGCAGCCCAGGATCCACAGCACCTCGCGGGGCGCCTTGTAGGAGCCGTAATAGAGGCCGCGCAGCATGTGGATGTAGACCGCGATGAAGAACATCGAGGCCCCGTTGGCGTGCATGTAGCGGATCAGCCAGCCGTAGTTGACGTCGCGCATGATGCGCTCGACCGAGGCGAAGGCGTGGTCCACGTGCGGCACGTAGTGCATGGCCAGCACGATGCCGGTGACGAGCTGGATGCCCAGGCAGACCGCCAGGATGCCGCCGAAGGTCCACCAGTAGTTCAGGTTCTTCGGGGTCGGGAAGTCGATCATCGAGTCGTACGCCAGGCGCACGACGGGAAGACGGGTGTCGAGCCAGCGCTCGATGCCGGTCTTGGGTTCGTAATTGGAATGTCCGCTCATCTGGGTCAGCCCACCTTGACCTTGGTGTCGGAAAGGAAGGTGTAGTCGGGCACCGCCAGGTTCTTCGGCGCAGGGCCCTTACGGATGCGGCCCGACACGTCGTAGTGCGAACCATGGCACGGGCAGAACCAGCCGCCGTAGTCGCCGCCGCCGAAGGTCGGCACGCAGCCGAGGTGCGTGCAGGTGCCGACCAGAACCAGCCACTGGGCCTTGCCCGGCTTGTGGCGGTCTTCGTCCTTCTGCGGATCGGGCATGCTGGCGGTGTCGTCCTTGATCGCCTTGGCGATCTCGGCGCCAGTGCGATTGCGGATGAACAGCGGCTTGCCGCGCCACTTGATCGTGACCTGCTGGCCTTCCTCGACCTTGGTCAGGTCGAACTCGACCGACGCCATGGCGAGCGTGTCGCCGGACGGGTTCATCTGGTCGATGAACGGCCAGGCCAGGCCCGCAACGGCGCCGCCGGCGGCGGCCGCCGCGGCGATGTGGATGAAATCACGCCGGTTCGGGTCGTCGCCCGCGGCATGCGTATCGGGATTTGCGCCCGCGACGGTGTCGGCCACCTTAAAGCTACCCTTCGTTTGGGGCCGCGGACCGCGACCCTTCAGACCTCTCCGGTGTGACCCGAAGCGATCCCGCCTTCTACCCCCGCCAGCGGTTCTGGTAAGGGCCTCCGGTATTAAACGCTGGCGCCAGGCAAACCTGCGAGCGGGTCGTGGATCACATAACGCACTCCACCCCCTCCGCGATTCGCCCCTGGCCCCGGCTAATCCCGTGGCTGGACCGCTTAGAATGCTGCTCGCGCTTTTTCAACCGGACATTCCGCAAAACCTTGGCGCGGCTCTTCGTCTCGGCGCCTGTATGGGGGTCCCCGTGCATGTCGTGGAGCCTTGCGGCTTCCCGCTTTCCGACAAGGCGATCCGCCGCGCGGCCATGGATTACGGCGAGCCGGCCGATGTGGTCCGCCATGCCGGCTGGGCCGACTTCCGCGCCGCGGCCGGATCGCGGCGCATCGTGCTCTTCTCGACCAAGGCCGCCGGTCCGCTGCACGATTTCGCCTTTCGTCACAACGACATACTGCTTTTCGGCCGCGAGAGCCTGGGCGTGCCGGACGAGGTCCACGACGCCGCCGACGCTCGCGTCTTCATCCCGCTCGCTCCCGGGCGCCGGTCGTTGAACGTCACGGTTTCCGCCGCCATCGGCCTTTCCGAGGCGCTGCGCCAGACCGGCCAGTTTCCCGCCCTCGCGCCGAAGTGAGCGCCCCGCGCCGGCGCCTCGGAAAAAGGTCGCGGCCTTTTTTGCGGTATGGCGCCGGACACGGATCGAAAACCGGCTTCCCCTTTTTACGGCCGCGCTCTAATCCGCTCGGGTCATGAGCAATCTGTCCCCGGAAATCGAAGCCCGCCGCGACCGCGCCAAGCAGTGGTTCGAGGCGCTGCAGACCCGCATCTTCGCCGAGCTCGAACGCCTGGAGACCGAGGCGCCCGACCACCTCTATCCCGGCGAACCCGGCAAGTTCGAGCGCCGCCCCTGGACGCGCCAGTCCGGCGTCGGCGGCGGGATCGGCGGCCACCTGAAAGGCCGGCTGTTCGAGAAGGCCGGCGTGCACACCTCCGCGGCCCTCGCCCGCTTCTCGCCCGAGATGGCCGCCCAGATGCCGGGCGCCGACAAGGACCCGACCTATGTCTCGGCCAGCATCAGCCTGATCATCCATCCGGTCTCGCCGCGCACCCCGACCGTGCACATGAACACCCGCTTCCTCTCCACCGCCGAGAGCTGGTTCGGCGGCGGCGCCGACCTCACCCCGATGATCGACGAGCAGCGCAGCCAGGACGCCGACGACGCCAGACTGTTCCACAGCGCCATGCAGGAGGCCTGCGACCCGTTCGATCCGGAATGGTACGGCAAGTACAAGGCCTGGTGCGACGAGTACTTCTTCCTGCCGCACCGGAACGAGCCGCGCGGGATCGGCGGCATCTTCTACGACCGCCACAACAGCGGCGACTTCGAAAAGGACTTCGCCTTCACCCGCGCGGTCGGCGACGCCTTCCTCGACGTCTATCCCAAGATCGTCCGCCACCGGATGAGCGAGCCCTGGACCGACGCCGACCGACAGGAACAGCTCGTCCGCCGCGGCCGCTACGTCGAGTTCAACCTGCTCTACGACCGCGGCACCATGTTCGGCCTCAAGGCCGGCGGCAACATCGAGACCATCCTCTCCTCCATGCCGCCCATGGTGAGTTGGCCTTAGAGGTTCGAGCGCCCATCTTCCCATGTCATCCCGGTTTCGGCGCAGCCGAAGACCGGGACCTATGGACACCAGATGGAGCAGGCGCGGTCACCTCGCCGATGTCATCAGTCACGGCGCGAATGGGCCCCGGCCTTGCTTCGCAAACCGGGGTGACAAGGATAGGGCCTATCCCTCGATGAACCGCTGCAGCCAGCCTCCGACCCGCGCGCGGTCGTCGGGCTGTTCGTAGCTCATCACCGCCCGGTCGGCCTCTTCGTCGGTCAGGCGGGTTCCGCGGCGGGTCTCGATCAGCGCCTTGGCGTAGTCCGGCTCGAACTCCGGGTGGAGCTGGATCGAGATCGCCCGCTCGCCGTAGTCCAGCATGCCGTAGGTGCAGAAGCTGCTGCCGGCCAGGATAGTCGCCCCCGGCGGCGCCTCGACCACCTGGTCCTGGTGCGACCCGGGAACCGCGATCGGCTCGGCGCTGTCCATCCAGTCGCGGCCGTGCAGCACGCGGTAGCGCTGCAGGCCCACCCCCCAGCCCTTGGGCGACTTGACGACCTTGCCGCCGAACGCCTGGGCCATGGCCTGGTGCCCGAAGCAGACTCCGACCAGCGGCGCCTTGCCGCGCGCGGCCCGCAGGAAGTCCTCCAACGACGCGATCCACGGCAGCGGGTCGTAGACGCCGGCCGACGAGCCGGTGACCAGATAGGCCCCGCACGCCTCCACGCCGCCCGGCAGCTCGCCCGCCGCCACGTCGAACACCGCGTAGTCGTAGGCGTCCTCGCCGAACAGCCGCCGGAACATCGACGGATAGCTTCCGTACCGGCCCACGATCTCCGCCGGCGGCGCGCCGGTCTCCAGGATGCCGAGTTTCATCGAGGCGGCCCCTCCCTTCGCATCCTTCCCCAGTAGAGGAGCAATTGGCGGGCTAATAGGCCATGCCCTGCGCCACGGCCTTAAGCTTCTCGATGGCCGAGAACTTGTCGTCGATGAAGTCGTGGTCGATCCACCAGTCCTCGACCTCGCGCAGCACCTGGCCGACCATCGGCCCCTTCGGCACGCCCGACTTCAGCACGTCCTCGCCGGTCAGCGGGAACGGCGGCGGCGCCCAGCTCTGCGACAGCACCAGCAACCCGCGCCACTGGTGCGTCGCCGCCGAGCGGGTCGAGCCGACCCAGGCCAGCTTGATGCGGTCGGCGAAGGTCCCGGCCCCGACCCGGTAGACCGCCCGCCGGCTCTCGCGCGGGCTCATCCACGAGGTGATCCGCACGTCCGCCCCGCGCGCCGCGACCAGCCTGTCCTTCTGTTCGTTGGAGAGCCTCAGGGCGTCGGCCGCCTTGGCCACCCCCACCTGGTCGGCGGGCAGCAGCGTCGCCAGCCTCAGCAGCGGATCGCACTCGAACAGTTGCTCGGTCTCGATCTCGACCAGTTGGTCGAAAGCCGACAGGTCGGCCGGCGCCGGCAGGATCTGGCCCAGCACGCCGGTCTTGGCCATCAGCCGCACCGCCGGCCGCGGGTCGTAGGCCTCCAGCAGCTTCAGCAACTCCTTGGCCACCCGTTCGGCCGCCAGGTTGGCCATCAGCCCGCGCCCGGCTTCGCAGGCCGCCAGGGCCGCGGCGTCCGGCTCGCCCTTGCCGTACCAGGCCAGGAACCGGAAGAAGCGCAGGATACGCAGGGAATCCTCGGCGATGCGCGTCGCCGGATCGCCCACGAACACCAGCCGCCCGGCCTGGGCGTCAGCGATCCCGGTTCCGGTCGGATCGCTCAGCGTCCCTTCGGCGTCGGCGTAGATCGCGTTCATCGTGAAGTCGCGCCGCTGGGCGTCCTCGCCCCAGTCGGTGGTGAAGGCCACCACCGCGCGCCGCCCGTCGGTCTCCACGTCGCGGCGCAGGGTCGTGACCTCGAACGGCTGGCCCTCCAACACCGCCGTCACCGTGCCGTGCTCGACCCCGGTCGGGATGGCGCGGATCTTCGCCGCCGCCAGCGCCGCGATCACCGCATCGGGCGTCAGGGTCGTGGCGATGTCGACGTCGCCGATCGGCGCGCCCAGCAGCGCATTGCGCACGCAGCCGCCGACGAACAGCGCCCGCCCGCCCGCCGCCTCCAGCGCCGCGATCACCGGAGCGGCCGGTTGCATCCAGGAACGGGGGCCGATGCTCTGGGTCACTGGGGCTGCGCCTTCTTCTCTGCGGGTTTCTCGAAATGGCCCGGCGTGACGTGGCCGTCGCGCGTCGCCTCGGCGGGAACATAGGTCTTGCCGCGGTTGTCGCCATGGAAAAGCGCGCCGGCCATCAGCGAAAGCCCCATCAGCACGCCGGCCGCCGCGATCAGCCAGCCCCAGGGCGTCGCCCCCATCGGCCGGCCGGTCCGCCGCGCCACCTCGCGCCAGGCGAACCAGAACACGAACGGCGCGGCGACCAGCAGCGCCCGCGTCAGCAGCAGCCTAAGCAACCGCCGCCCCGTAGAGCCGCTCGTAGAGCGCCCGCAGCATCCCGGCCGTCGCGCCCCAGATGAATCGATCCTCGTGGGTCATGGCGTAGAACCTGCGCGTCTCCCCGCTCGGCCCCTGGCGCTCGTGCTGCTCGTGATTGGCCGGGTCCATCAGAAAGCCGAACGGCGTCTCGAAGATATCGGCCACCTCGTCCGGATTGGCCTGAAGGCTGAAGCCCTGCCGGATGAAGCCCACCACCGGCGTCACCAGGTATCCGGTCCCCGTGCGGTAGGGCGAGGAGAGCCCGGCCACCGACACGTAGTCCGGCGCCAGCCCCACCTCCTCGTGCGCCTCGCGCAGGGCCGTGGTCCAGGGCGTCTCGCCCGGATCGCAGCGCCCGCCTGGCAAGGCGATCTGGCCGGTGTGACGGCGCAGGGTGTCGGCCCGGCGGGTCAGCAGCACCGAATAGCCCGCCGGCCGTTCGATCAGCCCGACCAGCACCGCCGCCGGGGTCAGTTCGGTCGGCGCGCCCGGAAAGGCGTCGGGCGCCAGGTCGAAGTCCGAAGCCGCCGCCGCGGGCGGCGCGCCGTCCAGCGGGTCGAGGTGGCGCTCGATCCAGCCACGCAGCTCTCCGGGCGGGCCGCTCGGGCTCACAGGCGATGCGCCCCCGCCGGGCCGACCGGGAACCAGGCGCCGGCCGACTCGACCCCCAGCCGCGGCCCGTCCGGCGTCTGGCGCTCCTTCGCCATCTCCACCAGTTCGTAGAACACCGGCCGCGCGATCAGCGCCTCCAGCCCGCGGCGCACGTGCAGATAGGGCCGCGGCTCGCCGGTCTGCGCATCCATCTCGACGCGAATCTCGTTCTCGGGGCCGGCCGTCACCTCGTCGCCGACATTGGTCAGGAACTTCAGGGCCTCGCCCTCGCGGTCGACGCGGATGGCGACGAACGGGGCGTCCTCCACCACGATCTTCATCTTCTCGACCGGCGTCACCAGATGAAAACCGTCAGGGTCCTTGCGCAGCACGGTGGAGAACAGCCGCACCAGCGCCTCGCGCCCGATCGGCGTTCCCTCGTGGAACCAGGTCCCGTCCTTGCGAATCACGATGTCGATCTCGCCGCAGTTCGGCGGATTCCACAGATGCACGGGCGGCAGTCCCCGCCCCGGCGCCTGCTTGGCCGCGGCGATCACCCCTTCGAGTCTTCCTGATGCGTCTCCCATGCCAAAGAAATTAGGGACCCGCGCCAGCCGCCTCAATGCCGTTTTGCTGAAAGCGTCATCAAGCCCGCACCGGCCCCTCCAGCCGCTCGGCTCCCAGGGCCAGCACCCGGCGCTGATCCACCGGGCCGGGCATCGTCACGCCCTTGCATGGCGCGGCCGAATAGCCGAAGCGGCCGAAATAGGGTTCGTCCCCGACCAGCAGCACCGGAAAGCCCGCCGCCTGGGCCGCCGCGCTGGCCATCTGCACCAGTTCGCCGCCCACCCCGAACCGGCGCCCGTCGGCCTGCACCGCCAGCGGCCCCAGGAAGATGGCCGGTGCCTCGCCCACCCGCACCTGCCACATGCGCACCGAGCCCACCAGCCGCCCGCCGTCCCAGGCGCAGAACGACATGTCCGGACGGAAGGCCGCGAACTCGCGCACGCGCTCGGACGACTTCACGAAGCGGCCCGGCCCGAAGGCGTGGTCCAGCAGCGCCTCGACGGCGCCGGCGTCGGCGGGTTGTTCTTGGGTGTAGGAAAGGGCCTGTTCGGCGGGAACGATCATCGGGACTGGCGTGCGGCGGGTGGACGAAGGGACGCCCCCGGACGCAATGCGCCGGGCGGACGGAGCGGTCAGGCGGCGCGGCTGGCGCGCCCGGTTCGTCGCTGGCGTCGCATGGACGTCATCCCAGGCCGTTGGTCAGGAGCGCGCGCATAAGGCTCCGCAGGCTCCTCGTCAATCGCATTGCAGCAAGCGCCCTCGCACGGCAAGTTGCCCCGCTTCCCCGGCCGCCGAGAGTCACGATGTCGCCTGCTGATCCGCCCGACCCGCCGCCGAGCGCCGCCGCCCTGCTGCGCAGCCGCGATTTCATGCTGTTCTGGTCGACGCGCGTGGCCTCGACCCTGGGTGTGCAAATCCAGAGCGTGGCCCTCGGTTGGCAGGTCTACGAGGTCGCCCGCCGCACCCACACCGTCGCGCAGTCGGCCTTCTATGTCGGCATGATCGGGCTTGCGACCTTCATCCCGGTGCTGCTGCTGGCCCTGTGGGCGGGCGAGGCCGCCGACCGCTACGACCGCAAGCGCATCCTGCAAATCTGCTATGCGGGCGAGATCGCCTCGGTCCTGGTGCTGCTGGTCGCCTCGATCTTCGGCTTCGCCACCATCCCCCTGCTGCTGGGCGTGGCGGTGATGTTCGGCGTCTCGCGCGCCTTCATGGGGCCGGCGGGCACGGCCATGGGCCCGATGCTGGTGCCGCGCAGCCTGCTGCCGCGCGCCATCGCCTGGAACTCGCTGGCCTGGCAGGGCGGCTCCATCCTCGGCCCGGCCTTGGGCGGGGTGCTGGTCTCGCTCTCGCCGGCCGTCGCCTATGGCGGCACCACCGTCCTCTATCTGGTCGCGGCCGCCACCGTCTCGATGATCGTCATGAACACCCAGCCGGAGGTGCAGGCCGGGTCGGGCTGGACCCTCATCAAGGAGGGGCTCGCCTATGTCTGGGGCAACAAGATCGTCTTCGGCGCCATCTCGCTCGACCTGTTCGCCGTGCTGCTGGGCGGGGCGACCGCTCTCCTGCCGGTCTATGCGCGCGACATCCTGCATGTAGGGGCCGAGGGCTTCGGCATGCTGCGCGCCGGCCCGGCCATCGGCGCGACCCTGATCGCCGTCTGGCTGGCCGCCCATCCGATTCGCACCCGCGCCGGCCCGATCATGTTCGCGGGCGTGGCGGTCTTCGCCATCGCCACCATCGTCTTCGGCGTCTCGCGCAACTTCTGGCTCTCGGTGATCGCCCTGGCCATTCTCGGCGGCGCGGACATGCTCAGCGTCTATGTCCGCCAGACCCTGATCCAGATCGTCACGCCCGATCAGATGCGCGGCCGGGTCGCCGCCGTCTCCTCGCTCTTCGTCGGCGCGTCGAACGAGCTGGGCGAGTTCCGAACCGGCGTCGCGGCCCGTTTCATGGGCGCGGTGGCCGCCGCCGTCGGCGGCGGCGTGGCGGCGTTGATCGTCACCGGCCTCTGGGCCAAGCTCTTTCCCGCCTTGCGCAAGGCCGACCGGCTCGAATAACAAACACGGTATTCTTTTAGGGAGATAGGTTGATGGGTGCTCTTTCAGGCAAGGTTGTCCTGGTCACCGGCGGCGGCAACGGCATTGGCCGTGATTGTGCGCTGATCGCCGCGCAGGAAGGTGCGAAGGTCGTGGTCAACGACCTCGGCGGCGGTCTGGGCGGCGGCGACGAAGGTTCCGCGGGTCCGGCCGAAGCGGTCGCCGCGGAAATCCGCGCCGCGGGCGGCGAGGCGGTGTCGAATTCCGACAGCGTCACCAGCTACAAGGCCGTGCAGGGCATGGTCGAACAGGCGCTCGACAGCTTCGGCGGCCTGCATGCGGTCATCAATCCGGCCGGCATCCTGCGCGACGTGATGTTCCACAAGATGACCGAAGCCGAGTGGGACGCGGTCATCGAGGTCCACATGCGCGGTTCGTTCAACGTCGCGCGCGCCACCATCGAGCTGTTCCGCAATCAGAACGACGGCGCCTACATGTTCTTCACCTCGACCTCGGGCCTGCTAGGCAACATCGGTCAGGCGAACTACGGCGCGGCCAAGATGGGCATCGCCGGCCTCTCGCGCATCATCGCCATGGAAGGCGCCCGCAACAACGTGCGCTCCAACTGCCTGGCGCCGGTCGCCTGGACCCGCATGACCCAGTCGGTGCCGGTGAAGGACGAAGCCGCCGCCGCCCGCCGTGCGGTGATGGCCGAGAAGATCCGCGCCGACCAGCCGGCCCGCTTCTCGGTAGCCATGGTCTCGCCGGCCGCGGCCAGCGTCTCGGGCCAAATCTTCGGCGCCTCGGGCGAGAACATCATCCTCTACAGCCAGCCCCGCCCGGTCGAGACCGTGACCAAGGAAGAAGGCTGGACGGTGGAGACCATCCTGTCGGAAGCCGTGCCGAAGATGGAACCGAAGTTCACCCCGCTCTCGCGTCCGCCGCTGGCCAGCCAGGGCGGCGGCGACGCGGCGCCGGCCAAGGCCGGCTGATTTCAGGGACGCTCTTCGCCGGCTGTAAAAGGTTGGCGCAGAAAAATCTCTGATTTCAAAGGGTCCTGGGCGAAACCTGATCCAGCCCGATCGGGTTTCGCTCCAGGCCGAAATTTGCAAGCGGCGGCGGGACCGGGCGTTCCGCCGCCGTTTTTCGCTCAGGGAACCGGCCCTGGTTGCCGGGCGAGCGGTTCCAGGGGAGACTTGGCCATGGGCAGCATTTCCTGGATAGGCTTCAAGGACGCCGGCCGCGCCGAATGTCTCGACATGCTCGGCCTGAGCCCTGCCCTGCGCAACGAGCGCGATCCCCGCTTCTTCCTGGCCGAACTGCCCACCGGCTGGACCATCCTCTTTTCGCAGGACTACGCCTTCGCCTCGGAAAAGCGCCTGCGGAGCCTGTCGAACGGCGGCGCCGTCCTCGGCCTCCAGGCGTCTGAGACGGTGATGTGCGCCACCACCACCCTTTTCGACCACGGCCGGCAGGTCTGGCGCGTCGACTACGACTGCGAGTTCGGCCATCCCGAGGTCGCCGGAACCCCGCCCGCCGAATATCAGGCGATCTACGAACGGCTGATCGCCGAGCAGGACGCCTCGGACATCACCGACAGCGAAGTCGACTTCATCTTCGAAACCCCCATCGAACTGGCCCTTGCCGTCACCGGCTTTCGCCACGATCGCAGCGAGTTCGACTGGGGCGTGCCCGCCTTCCACGCGCTCCAGGCCTCCGACGCGCCGCGCCCCGGCGGCCTCTTCGCCCACCTTCTCGGCCGCAGGGTCTGATCCGCCTCCCCGGGAGGCGGCCCTCTACAGCCTGTGCCGCAGCTCCCATTCCTCGCGCGTCAGCTCCCAATAGAGCGACCGCCGCGTGGTCCCGTCGGGCCGCACGCTCTCCACCTCGCCCATCCGCCGGAACCCCGCCCCGTCGATGGCGGCGGCCGAGCGCACATTGTCCAGCGCGGCGGTCAGGCCGATCAGCCGCACCCCCAGGGTTTCGAACATGAAGGCGATGGAGCGCCCGACGCCGGCCCGCCCCTGGCCGCTGTTCTGTCGGTCGGCGCGCATCGCTCCGGCGATCTCCGCCGCCGAGCGGTCCGGCCAGACGCTGAAACAGGAATAGCCCGCCACCTCGCCGGCCTCGTCCAGCGCCACGGTCAGCAGCCGCTCGCCCCGCTCGCGCGCCGCCGTGCAGTCGGCCACCCAGCGGGCCACATTCTCAAGGTTTATCGGTCGAGGCAGGTCGTAGATCGGGTCCGAGACCCGCGGATCGGCCAGCAGCGCCGTCAGCCCGGCCACATGCTCCGGCCCCGCCAAGATCCGCCCGTCCTCAAGGGCCGCCTCGCGCACGGCCTGGCGGATCGCCTCCGCCTCCTGCGGACTGACCTCCAACACCGTCTTCGGCGGCGCGCTCATGGCGTCTCTCCCTCTCCCGCACTTGGCCCGCAGGTTGCTCTTCCAGCTTGGCGTTCAAGGAGCCTAGCCATGGAAATCGGCAAATCCAGCCTCGCAGGCGGCTTTTTCGGGGTCGGCGCGGCGTCTGCGGCCGTCAAGCTCGGCAATCTCGGCTCGGTCAATTCGGCCGATGGGACGTCGGCGCCCACCGCCGCCGACAAGGCCAAGGCAAAGGCCGAAGCCGCCAAGGCCGCCCAGCAGGCCCAGCTCGACCAGATCCGCGAAAAGGGCCTCTACGCCTGGGCCCAGGAACAGAAGTTCGAGAAGCTGAAGGAAAAGGTCCGCGCCGAAGTGATGGCCGCTCACCCCGGCGCCGATCCGGCCAGCCTGGAGGACGAGATCGCCCGCCGCATCAAGGAAGCCATGCAGGAAGCCCTACGCCAGGAAAGCGAGCAAGCGGCCAAGACCGGCCAGCCCGCCCGCGCCATGGTCATCGACATAAAGGTCTAGGCGGCGCCCTCAGTGATCCCCGCCGCACAGGCCGTGGTCGGCCAGGGCCTCGATCACCCGGCACTCGGCCACCGCGCCGTGGCCGCAACAGTCCAGCATCCGCTCCAGCTCGCCCTTCAGCGCGGTCAGCTTGGCGATCTTGGCCTCCACCGCCGTCAGGTGCCGCCCGGCGATCTCGTCGGCCAGGCCGCAGTCGCCTTCCGGCCGGTCCGACAGCTCCAGCAACGCCCGCACGTCCGCCATCTCGAAGCCCAGCTCGCGGGCGTGGCGGATGAAGGAGAGCCGCCGCACGTGGCCCGCATCGTACAGCCGCCGGTCGCCCTCGCTACGCGGCGGCTTGGGCATCAGCCCGGCGCCTTCATAGAAGCGGATGGTGGTCACCTTCACGCCGGCCTGGCGCGAAAGGTCGCCGATCGAAAGGTCGCCGTGCATTCGCCGCTTGCTCCTACAGTGACTGGAGGAACCATCATCTAGGCATGACCTATCAGATCGTCCACCGAAAGGCGCCGCCGGCCGCCGCTCCAGCCGCGACCTGCGCCGACGCCGGCTGCGGCTGCGAAGCCACGGCCCGCGCCGTCGAGACCGGCTCGCCCGCCTTCCGCCGCGCCGTCTGGATCGTGCTCGGGCTCAACGCGGCCATGTTCGCCCTGGAGGTGGTCCAGGGCCAGCTTGCCGGCTCCATGGCCCTCCAGGCCGACGCCCTCGACTTCGCCGGCGACACCGCCACCTACGGCCTGTCGCTGTTCGCCATCACCCAGAGCCTGACCTTTCGCTCCAAGGCCGCCCTGGTGAAGGGCGTCAGCCTGGGGATCATGGGCGTCTACGTCCTCGCCGCCGCCCTCTGGCGCGCCTTCGTCGCCGGAACGCCCGATGCGGTGACCATGGGCTGGGTCGGCATATTGGCCCTCAGCGCCAACGTGGCTTCAGCCCTGCTCCTGCTGCGCTTCCGCGACGGCGACGCCAATGTCCGCTCGGTCTGGCTCTGCTCGCGCAACGACGCCATCGGCAACATCGCCGTACTCTGCGCCGCCGGCCTCGTCGCAGTCACGGCCACAAGATGGGCCGACCTCGCCGTCGCCGCCATCATGGCCAGCCTTTTCCTCTCGACCGCCTGGCAGATCACCCGGCAAGCTCGCGGAGAGTTGCAGGCGCAGGCGGCCTAGAATCGGGCGCTTCGGGAGGGGAAACTTGGCCTATCTGGTCATCAAGGCGCTGCTGTCGGGCGTCATCATCGCGGCGGTGTCGGAGATCGCCAAGCGCAGCCCGGGCTTCGGGGCCCTGGTCGCCTCCCTGCCGCTGGTCTCGATCCTCGGCATGATCTGGCTGTGGCGCGACACCGCCGATCCGCAGCGGATGGCCTCCCACGCCGAGGGCACGTTCTGGTACGTCCTGCCGTCCCTGCCGATGTTCCTGCTGATCCCGGTCCTGCTCCGCCGCGGCGTGGCCTTCTGGCCGGCGCTCGCGCTCGGCTGCACCCTCACCATCGCCCTCTATTTCGCCATGACCTGGATCGGCCCGAGGTTCGGCCTGAAGCTCTAGCCGCCCCGCCTACCCCGCCGCCAGCGCCTTCAGCGGCGCGCCGGTCAGGCGCCGGACGGTCCACTCGCTCTGCGCGTCGGCCCCCAGCGAATCGTAGAAGGCGATAGCCGGCGCGTTCCAATCCAGCACCGACCATTCCAGCCGCGCCAACCCCTCGGCCTCGCACCGCCGGGCCAGGGCGCGCAGCAGCGCCTTCCCCGCCCCCAGGCCGCGCGCCTGCGGAACCACGAACAGGTCCTCCAGATAGATTCCGTGCCGGCCGCGAAAGGTCGAATAGTTGTAGAACCACAGCGCAAAGCCGACCGGCGCCCCGTCCGCCAAAGCGATATCGCAGAACGCCCGCGGCCGGTCCCCGAACAGCGCCGCGGCCACGTCGGCCTCGCTCGCATCCACCTCGTCCAGCAGCTTCTCGTACTCGGCCAGCGCCAGGATGAACCCATGGATCGTCCCGGCGTCGGCAGGCGTGGCGGGCCGCACCTGCACCTTCGCCGCCGTCTTCCCCTGGCTCATCGCCTCTCTCCAGAAATCCTCGACTCTATCGCGATGTCATCCCGGAAAGCGCGCAGCGCTTGTCCGGGACCCATGAACACCTGATTTTGCAAGGCTTCGCGCCGCCGAGCCACATTCCGAACCGACGGTGGTCATGGGTCCCGGTCTTGCTTCGCAAACCGGGATTGTCTGTTTGAAGTGATGCAGTGTTGTGGAGCCGGAAGCT
>NZ_JAYRST010000059.1:0-19214 GCF_041920015.1 Phenylobacterium sp.
CCGTTCGCGTCGCCATCAATGGGTTCGGCCGTATCGGCAGGCTGGTCCTGCGTTCGATCGTCGAGCACGGCCGCAAGGACATCGAAGTCGTCGCCATCAACGACCTGGGCCCGGTCGAGACCAACGCGCACCTGCTGCGCTACGACAGCGTGCACGGCCGCTTCCCCGGCGAGGTGAAGGTCGACGGCGACACCATCGACGCCGGCTTCGGCAAGATGAAGGTCACGGCGATCCGCAACCCGGCCGAGCTGCCGCACAAGGAGCTGGGCGTCGACATCGCGCTCGAGTGCACCGGCATCTTCACCGCCCGTGACAAGGCCAAGGCTCACCTGGAAGCCGGCGCCAAGCGCGTGCTGATCTCCGGCCCGTCGGGCGACGCCGACAAGACCATCGTCTATGGCGTGAACCACGAGACCCTGACCAAGGACGACCTGATCGTCTCCAACGCCTCGTGCACCACCAACTGCCTGGCGCCGGTCGCCAAGGTCCTGCACGCCCTGGCCGGCATCGAGCGCGGCTACATGACCACCATCCACTCCTATACCGGCGACCAGCCGACGCTGGACACCATGCACTCCGACCTCTACCGCGCCCGCGCCGCGGCCATGTCGATGATCCCGACCTCGACCGGCGCGGCCAAGGCGCTCGGCCTGGTGATGCCGGAACTGCAGGGCAAGCTGGACGGCTCCTCGATCCGCGTGCCGACCCCGAACGTCTCGGTCGTCGACCTGACCTGGGTGCCCGGCCGCACCCTGACCAAGGAAGAGATCAACGAGGCCCTGATCGCCGCAGCGGCCGAAGGCCCGCTGAAGGGCATCCTGGCGGTGACCAACGATCCGCTGGTCTCCATCGACTTTAACCACGCCCCGGCCTCCTCGACCGTGGCCCTGGCCCAGACCCAGGTGATCGACGGCGGCCTCGGCCGCGTGTTGTCGTGGTACGATAACGAATGGGGCTTCTCGACCCGGATGAGCGACACCGCGCTCGCCATGGCCAAGCTGATCTAAGCCGATCGACGGGCGCCTCCGAAAGCCGGACGGCGCCCGTTTTCTTTTCCAGACCCCCTGCCCCGGCCATGCGCCGGGCAAGCGAGTTTTGGCATGACCTTCCGCACACTCGACACCGCTGACCTCGCCGGCAAGCGCGCCCTGGTGCGCGTGGACATCAACGTCCCCATGGCCGACGGCCAGGTCACCGACGACACCCGCCTGCGGGCGGTCCTGCCGACGGTGGCCAAGCTGCGCGCCGGCGGCGCCAAGGTGATCCTGCTGGCCCACTTCGACCGTCCCAAGGGCAAGCGCGTCCCCGAGATGAGCCTGGCGCCCCTGGCCGCCCCGCTCGCCGACCTGATCGGCGCGCCGGTCGCCTTCGCCGGCGACTGCGTGGGCCCGGACGCCAAGGCCGCGGTCGACGCCATGCGGGACGGCGACGTCCTGCTGCTGGAGAACACCCGCTTCCACGCCGGCGAGGAGAAGAACGACCCCGACTTCGCCAAGGCCCTGGCGGCGAACGGCGACCTCTATGTGAACGACGCCTTCTCGGCCGCCCACCGCGCCCACGCCTCGACCGAGGGCTTGGCCCGTCTGCTGCCGGCCTATGCAGGCGAGCAGATGCGCCTGGAGCTGACCGCGCTCGACAAGGCGCTGGGCGATCCGGAACGCCCGGTGCTGGGCATCGTCGGCGGCTCGAAGGTCTCGACCAAGCTCGACCTGCTGCGCAACCTGGTGACCAAGCTGGACAAGCTGGCCATCGGCGGCGGCATGGCCAACACCTTCCTCTACGCCCAGGGTCACGACGTCGGCTCCTCCTACTGCGAGAAGGAGCTGGCCGAGACCGCGCGCGAGATCATCCGCCTGGCCGGCCAGCACAACTGCAAGCTCTTCCTGCCGATCGACATCGTGGTGGCCGAGAAGCTGGCCCCCGGCGCGGCGGCCCGCGTGCGCGCCCTGGGCGCCATCGACGACGAGGAGCGCATCCTCGACGCCGGCCCCGAGACCGTCGAGCGCCTGTGCCGCGCCATGGCCAATTCGAAGACCCTGATCTGGAACGGCCCGCTCGGCGTGTTCGAGATCCCGCCCTTCGACAAGGGCACCGTCACCGCCGCCCGCTATGCGGCGGACCTGGCCAAGGCCGGCAAGCTGGTGGCCGTGGCCGGCGGGGGTGATACAGTCGCCGCTCTGAACGCGGCTGGCTGCGCCGACGATTTTACGTTCGTCTCAACGGCGGGCGGCGCGTTTCTTGAATGGATGGAAGGCAAGGAGCTGCCCGGAGTGGCGGCCCTGGCGACATAAGCTTAAGAACTACGGAGGGCAGGGCATGGCCCGGGTTACTTTGAGACAACTCCTCGATCACGCGGCCGAGCACGGCTACGGGGTCCCGGCGTTCAACATCAACAATATGGAACAGGCGCTGGCGATCATGGAGGCCGCCGAGGCCACCGACTCGCCGGTGATCATGCAGGCGTCGCGCGGCGCCCGCTCCTACGCCAACGACATCGTGCTGAAGCACCTGATCGACGCGATGGCGGAGATGTATCCGCACATCCCGATCTGCATGCACCAGGACCACGGCAACAACGAAGCCACCTGCGCCACGGCGATCCAGTACGGCTTCACCTCGGTGATGATGGACGGTTCGCTGAAGGCCGACGGCAAAACGCCCGCCGACTACGACTACAACGTCCAGGTCACCCGCAACGTCGTCAACATGGCCCACTGGGTCGGCGCCAGCGTCGAAGGCGAACTCGGCGTGCTCGGCTCGCTGGAAACCGGCATGGGCGAGAAGGAGGACGGCCACGGCTTCGAGGGCAAGCTCGGCCACGACCAACTGCTGACCGACCCGGACCAGGCGGTCGAGTTCGTGAAGGCCACCGAGGTCGACGCCCTGGCCATCGCCATGGGCACCAGCCATGGCGCCTACAAGTTCACCCGCAAGCCGGACGGCGACGTCCTGGCGATGAACGTGATCGAAGAGATCCACCGCCGCCTGCCCAACACCCATCTGGTGATGCACGGTTCTTCGTCCGTGCCGCAGGACCTGCAAGACGTCATCAACCAGTACGGCGGCGAGATGCCCCAGACCTGGGGCGTGCCGGTCGAAGAGATCCAGCGCGGCATCAAGCATGGCGTGCGCAAGATCAACATCGACACCGACAACCGCATGGCGATCACCGGTGCGATCCGCAAGCTGTTCGCCGAGAAGCCGGGCGAGTTCGATCCGCGCAGCTATCTGAAGCCCGCCAAGGAAGCGATGCGCAAGGTCTGCGTCCAGCGCTTCGAAGAGTTCGGCACGGCCGGCCACGCCAGCTCGATCAAGCCGGTCGCGCTGTCGGAAATGGCCAAGCGCTACGCCTCGGGCGAACTGGCCCCGAAGATCGGCGTCAGCCGCCAGGCCGCCGAATAGGCGTTCCGCCAACCCCGAACGAGCCGCCGTCTCCCCTGCGAGGCGGCGGCTTTTTCTTTGGCTATTCGTCGATATTGGCCCCGCGCATCTCGCGCAGGAACAGGGCGCCGACGACCACGGTGAAAGCGGCGATCACGATCGGATACCAGAGGCCGTAGTAGATATTCCCGGTCGCCGCGACCATGGCGAAGGCCGTGGTCGGCAGGAAGCCGCCGAACCAGCCGTTGCCGATATGGTAGGGCAGGCTCATCGAGGTGTAGCGGATACGCGCCGGGAACATCTCCACCAGGGCCGCGGCCACCGGCCCATAGACCATGGTCACGTACAGCATCAGCAGGAACAGCAAGGCCACGACCATCGGCTTGTTCACCTGCGCCGGGTCGGCCGATTCCGGATAGCCGGCCGCGTGCAGGGCCGCCGACAGTTCCTTGGTCCAGGCGCCCTTGCGCTCGGCGAAGGCCGCCTTGTCCAGCGCCTTACCGTCAAAGCCGGCGATCTCCGCCTCGCCGATCCGCACCACCGCCGTCGAGCCGGGCGCGGCGGCCTTGTTCTCATAGGTGATCCCCGCGCCGGCCAGGGCCGACTTGGCCACGTCACAGGACGAGATGAAGGCCGTCTTGCCGACCGGATCGAACTGGAACGCGCAGTCGGCGGGGTCGGCGACCACCACCACCGGCGCGCGGGCCGCCGCATGGGCCAGGGCCGGATTGGCCGCCTCGGTCAGGGCCTTGAAGATCGGGAAATAGGTCACCGCCGCCAGCAGGCATCCGGCCAGGATGATCGGCTTGCGGCCGATCTTGTCGGACAGCCAGCCGAACACCACGAAGAACGGCGTGCCCAGGATCAGGGCGAAGGCGACCAGAGTGTTGGTGGTCGGCCCGTCGACCTTCAGCATCTTCTCCAGGAAGAACAGGGCGTAGAACTGGCCGGTGTACCAGACCACCGCCTGACCGGCGGTAAGGCCCAGCAGGGCCAGGATCACCACCTTCAGGTTCGACCACTGGCCGAAGGACTCGCTGAGCGGCTTCTTCGAGGTCTTCCCCTCGTCGACCATCTTCTGGAAGACCGGGCTCTCGTTGAGCTTCAGGCGAATCCACAACGAGACCGCCAGCAGGATCGCCGAGACCAGGAAGGGAATGCGCCAGGTCCAGGCCTTGAACACCTCTTCGCCCGTGCTCGAACGCACCGCCAGGATCACGATCAGGCTGAGAAACAGGCCAAGCGTCGCGGTGGTCTGGATCCAGCTCGTATAGAGGCCGCGCTTTCCGGGCGGGGCGTGCTCGGCCACATAGGTCGCGGCCCCGCCGTACTCGCCGCCCAGGGCCAAGCCCTGCACCAACCGCATCACGATCAGCAGGATCGGGGCGGCGACGCCGATCTGGTCATAGCCGGGCAGCAGGCCGACCGAGAAGGTCGACAGCCCCATCAGCAGCATGGTCACCAGAAAGGTGTTCTTGCGGCCCCAGAGGTCGCCCAGCCTGCCGAAGACGATGGCCCCGAACGGCCGCACCGCAAAACCCGCGGCGAAGGCCAGCAAGGCGAAGATGTATCCGGTGGTCTCGTTGACGCCTGAAAAGAAGTGCTGGGTGATGAACCCGGCCAGCGAGCCGTAGAGATAGAAGTCGTACCACTCGAAGACCGTGCCGGCCGAGGCCGCGCCGATCACCAGCCGATGGCTCTTCTTCGCAACGACGCTGTCGCCGGCGACCGCCTCACCCATTGGCATCCTCCCCGCCCTGTTGCGGGGAGCCTAGAGCATTTTCCGCCGAAGTGGACACCGGTTCGACGCAGGAAATGCTCTAAATTCAAAGCGGCTTGGAGCGGGATTTTTCATCCCCTCCAGTCCGTCATGGCCGGGCCAGGCCCGGCCCGGCCATGAGCAGAGGCGGCTCAGTGCCCCTCGCCGCCTTCCAGTTCGCCGAGCGCGCTTTGCAGATAGTTCTGCTCGCCCAACGACCTCACGAGATTGAGCTGGGTTTCGAGGAAGTCGATATGCTCCTCGGTGTCGCTGAGGATCTCGCGCAGGATCTCGCGGGTGGCGTAGTCGGCGACCGCCTCGCACTCCTTGATGCCTTCGATCTGGTCGATGCGGCCGGCGACCTCGACCGCCAGGTCCGAGGCCAGGCATTCGGGGACCGTCTCACCGATCTTCAGCTTGTGCAGATCCTGCAGGTTGGGCAGGCCTTCGAGGAACAGGATGCGCTTGATGAGCTTGTCGGCGTGCTTCATCTCGCCGATGGATTCGTCGTAGGTGATCTGGCCCAGCCGCGCGAAACCCCAGTCCTGATACATCCGCGCATGCAGGAAATACTGGTTCACCGCGGTCAGCTCATTGGTCAGCACCGCATTGAGGCGCTTGATGATCGCCTTGTCGCCTTTCATGGGGAACCTCCTCGAAAATCAAATCGAGGGGCAAACTCTTCCCGGCGACGGCTTTAGTCAAAGCCTATGTTTGCAAGTGATTCCGCGTTTCGTTCTCAGGCCTGCGGAGCCGTCGGACGCCCTATTCGGCGGCGTAGCGCAGGGCCTCGCCGTGATCGTCGATCATCTGGCGCATGTCGCAGACGCAGCGCGCGCACTGGGCCCTGGTCTCACAGGCGATGAAGACTTCGACCGGGCGCTTGGCGCCGGCTTCGATGGCGGCGCGGACTTCGCGCTCGCGGATGCCGTTACAGTTGCAGACGTACAAGGCGAACCTCATCGACGATGGCGTCCTTGTACCAAATGCGAACGCCGTTGCAACTCATTTGCAAGTCCTGAGCCGGGGATTCCAGCCTCGGCGCCTGTGGCGGTTCGTCGCCCATATCGTTAGAAGGCGGCATGACCGCCGACTGCCGCCTCTATCTCATCACCCCGCCCAGGATCGACGACCTGGCCGCCTTCGGACGCGACCTGGCCCAGGCGCTGGACGCCGGCGACGTGGCGGCCCTGCAGGTGCGCCTGAAGGACGTCCCCGACGAAGTGATCGCCGCAGCCGTCGACGTCATCACCCCCATCGCCCATGCCCGCGGGGTGGCGGTGATCCTGAACGACCGCCCCGACCTCGCCGCCAAGCTCGGCTGCGACGGCGTGCATGTGGGCCAGACCGACATGTCCTATGGCGACGCGCGCAAGCTGATGGGCCGCGAGGCGATGATCGGCGTCACCTGCCACGACAGCCGCCACCTGGCCATGGAGGCGGCCGAGTCCGGCGCCGACTATGTGGCCTTCGGCGCCTTCTTCCCCACCACGACCAAGGACGCGCCGACCCGCGCCGACCCCGAGATCCTGACCATCTGGCAGGAGACCATGGAGGTCCCCTGCGTCGCCATCGGCGGCGTCACCGCGGCCAACGCCGAGGGCCTGGCCAAGGCCGGCGCCGACTTCCTGGCCGTCTCGGCCGGCGTCTGGGCCTACCCGGAGGGACCCGCCGCAGCGGTGCGCGCCCTGGAGGCGGCCATCGCCAAGGGGCTGGCCGACCGCAGATAGCCCCAACCTTGCCTTAAGCCCTTCCGCCCACTAGGTTCCGCGCCTCGAATTTCCCGCCCTTCCGGCGCGTTGGCGCACGTCTGCGCCGAGAACTGGACCTTTCCCGTGTCGACCCAATCTGCTCTCCTCAAAGTCATGTCCGACGCCGCGCGCAAGGCGGCCCGGGGCCTCAACCGCGACTTCGGCGAGCTCTCCGAACTGCAGGTCTCGCGCAAGGCCCCCGCCGACTTCGTCTCGGCCGCCGACACCAAGGCCGAGCAGACCCTGTTCGAGGCGCTGGAAAAGGCCCGCCCCGGATACAGCTTCCTGGGCGAGGAGCGCGGCCTGATCGAGGGCACCGACAAGACCCACACCTGGATCGTCGACCCGCTGGACGGCACCACCAACTTCCTGCACGCCATCCCGCATTTCGCGATCAACATCGCCCTGCAGCGCGAGGGCGCGATCGTCGCGGCGGTCACCTACAATCCGATCACCAACGAGCTGTTCTGGGCCGAGAAGGGCAAGGGCTGCTTCGTCAACGACAAGCGCCTGCGCGTCGCCGGCCGCAAGCATCTGGACGAGGCGGTGCTGGGCACGGGCATCCCGTTCCTCGGCCACGGCCAGCACGCCCGGTTCCTGAAGGAGCTGCACCAAATCAGCCAGCGCGTCGCCGGCGTGCGCCGCTTCGGCGCGGCCTCGCTGGACCTGGCCTATGTCGCCGCCGGTCGTCTCGACGGCTTCTGGGAACGCGACCTGAAGCCCTGGGACATGGCCGCGGGCCTGCTGATGATCACCGAGGCGGGCGGCAAGGTCACCGACTGCGACGGCGAGGACCGCGTGCTGGAGACCGGCCATGTCTGCGCGGCCAATCTCGACCTCCATGCGCTGCTGCTGGAGAAGCTGAAGGCCGCCGCCTGACGCGCCGAGCTTGACGGAAGCGTCACCGAGGGCGGCTAGATCGTCCTCATGCACCTGACCCGCCGCACTTTCGCCGCCGCCGGCGCCGGCCTCATGGCCGGCCCCGCCTTCGCCCGACCAAGCCCTCGGCCCATCGTCATCGCCCATCGCGGCGCCAGCGGCGAGCGGCCCGAACATACGCTGATGGCCTATCGGCTGGCGGTGGACGAAGGCGCCGACTTCATCGAACCCGACCTGGTCGTCACCCGCGACGGCCATCTCGTCGTGCGCCACGAGAACGAGATCGGCGGAACCACCGACGTCGCCGCCCGGCCCGAATTCGCCGCCCGCAGGCAGGTCAAGGTCATCGACGGCGAGAAGCTGGAGGGCTGGTTCGCCGAGGACTTCACCCTGGCCGAGTTGAAGACCCTCCGCGCCCGCGAGCGCATGCCCGATCTGCGCCCTGCCAGCGCCGCCTTCGACGGCCGCGAGCCGATCCCCACCTTCCAGGAGGTGCTGGACCTGGCCAGGGCCGAGAGCCGCCGCGTCGGTCGCCCGGTGGGCGTCTATCCGGAGATGAAGCACCCGACCTACATGGCGTCGATCGGCCTGGCCCTGGAGCCGCGCCTGGCGGACGCGCTGAAGGCGGGCGGCCTGAACAGCCGCACGGCCCCGGTCTTCGTCCAGTGTTTCGAGCCCGGCCCTCTCAAGGCCTTTTCCCGGCTTTCCAAGGCCCGCCGCATCCAGCTTGTCGGCCAGGACCGGCCGCAGATGGTCAGCGCCGAGGGCCTGAAGGCCATCGCCGCCTATGCCGACGGCGTCGGCCCCGACTGGCCGCTGGTGGTCCCGACGCACGACGGGCGGCTCAACCCGCCCAGCGCCCTCGTCGCCGACGCCCACGCCCTGGGCTTGGCCGTGCACCCCTGGACCGTGCGGGCCGAGAACCGCTACCTGCCCGCCGCCCTGCGCAAGGGTGAAGATCAGACCGCCCACGGCGACGTGCAGGCGGTGTTCAAGGCGCTCTACGCCGCCGGCGTCGACGGCGTGTTCACCGATTTCCCGAAAATGGGCGTGGCGGCGCGGCGGTAGGAAATCTTCAAATGCTCCCCCCTCTGGGGGAGGATCTTCAAGCCTGTTGTACTTAAGCCGCCGCGTCCCCGAACTGCAGGGCGGCCAGGCGGGCATAGAGGCCGCCTCGGGCCAGGAGTTCAGCGTGGGTCCCCTGCTCGACCACGCGGCCGGCGTCCATCACCACGATGCGGTCGGCCTTCAGCACGGTGGCCAGGCGGTGGGCGATGACCAGGGTGGTGTGGCCGACCATGGCGTCCTCGAGCGCGCGCTGCACCAGCCGCTCGTTCTCGGCGTCCAAGGCGCTGGTCGCCTCGTCCAGCAGCAGGATCGGCGTCTCGCGGATCAGGGCGCGGGCGATGGCCAGGCGCTGGCGCTGGCCGCCCGACAGGCTGCGCGCCCGCTCGCCCAGCGGCGTGTCGAAGCCCTGCGGCAAGCCGTCGAGGAAGCCCTCGGCCTGGGCGGCGCGCGCCGCGGCGCGGACCTCCTCGGCCGTGGCGCCTGGACGGCCGAAGCGGATATTCTCCACCGCCGAACCGGAGAACAGCGGCGAGTCCTGCGAGACCAGCGCCATGCGCGCGCGCACCTCGCGCGGATCGGCCTCACGCAGGTCGACGCCGTCGAGGCGAACCACCCCGCTGGTCGGGTCGTAGAACCGCAGCAGCAGGCGGAACACCGTGCTCTTGCCGGACCCCGACGGCCCGACCAGGGCGACGGTCTCGCCCGGCGCCACCCGCAACGAGAAGCCGTCGAGGGCGAAGGCGTCCGGCCGGGCGGGATAGGCGAACCGCACCTCCTCGAACCCGATCTCGCCGCGAGCGGGCGTAGGCAGGGCCCTGGGCGCGGCCGGGGCGGCGATGGTCGGGGCGGCGGCGAACAGTTCGGAGACGCGCTCCATGGCGCCCGCGGCCTTCTGCACGTCGCCCCAGGTCTCGCCCAGCGCTCCCACAGAGCCCGCGGCCATCACCGCCAGGAAGGCGAACTGGAAGAGCGCGCCCCAGCTCATCTCGCCCCGCAGGCCGGCATGGACCCCCAGCCAGAAGATGAACACCACCCCGCCGAACACCAGGCCGATGACCAGGGCCGTCATGATCGCCCGCGCCGTCATCCGCCGCAGCGAGGTGCGGAACGAAGCCTCGACCGCCTCGCCGAAGGTCGCCGCCCCGGCGGCTTCGCGGCCGAAGGCCTGCACGGTCTCGAGTGCGTCGAGGGTCTCGCCGGCATGGCCGACCGCCGAGGCGAACTGGTCCTGGGTCGAAGTGGTCAGCTTGCGCACCCGCCGCCCGTAGAGGAACAGCGGCGCCAGCACGAAGGGGAACAGCGCCACGACCAGGCCGGTCAGCTTCGGGCTGACGATCACCAGCAGCACCAGGGCGCCGATCAGGGTCAGGAAGTTGCGCAGGGCGACCGAGATCGAGGTCGAGAGCAGGCTCTCGACGATCTGGATGTCGGTGGTCAGGCGCGAGAGCACCTCGCCGGTGCGGGTGCGCGCGAAGAACGGCTGGTCGAGGGTCAGGATATGGGCGTAGGCGCCCTTGCGCAGGTCGGCGGTGATCCGCTCGCCCAGCTTGGTGACGAAGAAGTAGCGCAGGGCGCTGGAGGCGGCGAGCGCCAGGGCCACGCCGCCGATCAGCCAGAATCGCGGCGCAACGCTGGCGGCGGTGGCGCCCGGCGCGGTCAGATGGTCGACCAGCAGGCGCACCGCGCCGGTCAGGCCGAGCGTGGAGGCTGCGGCGGTGACCAGGAACAAGCCCGCCCAGGCGGTGTCGCCCTTGTGCCGCGCGAGATAGGGACCTAGGGCGCGCAGAGCGCCGACATTGCGGCTGCGCCCCCGCTTGGCGGAGGCTTCGCTCAGGTCCTGGGCCAAAGCCGCGCCGGCGCTGGGCCGCCCTTCGACGGGAGCCTCGGCGGCCAATTCACTCATGGATACACGCGCCCTTGCTCTTACCGCGCCTTTTCCTGTATACGCGCGGCTTCCTTCGCGGCCGCCCTGCCGGCAGGCCGTGACCTTTCTGCCGCTCCTTTACGTCGGTTGCCCTCGCGATGAAACAAGACACCCACCCGGACTACCATTTCATCACGGTCGTGATGACCGACGGTTCGAGCTACCAAACCCGCTCGACCTACGGCAAGGAAGGGGCGACCCTGAACCTCGACATCGACCCGAAGACCCACCCGGCGTGGACCGGCGGCAACCAGACCCTGCTGGACCGCGGCGGCCGCGTGTCGCGCTTCAACGCCAAGTTCGGCGCCTTCACCCGCAAGTAGGACCGACCGGCGCGCGTCACGCGCGCGCCTCGACTGGCGAGCAGACACCAAAACGCCGCGCTCCCGCGCGGCGTTTTTTGCTGTGCGACGATGGGAAGGCGGCGGCGTCTCGCCGCCGCTTGCGCGTCAGGCCCCGAAGGCCGCCTGCAGCCGCCCGAACTGCGACAGGACCGGATTGGCTTCCGCCGGCTGGGGATCTTCGATGTACATGCGGCGGTCCAGATGGCGGACGCGCTCGTAGAGCCGCTCGGAACGATCGAGCAGCACCAGCAGGCCGACGGGCAGGTCCTCGGTCGTCGCCCCGCGGCAGACGTCCTCGGCGCCCAGGCGGTAACGCTCCTCACGGGCGCTTTCGGCAGGCATGTCGCCCTCGCGCACCGCGCGCTGGACCAGCAGCCAGGAGGCGACCTGCATGAGGCGGGTGGTCAGGCGCATGCTCTCGGCCGCATAGGCCAAGGCCGCGCTGCGCGACAGCAGCTTGGATTCCTGGCGGCCCGAACCGTCGAGATAGCCGGCGGTCTCTTCGACCAGGTCCATGCCTTCCTGGAACGTCCTGTCGAACAGTTCGGACTGGGCGAAGTCCTTGATCACGTCCGCTCGCCAGGCGCCGCTCGGCGCAAATCCATCGGTCATGAAAGCACTTAGCCTCTAAAATCCTCGCTGCGGTCCGACGCCGCGCTCGGCGTGTCGGACTGCAACCCCCGTGCCAGACGTAAACAACCGTTATCCATGCGCGGCGTTTACGCTTGGTTATCCGTGACCGTCAGGTCCCTTTGGAAAATAGCGCGTCGGCCGCCGCGCGGCCCGCACGCTTGCGCTCAATCTGGGCACGACAGCGGGCGATCTCCTCCTCGAGGGCGGCGATCCGCTCCTCCAGTTCGGCCACCGCATAGAGTTCGAGGTCCTCGCGCATCGCCTCGGCCAGGCGTTGGCCACGCAGCAGGCGGGCTTGGGCGGGTTCTTCCATGACGCTCTCCCTTTGCCGGACGCCCATCGGCGTCTATCTGGGAGTCTAGGCGGAAAACCAGCCGGAGGGCGCCCCGTGACCGAGACCATGAAGGCCATTGCTGTGGAAGGGGGCCGCGGCCCTGCGGAAAACCTGAAGGCGGTGGAGATCGCCCGCCCGGTTCCCGGCCCGGGACAGATCCTCATCAAGGTCGAGGCGGCCGGGGTGAACCGGCCCGACATCGCCCAACGCCTGGGCGCCTATCCGCCGCCGCCGGGCGCGCCCGACACCCTGGGCCTGGAGGTCGCCGGCGAGGTCGTGGTCGGCGCCGGACGTTGGAAGGCCGGCGACAAGGTCTGCGCCCTGCTGGGCGGGGGCGGCTATGCGCAGTACGCCGTCTGCGACGCGCGCCACGCCCTGCCGATCCCGCAGGGCCTCAGCGTGCTGGAGGCCGCGGCTCTGCCCGAGACGGTCTTCACCGTCTTCGCCAACGTGTTCGAGCATGGGAGCCTGAAGGCCGGCGAGACCCTGATGGTCCATGGCGCAACGTCCGGCATCGGGACAACGGCGATACAGATGGCCAAGGCCGCCGGCGCCAAGGTGATCGCCACCGGCCGCGGCGCGGGCAAGGCCGCCCAGGCCAAGGCGCTGGGCGCCGACGTCAGCGTCGACGTCACCACCGAGGACTTCGCAGAGGTCGCCAAGGCTCAGGGCGGCGTCGACGTCATTCTCGACATGGTCGGGGGCGACTATTTCGCCAAGGGGCTGGACAGCCTGAAGACCGGCGGCCGCATCGTCTTCATCGCCGCCCAGGGCGGCGGCGAGATCTCCTTCCCGGTCTTCCGCCTGATGATGAAGCGCGCGGTGGTCACCGGCTCGACCCTTCGCCCGCGCGACGCCGACGAGAAGGCGCGCCTGGCCGCCGCGGTCGAGGCGACCGTCTGGCCCTGGATCGCCGCCGGCAAGCTGAAGCCCCAGATCGACAAGGTCTTCCCGCTGGCGGAAGCCGCCGCAGCCCACGCCTATCTGGAGGGCGGCGCGCACGTCGGGAAGGTCATGCTGGAGGCGGGCTGACCGCCCTCGGCCCGATATTCTAGCATTCGGAATGCCGAATGCGCAGTCCGGCCGGCGGGTTCGAAGAATGGAACGGGAACGCTCCTTGCTGTGAGCCACCGGCCGCACAAAACCTTATCAAACAAGCGCTGCATGTGTCAGGACTGAAAGCCGAAAGCCGTTGACGGCGGCCGGAGCCTCACGCACGATCCTCTCGATTTAAACAGGCACGCGCCCATCCTTGTAGGGTGAGGTTCGGCCGACATAGTTGCGCCGCGCAGGATTGGTCGCGCGGAGGGAGGACGGATTGACCTGGCTGACGGCCTGCGCCTGCGCGCGTCCCGCATCGGAGCTGTTCCGATGAGCGCAGCCCGACCGCCCCTCTCCTTCTCCACCAAGCTGCTCTATGCGGTCGGCGCCGTCGCCAACGCCGTGAAGCTGCGCGGGCTCTCGACCTTCCTGATGCTGTTCTACAATCAGGTGGTCGGCCTGCCGCCGCAGACCGTGACCTTCATCCTGATGATCGCCCTGGTGTTCGACGCCATCGTCGATCCGATGGTCGGCCAGATCTCCGACAATTTCAAATCCAGGCTCGGCCGGCGCCACCCGTTCATGTACGCCGCGGCGATCCCCGTCTCGGTCGCCTATTTCCTGCTCTGGAATCCGCCCCAGGGATGGGAGGAAGGCCGGCTGGTCGCCTATCTGATCGCCTGCCTGCTGACGGTGCGGCTGTTCGACACCTTCTTCGAACTGCCCCACTCGACCCTCGCGCCCGAACTGGCCAAGGACTACGACGAGCGCACCCGCCTGATCTCACTGCGGATGCTGTTCGGGGTGATCGGCGGCCTGGGCATGACGATCCTGGCCTATCAGGTGTTCCTCAAGGAGAGCCCCGACGGGACCGGCGGCGTCCTGTCGCGCGACGGCTATTGGGCCTATTCGCTGACCGCGGCCCTGCTGATCTTCACCTGCATCATCGTCTCGACCGCCGGCACCCAGAACCAGATTCCCTATCTGCAGACCGCGCCGACCCGCAAGATCACCTTCCGCGCCATGCTGGCCGAGGTGGGCGCGACCCTGAACAACAAGGCGTTCGTGGTCGCCACCCTGACCGGGATGTTCATCGCCATCGCCACCGGGGCGCGCAACGCCCTGGAGATCTATTTCGGCCTCTATTTCTGGGAATTGACCCAGGCGCAGATGGCGGGCCTGGTCACGGTCAGCGTGCTGGGCGGCGCCGCCGGCGTCGTCACCGCGCCCAAGGTCGCCCGGCGGCTGGGCAAGAAGCACGGCGCGATCCTGCTCTACGCCAGCGCCCTGACCGTCGGGGTCAGCCCCATCGTCGCGCGCCTGTTCGGCCTGATGCCCGAGAACGGGACCGGCCTGCTCTACACCCTGCTGGTGGTCGAGACGGTCATCAACACCGCCCTGGCCGGCGGGACGGGCGTGCTGCTGGTCTCGATGGTCGCCGACGTGATCGAGGACGCCGAGGTCAAGACCGGCCGCCGGTCCGAAGGCCTGCTGATGAGCGCCGACAATCTCTTCAAGAAGCTGGTCTCCGGGGTCGGGGTGTTCATCTCCGGCTCGGTGCTGGCCCTGATCCACTTCCCCGAGAACGCCCAGCGCGGAAAGGTCGACCCGGAGATCATCCAGAGCATGGGCCTGATCTACCTGCCGGTGATCGGCACGCTGTTCGGTCTGGGCATCCTCAGCCTCTGCGCCTTCAACATCGACAAGACGCGGCACGAAGAGAACCTGCGCACCCTGCGCGAGCGCGCCGGCGCCCCGCCCGCCGAAGCCCCCGAACCTCTGGCCTCCGCCGCCGACGACGCCGATACGGCCACCAGCCGCGCCTAGCCCCTGCAAGGACCGCCCGACGCCATGACCGACGCCGCCCTGCCGCCGCGCCCGCCGATCACCTTCCGCACCAAGGCGCTCTATGGCGTCGGGGCGGCCGCCAACATCATCAAGCAGCGGGGGATCACGACCTTCCTGCTGCTGTTCTACAATCAGGTGGTCGGCCTGCCGCCGGCCATGGTGTCGACGGCGATCATGATCGCCCTGATCTTCGACGCCTTCATCGACCCGCTGGTCGGCCAGATCTCGGACAACACCCGCAGCCGCTGGGGCCGCCGCCACCCGTTCATGTACATCGCGGCCCTGCCGGTCTCGATCGCCTTCTACATGATCTGGAATCCGCCGGTCGGCTGGGAGAACGAGGCGCTGTTCGCCTACATGCTGGTCTGCCTGCTGACGATCCGGCTGTTCGACACCTTCTTCGAACTGCCGTCCTCGGCCCTGCTCGCGGAGCTGACCTCCGACTACAACGAGCGCACCAGCATGATCTCCATCCGCTCGTTCTGCGGGGTGGCCGGCGGCCTGATCATGCAGCTCCTGGTCTACCAGGTGTTCCTGAAGAAGCACGCCGACGGCACCGGCGGCCTGCTGGAGCGGGGCGGCTGGCAGACCTATTCCATCGTCGCGGCGATCACGATCTTCACGATCATCCTGATCTCCTCGGCCGGGACCCACCATCAGATCCCCTATCTGCGCAAGCCGCCGGTGCGGAAGGTCACCATCCCGGCCATGGTGAAGGAGGTGGCCGCCACCCTGAACAACCGCTCATTCGTCGCCCTGACGGTCTCGGGCATGTTCATGAACGTGTCGCTGGGCCTGAAGACGGCGCTGGAGCTCTATTTCAACCTCTACTTCTGGGGCCTGACCCAAGGCCAGCTCGCCCTCCTGACCGTCACCGGCGTGGTCGCCAGCGTCATCGGCGTGGTCGCCGCCCCGAAGATCGCCGCCAGGCTGGGCAAGCGGATGGCGGCCATCACCATGTTCTTCGGCGCAGTCGTCGCCCTGCTGCTGCCGATCGGCCTGCGGCTGCTGGGCCTGATGCCCGAGAATGGGACCAACCTGCTGTTCGGCATTCTGATAGTCGACTTCATGGCCAACGGCGCCATGGCGATCATGACCGGCGTCATGCTGCAGTCGATGATCGCAGACGTCGTCGAGGACGCCGAGGTCAAGACCGGCCGCAGGTCGGAGGGGCTGTTGATGAGCGCCGACAACCTCTTCAAGAAGATCGTTTCAGGCGTCGGGGTGTTCGTCTCCGGGACGCTGCTGGCCTATGTCGCCTTCCCGCAGGGCGCCAAGCCAGGGCAGGTCGACCCCGAACTGCTGCGCAACCTCGCCCTGATCTACCTGCCGACCATCGGCGGCTTCTACGCCGTGGCGATCAGTTGCCTGTTCCTCTACCGGATCGACAAGTCCGTCCACGAGGCGAACCTGCGCGCCCTGCAGGAGGGCGCCATGGAGGCCCGCACCACCGACGCCCAGACCGAGGCCGGAACGCCAGCCGCCGCCGGACCCGCCGGCGACCTGACGCCGGTCGCGCCTCGCCCCTGATCTTTAGGGCCTGATCTTCAGGGCTATCGCATCGATCAAGCCTTCTTTTCCTCCCCTGCTTTAGCGGGGGAGGAAATCTCCGACAGCGCCATGTGAGATTGCCCAGCCGATCTCCGGGCAGGCGCGATTTGCCGCTTGCCAAGGCCCCGGGTCATACCTGAAATTCGAAATCGCGACGACCGCGGGCGAAGACCGGCGGCGGGCGCGACAGGGAGGACGGCATGGGTGAAACGCCTGCAGGCGGCGATGCGCCGCTGAGTGTGCGTTCCAAGATGTATTACGGCGTCGGATCGGTGGCGTTCGGGGTTGCGACCCTCGGCCTCTCCTCCGCCGTCCTCCAGCCCTATCTCAACCGCGTCATCGGATTGCCCGCCCTGTGGGTCGGGGCGGCGATCATGGCCACCCTGATCCTCGACGCGCTGATCGACCCCACCATCGGCCAGTGGTCCGACAAGCTGCGGACCCGATGGGGGCGTCGTCATCCGCTGATGTACGCCTCGGTCCCGCTGGTCGCGGCCTCCTGCATCGCCTTCTGGAATTCGCCCGCCGACTGGTCGCCGCAGGCCATCGGCCTCTATCTGATGGGCACGCTGGTCCTGATGCGCATCTGCGTCAGCCTCTACGAGGTGCCGAGCCAAGCCCTGGCGCCTGAACTGACCAGCGACTACCACCAGCGCACCAGCCTGTTCAGCTACCGGTTCTTCTTCGGCGTGATCGGCGGCTTCGGGATGAACGTGGTGCTCTACCAAGTCTATCTGAGCCCGGAGAACGGCGGGGTGCTGAACCGCGCGGCCTATGGCCAGTACGGCGTCCTGGCCGGCCTGGTCATGGCCGCCTCGATCCTGATCTCGGCGATCGGCACCCATCGGCACATTCCGCACCTCGCCGCACCGCCGGACCACCCGGCCTCGCTGGGCCAACTGCTGCGCGAGGTCGGCGGCACGCTTTCCAACCGCTCGCTGGTCGTGGTGATGCTGTCCGGCCTCTGCTCGGGCGTGGCCGCCGGGATGAACAGCGCCCTCAGCCAGTACTTCTACCTGGAGTTCTGGGGTCTGAGCGCCGCGCAGATCTCCTATCTCGCCCTGGCCTCGGTGCTGGCGTCGGTCTCGGGCGTGGCCCTGGCGGCGCCCGCCTCCAAGGCCTTCGGCAAGAAAGCCGCCATGCTGGGCCTGTTCGCGGTGGCGACGGTGACCTCGGCCCTGCCGATCCTGCTGCGGCTGCTGGGCCTGATGCCGCCGAACAGTTCGCCCTGGGTGTTCACCATCCTCTGGGGCGACGCCTTCCTGGCCACCAGCCTGGCCATCTCCGGCTATATCGTCATCTCGTCCATGGTCGCCGACGTGGTCGAGGACGCCGCGGTCAAGACCGGCGTGCGTTCCGAGGGCCTGTTGTTCGCCGCCAACGGCCTGTTGCCCAAGTTCACCGCCGGGATCGGCGTCTTCATGGCCGGACTGCTGCTGACCGTCGTCGCCTTCCCGACCGACGCCGCCGCCGGATCGGTCGCGACAGAGACCATGCGGCAGTTGGCCCTGGTCGCCCTGCCCGTCACCTTCGGGATGAACGCGCTCTCGATTCTGGTGCTGGTCTTCTACCGGATCGACCAGGAGACCCACGAGCGCAACGTGGCGGCGCTGGCCGGGACGCCCGGCCTGGGCGACGAGGCGGGCGAGGCAGAGCCCCCTTCCCCGGGGGCGGTGATCGCCAGCGCCCGTTGAGCGCGCTCTTTCGCCCCGTCCAGAACGTGCGTACAAATCGGCGCATAAAGGCGAGGAAACAAACGTGACCGAAGGCGTACCGATCTCTCAAAAAAGCGAACGGCTGAGCATTTCGACCAAGCTGTTCTACGGCGTCGGCTCGGTCGCCTTCGGGGTGAAGGACCAGGGCTTCTCGTACCTTCTGCTGATTTTCTACAATCAGGTCGTCGGTCTGCCCTCGGCCACGGTCGGCCTGGCGATCATGATCGCCCTGATCTTCGACAGCTTCCTCGACCCGATCATGGGCCAGGTGTCGGACAACTGGCGCTCGCGCTGGGGCCGCCGCCACCCCTTCATGTACGCCGCCGCCCTGCCGGTGGCGCTGTCCTACCTGCTGCTGTGGAACCCGCCGCAGGGTTGGTCGCACGAGGCCCTGTTCGTCTATCTGATCGTGGTGGCGGTCATCATTCGCAGCTTCATCACCATGTACGAGATTCCCTCCGCGGCGCTGGCGGCGGAACTGACCACCGACTACGACGAGCGCACCAAGGTCCTATCCTACCGCTATTTCTTCGCCTGGTGGGGCGGGCTGACCATGACCCTGCTGGCGCTCAAGGTGTTCCTGACCCCGGACGCGGAGCATCCGATCGGCCAGCTCAACCCGGCCGGCTACGTCACATACGGCTATGTCGCGGCCGGCGTGATCTTCGCGGCGATCATGATCTCGGCCCTGGGCACCCACCGGCAGATCCCGCGCCTGCGCGTGCCGCCGGCCCGCAAGCTGACTCTGGGTCAGCTCGCCCGCGAGATGATCGGCACGCTTAGCCACCGGTCGTTCCTGGTGCTGATGGGGGCGGGCCTGTTCAACGCCATGGCCGGCGGCCTGGTGCTGTCGCTGAACCTCTACTTCAACACCTTCTTCTGGCAGCTTCCGGCGGGTCAGATCGCCATACTGGCCGGGGCCAACTTCATTTCGGCCACCCTGGCCTTCGGGTTCGCCGCGCCGATCTCGAAGCGTCTGGGCAAGA
>NZ_JAYRST010000060.1:0-18255 GCF_041920015.1 Phenylobacterium sp.
GCGGCATCCACACCCTCTACATCTCGCCGCTCAAGGCGCTGGCCGTCGACGTCGAGCGCAACCTGATGGCCCCGATCCTCCAGATGGGCCTGCCGATCGTCGCCGAGAGCCGCACCGGCGACACCGGGGCCGCCCGCCGCCAGCGCCAGCGCGTCAAGCCGCCGGACATCCTGCTGACCACGCCCGAACAGCTCGCCCTGTTCTGCGCCTGGGAGGGCGCGCGGCTCTATTTCGAGGACCTCTCCCGCGTGATCCTCGACGAGATCCACACCCTGCACGGCTCCAAGCGCGGCGACCTGTTGGCGCTCGACCTGGCCCGTCTCCAGCAGTTCGCCCCCGACCTGCGCCGCGTCGGCCTCTCGGCCACCGTCGACGACCCCGACGTGATCCGCCGCTGGCTGAGCTATGGCCGGCGCTTGGAGGGAGGCGCCACGTCCTTTTCCTCCCCCGTGACAACGGGGGGGGGGGACCGCGCTGGGGGGGGGGGGGCGGGTTCAAGCTCAGCGCCGGCCGCTCGCCCCCTCCACCATCCTTCGGATGGTCCCCCTCCCCCGCTACGCAGGGGAGGAACCGAATGTCGACGCCCCGAGGACTCCATCGCCCTGGTCCGCGGGCCGGGCGGCGCGGCGCCTATCGTCGACATGCTGCTCTCCGAAGGCCGCGTGCCCTGGGCGGGCCATACGGCCAAGCACGCCATGGACGAGGTCTATGACGCCATCAAGCAGGCGCGCACGGCGCTGGTCTTCGTCAACACCCGCTTCCAGGCCGAATTCGCCTTCCAGGAGCTCTGGCGGCTGAACGAGGACAATCTTCCCATCGCCCTGCACCACGGCAGCCTGGCCGCCGAGCAGCGGCGCAAGGTCGAGGCGGCGATGGCGCGCGGCGAGCTTCGGGCGGTGGTCTGCACCTCCACCCTCGACCTCGGCATCGATTGGGGCGACGTCGACCTGGTGATCCAGCTCGCCAGCCCGAAGGGGGCCAGCCGCATGGTCCAGCGCATCGGCCGCGCCAACCACCGCCTGGACGAGCCCAGCCGCGCCCTCTTCGTGCCGGCCAACCGTTTCGAGATGCTGGAGTGCCAGGCCGCCCGCGAGGCCATCGCCGAGAACCGCTTCGACGGCGAGGTCAGCCGCACCGGCGCGCTCGACGTCCTGGCTCAGCACGTCATGGGCTGCGCCTGCTCCGAGCCGTTCGATCTCCTGGCGCTCTACGACGAGATCACCAGCGCCGGCCCCTATCGCGACCTGCCCTACGAGGATTTCGAGCAGGTGGTCGATTTCGTCTCCACCGGCGGCTATGCGCTGAAGACCTACGACCGCTTCCGCCGGATCGTGAAGACCCTGGACGGCCGCTGGACCGTGCGCAACGCCGAGACGGCCCAGCGTCATCGCCTTAACGTCGGCGCCATCGTCTCGCCGGCCATGCTCTCGGTGCGCATCTCGATGGGCAAGGGCCGCGCCGGCCGCAAGATCGGCGAGGTCGAGGAAGGCATGCTGGAGATGCTCGACCCCGGCGACACCTTCGTCTTCGGCGGCCAGGTCTGGGCCCTGGTCGCCGTCACCGGGACCGAGGTGCTGGTCAGCCCGGCGGCGAACCGCGACCCGAAGATGCCCTCCTGGGGCGGCTCGAAGTTCGCGCTCTCCACCTTCCTCGCCAGCCGCGTGCGCGAGCTGATGTTCGACCAGCAGCACTGGACGATGCTGCCCGCCGACGTGCGAGAATGGCTGGAGGCCCAGCGCGACCTGTCGCTGATCCCCCCGGCCGACGACATGCTGCTGGAGACCTTCGCGCACCGCAAACGCCACTTCCTGGTGGTCTATCCGTTCGAGGGGCGGCTGGCCCACACCACCCTGGCCATGCTGCTGACCCGGCGGCTGGAGCGGCTGGGCGTCGGGCCTCTGGGCTTCGTCTGCAACGACTACGCCATGGCGATCTGGGCCCTGAAGCCGATGGACGGCCTCGATTTCGACGATCTCTTCGCCCAGGACATGCTGGGCGACGACCTCGAGGCCTGGCTGGCCGAGAGCTTCATGATGAAGCGCGCCTTCAAGGGCTGCGCTATCGTCTCCGGCCTGATCGAGCGGCGTTTCCCCGGCCATGAGAAGACCGGGCGCCAGGTGACCTTTTCGACGGACCTGATCTACGACGTGCTGCGCCGACACCAACCCGACCATCTGCTGCTGCGCTGCGCGCGCGAGGACGCGGCCACCGGCATGATCGACGTGGCGCGCCTGGGTCAGATGCTGGCGCGCATCTCCGGGCGCATCCGCCATTCGCCGCTGGAGCACCTGTCGCCCTTCTCCGTCCCCATCCTGCTGGAGATCGGCAAGGAACGCTCGCCCGGCAGCGCCGCCGACATGATCCTGGCGGAGGCCGAGGAAGACCTGATCGCCGAGGCGCTGTCATGAGCGCCCTGCCCGCCGCGGCCGCTCCCTACGCCTTCACCGCCAGCCCCTGCGGCGGCCTGGGCATGGCCCTGAACGGGACCGCCGTGACCCTGCGCGCCAGCGGCGCCCTCTGGATCGAGGCGGCGCGGATGCTGGTGGTCGCCGACCTGCACCTGGAGAAGGGCTCGGCCTATGCGGCGCGCGGCCAGATGCTGCCGCCCTACGACACCCGCGAAACCCTGCGCCGGCTGCAGGCCGAGGTCGCGGCCGCCATGCTGAGGACGGTGGTCCTGCTGGGCGACACCTTCCACGACCGCCGGTCCGAAGACCGCCTGGCCCACGACGACGCGGCCGCGCTGCGCGAGCTGGCCGGCGTCACGCGCCTGGTCTGGGTGGTCGGCAACCACGACGCCGATGGTCCGCAAGGCCTGCCCGGCGAAACCCTCGACGAGATCGCGGTGGAAAGCCTCGTCCTGCGCCACGAGCCCGCGCCCGGCCCGCAGGCGGGCGAGGTCGCCGGCCACCTGCACCCCTGCGCCCGCGTCGCCGCAGCCGGCGCCAGCGTGCGGCGGCGCTGTTTCGTCACCGACGGCGCGCGCCTGGTGGTCCCGGCCTTCGGCGCCTATGCCGGCGGCCTCAGCATCCGCGACGAAGCCTTCGCCGGCCTGTTCGCGCGCGCCCCGCTCTGCGCGGCGCTCGGCGCCGGCCGCGTCCGCGCGGTCGGCTGGCGCTCGGTCCGCCCCGATTAGCGCTACAGCCGCAGCGCCTGCTCCAGCACCAGGGACAGCGACAGACAGGCTCCGAGGGTCAGCACGGTCATCAGCCGCGGATAGCGGGCCGGCACCTCGGAGGCCGTGTGGTCGTACAGCCATTGCAGGATGAAGGCGGCGATCAGGCCGCCGAGCATCCAGGCTGTCTCCAGGCTGTCGCGGGCGAACAGCAGCGACCATCCCGCGATCGGCGAGATCACCGACTGGGCCAGCCGCGTCCAGCGCGGCTGCGCCCGGCCGCTTTCCAGCCCCCAGCGGATGCCGCCCAGGAAGCCGAGCATGATCGCCGACCAGGTCAGCAGCAGCGTCAACGCCCCGGCCCGCAGATCGGCCGGGCCGTAGAGATGGACCAAGGCCGCGGCTGGGAACGGCGTCATGCCGGCCAGGGCGATGGCCCATAGCGGCGCGGGCGTGGTCGCCTCGGCCTGGAGGTGACTTTCGGCGTGCAGGTCCATGCGTCAGTTCCTCCGAAACGCCACGGACGCGGCCCAGCCGGCGGCCAGGGCGATCGCCACCGAGGCGAAGCCGTAGAGCCAGGGCCTGTCGTGGGCGAGCAGATAGAGCGCCCGCTCGGTCCCGGCCTTCTCCACGGTCAGTCCGCGAATCCGCCGCGACACCGGCTGGCCGTCCTGGAACAGCAGGATCTCGGCGCTGTAGACCCCGATCGGCGCCGACGCCGGCAGTTCGATCTGCGCGCGGAACAGGCCCTTGTCGACGAAGGTCACGCCGCGTTCGTCGGCGGCGTAGAGGCCGGCGGCCTCCTTCAGCCGCACCACCGCGCGACGCCAGTCGAGATAGTCCGCGCCCAGGCCGCTGACCACTACGTCGCGCACGCCGTAGCGGGTCTCGGTGCGCTGCTCCATCGGCGCGTTGATGCGCAGGTGGTCGACGCCCGCGCCCAGCTTGCGCAGGGTGCTGAAGCTGGCGATCTGGCCCAGCGGCCGGGTCGAGGCGGCCATGTAGAAGCCCGGCGCGCCCTCGAACACCACCGGCCGGGAATTGACCCAGACCCCGGCCACCTTGGTCTTGCGGGCCAGGCGCAGCGGCGCGTCGGGCCCGCGCACGATCACCACCACGTCGCTGGGCCCGGCGGTGGGATCGAACACCGCGCCATAGAGCACGATGCGCGCGCCACTGAAGCTGGACGTCACCCGCACATTGGTGGTGGTCAGGGCGGCCGAGACGGCGGCCGGCGGCAGGACGACGGGAGGCGGCGGCTCGGCCATCACCCGTTCCCCGCCATCAGCACGAACGGCTCGTCCGGCGTGAAGAACAGGCCCAGGCCCATGCGCAGGCCCACCGCCAGCACGATGAGGGCCAGCAGCGCCCGCAGTTCCTCGGCCCGGAACCGCGAGGAGGCCCGCGCGCCGAGCTGGGCGCCCAGCACCCCGCCGATCAGCAGCAGGGTCGCCAGCACGATATCGACCGTCTGATTGCGCCCGGCCTGCAGCACGCTGGTCAGCGAGGTGGTGATGATGATCTGGAACAGGCTGGTGCCCACCACCACCGCGGCCGGCATGCGCAGGATGTAGACCATGGCCGGCACCAGCACGAAGCCGCCCCCGACCCCCATGATCGCCGAGAGGATGCCGACGAAAATCCCCAGCAGCACCGGCGGGATCACGCTTATATAGAGGCGCGAGCGCGGAAAGCGCATCTTGAACGGCAGGCCGTAGAGCCAGGGCGGCCGGCGGTCCTTGCGCGGCTTGGGCGCATCGCCCCGGCGGCGGCGCAGGATCGAGCCCAACGACTCCATCAGCATCAGCCCGCCGATCACGCCCAGGAATACGAGGTAGGACAGCGACACCACCAGGTCCGCCTGGCCCAGAAGCCGCAGCCAGCGGAACACCTCGACGCCCACCAGCGAGCCCACGGCCCCGCCCGCCGCCAGCACCCCGCCCATACGGAAATCCACCGCCTTGCGCCGGGTGTAGGAGATCACGCTGGAGGTCGAGGAGGCGGCGACGTGGTTGGCCTCGCTGGCCACCGCCACCGCCGGCGGGATGCCTAGGAACACCAGCACCGGCGTCATCAGGAAGCCGCCGCCGATCCCGAACAGGCCGGAGATGAAGCCGACCGCCGCCCCGAGCGCCACCAGCAGGGGGGCGTTCACCGAGACTTCTGCGATGGGCAAATAGAGGTCCAAGAGCGCCCCTTAGCCGGCGCGCGTTACTGGGTGAAGACCTTCAGGCGCGAAAGGGTGAGTTGATCGAGCTTTCCGGTCGCCGCCAGCCCCTCGTTCCGCTGATAGGCGGCGATGGCCATAGCGAGCGCTGGCGAAACCGATCCGTCGGTCGGGCCCTGATAGTAGTCGAGCCGCGACAGCGCCCGCTGAGCGGTGGCCACGTCGGCCTGCGACAGGGCCTCGGCCTCCAGATAGCTGGAGGGGTTGGGCGAGGTCGGCCGATAGGCCTGGGCCGACAGTTCGGCCACGCTGCGCCCCTCGGCCGACAGGCCGACGCGCACGCGCGCGGCGTTGCGGCGGGCCTGCTCGTCGCCGCTCTTGGCTGCGATCAGATACCACTTGTAGGCCTCGGCGGTGTTCTGCGCCACGCCGCGGCCCTGTTCGTACAGCACGCCGAGGTTGAACTGGCTGTCGACCAGGCCCAGGTCCGCCGCCCGGCGGAACCACTGGGCCGCCATGGCCGCATTGGCCGGGCCGCCCTGGCCGTCGGCATAGGCGATGCCCAGGTTGTGCATGGCCGCGCGATTGCCGCCCTCGGCCGCCCGCTCGGTCCAGCGGCGCGCCTCGGCGATGTCCTTCTTCAGGCCCGCCCCGCCCTCGGCGTAGAGCTTGGCCAGATAGAACTGGGCCGGCGAGTGGCCGAGATTGGCAGCCTTGCGCAGCCCCTCCAGCCCGCCCGGCGTCCCGGCCTCGATGGCGCGCACCGCGCCGGCATAGAGATTGGCGACCTCGGCGTCCTCGGCCGGCGCGCGCGTCGGCAGGGCCTGGGGCGCCAGCGCCACCGCCGCCCGGGCCGGCGACGCCGCCGTCGGCGCGGTGTCGGCCTCGCCGCCCTTGATCTCGCCGGCCTTGTCCTTGGCGAACACCTCCAGCGCATCGGCGACGCGCTTGGGGGCCGCTCCGCCCGGCTCGCCCTCGGCCACCAGATAGCTCGCCGCGCCCAGGCTCAGGAAGGCCGCGCCGCCGGCCACCAGCAGGGCGGTCTGCAGCGAGGTTCCCGCCGCCCCGCGCTTGCGCAGGCTGAGGCCGGAGAACAGCGACTTGCCGCGCTCGCGCGGCAGCTTCTCGATCTTACCGGCCTTCCGGGTCTCGGCGCCCGAGGCGTTGGCCGCCCGCGCAGCGGCCCGCGCCTGCTCGATCACCTCGCGGGTCGAGAGCGGCTTCGGCGGCTCCTCCTCGGCGGCGGCGACCTGTTCCTCGGCCTGCGGCTCGAAGAAGGGTTCCGGAATATCGTCCATCGAGAGGGGTTCGGGCGCCTCGGCCTCTTCGGCCGGCTCCGCCTGGGCCTCGACCACCTCCTCGGCGGGCGGCGGCGGCAGTCCGTCGGCGGCCTCGAAATCCTCGGCGGCGAACTGAGGCGTCTCGTCGGTCTGCGGGAACTCGGCGGCCGGCGCCGGATCGTCGGCGAACGGATCGTGCGCGAAGGCCTCGCGTGCGACAGTCTCCGAGGCGAAGCCTTGAGCCGGTTCCGGCGTGGGCTCGGCCTCCAGCGCCGAGGCCGCGAAGGCCTGGAGCGTCAGCGGCGAGGCCGACGGCTCGGCCGGCCCCAGATCAGCAAACGGATCTTCGGCGAATGGATCTTCGGCGAACGGCGAAGGCGGCAGGTCCTCGCGGACGATGCGCGGCGCGGGGGACGCGGCCAGCGCCTGCTCGCCGATGATCCGGCGCTGGGATTCGGCCAGGCTGCGGTCGATCTTCTCGCGCGCCTCGTCCAGCAGGCGGGCGGTCCGCTCCTCGCTCTGGCGGATGCGCTCGGCGAGGTCCTCCACCGAACGCTCCTGGCGTTGGCCGATCCGCTCGCTGACCCGCGCGACCTGCTCTCCGACATCGTCGATCGCCTGGGCCGCGCGCCGTTCCGAACTGCCGATCCGCTCGGTCAGGCGGTCGGTGATCCGGCCGATCTCGACGCTCAGCTTCTCCAGCGCCTCGGTATGGGCGCTTTCCGAGCGGCCGAGCCGGCTCTCCATCGCCTCGGCGATGCGCGCCACCTCGCCGCCGACCTGTTCGATGGCGTCGGCGCTGCGGTGTTCGGCGGCCTGGACCTGGCGGTTCAGGGCGTCGGCCATGGCCAGGACCTCGCGGCCCATCTTCTCGGCCGCGTCGGTGGAGACCTTTTCGGCCTGGCGCACGCTATGGGCCATTTCGCCCAGTTGCTGTTCGATGCGGTCGAACCGGCCGTCGGCGTCGGCGTGAAGCTGGCGTGCGATCTCGGCGCGCGAGGCCTCCAGCTTCTCGCCCAGCTTGGCCGACAGGCTGGCGATCCGCGCCTCGACCTCAGGCCCCAGCCCGCCTTCGGACCTGGCCACCCGCGACTCCAGCGCCCCGACGGCGCCCGACAGCGCCGCCAGGGTCTCCTCGGTGCGCGTCTCGGCGTCGGTCAGGCGTGCATCGACGCGGTTGACCACTTCCTCGATCAGGCCGGCCGGATCGGCCACGCCCTTGGCGACCACCTCGTCGATCCGCTGCTCGACGGCGCGGATGGTCTCCTGGGTGCGGCTCTCGCCCTCGTAGAGATGGGTGGCCACGCGCCCCAGGGCCGCTTCCAGCGAGCGCAGCGCCTCGACCGAGCGCGGCCCGGCCGCTTCGGACTCGATCTTGCGCAGCCGTTCGGCCAGACGCGAATTCTCCGCCCGCGCCTCCTGCACCGCGCCCTCGAAACGGGCGGCCACCGCCATCGCCTCGCGTTCGGCCGCTTCGATGCGGGCCATGGCGTCGGCCATCACCTTCTCGGCCGCCAGGGCCGCAGGCGACGGGCGCGGATCGCGCTCGAACCGGCTCAGCCGATCCAGCGCCAGGGCCACGCGGTCCAGTTCGTCCCCGACGTTCGACGCGGCCTCATAGCGGGGCGCGGCCGGCTCTGGCCGGCGCTCCACGGCCAACGGGCGCTGCGGCTCGGCGCGCGGACGCTCTTCGAAATAGGACTGGCTGGTGATCTCCTCGGGCCCGTCGTCGTCGAGGATCATGCGGTTCAGCCATTCGCCGAGCGTCATGCCCGACCGGCGCGCCAGATCCTTTGCAACTTCTCTCGCCTTAGGGTCGATCCCCTTGACGCTCCAGGGCGCACCCGAGGTCATATCGAATCGTTCTCCCAGCCCGCTTCAAGACGCTAACCACCGATCCTTGGTATGTAAACGGATCGTTAACACTAGATATTGCGTCCGGCGCGAAAGCCTGTGGATTGTCGCACCTGCCCCGGAAGACCCAAGCCGGCTTATGGTTAACGGTCGGTTACCTGCGCGCCATGGATGGTCACTTCACGGCCCGTAATCGACCCCAAAGAGACCTCCTGCTCGCCCGCTGCGCGATGGGCGTGGCCCTGGGTCGCGGGCCGGTATATCGTCGAACGACGGTTTCTGGACGGGGGCGATGTCGGCGGGGTTTCATCACGATGAGACGACTCAGACGCCGGCCGAGCGCCCACGCCGCGCGGCCGAGGCCCTGATCGCCGCCTGCTATGACGACATGCGCCGGGTCGCCCGGCGGATCATCGCCCGCGACGCGATGCGCCTGGTGCTGCAACCCACGGACCTGGTCAACGAGGCTGCGCTGCGGCTGATCCAGTCCTCGCCGGGTGCGATCTCCGACCAGGGCCACATGCTGGCCCTGGCCGCGCGGACCATGCGCCGCATCCTGATCGACGAGGCCCGCCGCAACGCGGCCGCCAAGCGCCGCCCGCCGCTGCTCACCCAATGGATCGAAGGCCCGGCCCCGCAATTGGTCGATCTGGAAGACCTCGACCGCGCCCTGGCCGCCCTCGACGCCTATTCGACCGAGCATGCGCGCGTGGTCGAACTGCGCTTCGGCCTCGGCCTGACCGTCGAGGAGACCTCGCGCGCGATCGGCGTGCCCGAACGCACGGTCAAGCGCCGCTGGCAGGCCGCGCGCGCGTGGCTGCTGGACTATCTGAGCCCGGGCCTTGGCTCCGCTTCAGCCTGACATCGAGCGGCGGGCGCTGCGGCTCTACGAGCGGCTGAGCGAACGGCCCGGCGACCAGCGCTTCCGCCAGCGCCTGCTGGGCCGCGAGCCCGCCGCCGTGCTCCACCGCATCGAAGCCCTGGAAAGAAGCGCCGAGGCCGGGCGGCGCTCGCTGCCGACCATCGCCGAAGTCCTGGCCGCCCCGCCCGTCAAGGCGCCCGACCGCGTCGGGCCGTTCCGCCTGCTCGAGCAGATCGGCGAGGGCGGCATGGGGCAGGTCTGGCGCGCGGTCCGCGACGACGGCCTCTACGAGCAGCGCGTGGCGGTGAAGCTGCTGCACGCCCATCTGGCGCCGCTGGCCGCCGCTCGCTTCGTGCGCGAGCGCCAGATCCTGGCCCAGTTGGAACATCCCGGCGTCGCCCGGCTCATCGACGGCGGGGTCACCGAAGACGGCGCGGCCTATCTGGTCATGGAATATGTCGACGGCCGCCACATCGACCTCGCCGCGGCCGAAGCGCCCCTGGCCGGACGGATCGCCCTCTTCGCCGCCGCCGCCGAGGCGGTGCAGGCCGCGCACCAGAAGCTGATCGTCCACGCCGACCTCAAGCCCTCGAACATCCTGGTGGACGCCGAAGGCCGCGTGAAGCTGCTCGACTTCGGCATCGCCCGCCTGCTGGCCGAGGACGATGCGTCCCAGAGCCCCACCCCGATGACCGAGGCCTTCGCCAGCCCCGCCCGCCGGGCCGGCGGCGCGCCGGGGGTGGCCGACGACGTCTTCGCCCTCGGCGTGCTGCTGGGCGACCTCACCGGATCGGCCCGCGACCGCGACATCGCCGCCGTCGCCGCCAAGGCGACAGCCCCGGAGCCGCGGGACCGCTATGGCAGCGTCGCCGCCCTCGCCGCCGACCTGGAGCGCTGGCGCGACGGCTATCCGGTGAGCGCCGGGCCCGACACCGTGCGTTACCGCGTCGGCAAGTTCCTGCGCCGGCACCGGCTGGGCGTCGGCGCGACGGCGAGCGCCATGCTGGTCCTGGCCGGAACGGCAGGCGTCGCCACCGCCAACTATCTCACCGCCGAGCGGGCCCGCGCCGAGGCGACGCGGCGGTTCGAAGACCTGCACGGCGTCGCCCGCTACCTGCTGTTCGACCTCTCCGACCGCCTGGAGCGCCAGCCGCAGTCGCTGCCGCTGCGGGCCGAGGTGGCGCAGGTCTCCCAAGGCTATCTCGACCGCCTGGCCCGTTCGCGCCGTTCCCCCGAACTCACGCGCGAATCGGTCGAGGGCCTGCTGCGCCTGGCCGAGCGGCAAGGCGCGCCCGGCCGCCCGAACCTCGGCCAGCCCGAGAAGGCCAAGGCCAATCTCGCCCAGGCCTACCTCCTGGCCGCGGCCCTGCCCCCGGCCGAGGGCGCACGACTGGCCGCCCGCGTGCGCCTGGACCAGGCCGCGCTCGCCACCATGGTCGACAACGACCTGCCGGCCTCCGAGCGGCTGCTGGCCGACGCGCGGCGCCTGATCGGCCCGCCGGAGCGGGCGCCAGGCGGCTTGGGCGGCGACTACTTCCGCGAACTCTCCGCCCTGCGCCAATGGCAGGGACGCTATGGCGAGGGAGCCGCCGCCGCCCAGGCGGGCCTGCGCGCGCCGCCCCCCGTCGACCCCGTGGCGGCCCGCCTCAGCCAGGCGCGGCTCTACGACCTGCTGGCCGAGGCCACCTATTACGACGGCCGGCCGGGCGAGGCCGAAGCGCCCTATCGCCGCCAGATGGAAATCCTCGCGGACACGGCGCGGCGCTGGCCGGGCGACCCGGCCGTGGCCCGGCGCCTGGCCCGCGCGCGCTGGGCCCTGGGAACGACGCTGCTCGACCTGGATCGCCCGCGCGAGGCCTATGCGCTGCTCCGGCAGGGCGCGCAGGAGACGGCGGCCATCGCCGACGCCGACCTGGCCGACGCCGACGCCGCACGCATGCACCGCATCATGATCGACGCCGAGGCCCAGTCCCTCGCCGCCCTCGGCCGCCGCAGCGAGGCGATCGAACTGCTGAAACAGGGCGTCGCCGCCCGCCAGGCCCTCTGGCGCGAACGTCCCGCCGAGACCATGCGCCAGCGCGACTACGCCGTCGCCCTGGTCATGCTGGCCGATATCGAAGCCGCCGCCGGCCGCCCCGCCGAGGCCTGCGGCCATTATCGCGAGGTGGAGGCGGTCTTCGCCCAGCTCGCCCGCGCCGGGCGCGCCACCTCGCTGGACGCCGACAGCACCCTGAAGCGCGCGCGGGACGCAAGCGAGCGCCTGTGCCCCTGAGCGCGCGCGCCATTGCCCGGCGAAGCGGCATCGGCTAGGGGCGCGGCGATGTCCCTGCCGCTGACCGCCGCCATCCTCGCCGTCCTCATCGTCGTCGCGGCGTTCGCCGGCTGGCGCGGGAGCAAGCCGCCCAATCCCGCCAAGGGGCCGCGCATGGCGCCCTGGCGGCTCATCATGGTCACCGCCTCGGCCTTCGCCCTCTTCATGATGGTGCATATCGTGAACCTGCTCGGCGTCACGACCGGCCGTTAACTCCGTTAGTCGGTCTTCTTCGGCCGCTTGGCCAGGCCAGACATCCCGCCCGAGGTCAGCAGCCCCATGTCCGCCAGCAGCAGCGGAATGGCCCACTTGTTGGCGGCGGCGATGTAGCGCGGCCGCCAGACCGGGTCGTACTTGCCCTTGTAGGCGCGCACGCCCTGGAAATTGTAGATGTCCTCGCCGCGCTCGAAGATCAGCGCCCCGACCCGCGAGAGCACCGGCGCCAGCGGCCGGTCCTCCAGCCCCGACAGCGGGGCCATGCCGAACTCGATGGCCTGATAGCCTTCGCGGCGGCCCCATTCGATCAGTTCGACGAACAGATAGTCCATGATCCGCCGCGGCCCCTCGTCGACATAGCGCATCAGGTCCATCGAGAACGCGCTCTTGTTGGCGGTCACCCACAGGGTCGCAAAGGCGATGATCCTGCCCTCGAAGCGCACGATCCCGACCGGAAACTCGGCCACATAGGCCGGATAGAAGCCGCCCATGGAGAAGCTCTTGTCGCCGCCCGCGTGATGCACCAGCCAGGCGTCGGAGATGCGCTGCAACTCGGGCATGATCTCGCCGACCCGCTCGGGCGGCACGACCTCGAAGGTCGCGCCCGCCTCCCCGGCCTGTCGCCAGGCGCGGCGCAGGTTGCCGCGCTTGGTGCCTTCGATGGTGAAGGTCTCCAGCGACACCGCCGCGCTCTCGCCCACCTTGGCGATGGCGAAGCCCAGCTCGACCACGTCGGGCAGGTGCTCGGCGTCGAGGCCGTAGAACCCCGGCCGCGCCGCATGGGCGTCGGCCAGTTCGCGGAACCGCCAGAACAGCTCCATCCGCTCGTCGCGGCGGCCGACCGGCGCGCCCAGCGATATCCACGAGCGGCCCCGCACCCCGAACATCAGGAAGCTCTCGCCCGACTGCGAGAACAGGAACCGCTTGTCGCCCAGCAGGGCGAGGTTCGAGCCCGGCTCGGCCTCCTCCGCATTAGCCAGGATCGCCCGCACCCGCGCCAGCTCGGGGTCGTCCTCGCCCACCACCTTGGGCGTGGCGGCGGTGGCGAACAGCCGCCAGACGCCGAAGGCCAGCAGCAGCACCGCCGCCCCCGCCCAGCCGCGCATGGCCCGCGCCGCGTCGGCGTCGGCCATCACCGCCCAGAACGGCTTGTCGGCGTAGTCGGCGTGCTGGAACGACCACAGCCCCAGGAGCCCGGCCCCCAGCAGGACCGCCAGCGCCGAGAACAGCCATCCGGGCGTGACCTCCATGCCGGCCAGCCGCGCCTTGCGCGGGAACGCCCCGCGGAAGGGGATCAGCGCCATGGCGAACGCCGCGAGCGCGCTCGCCTCCTCCCAGGCGAAGGCCTTGATCAGCGCCAGCGGACTGGCGACCAGCAGCACCGCCAGCGTCGCAGCCCACGCCCCGCCCAGCCGCGCGCGCAGCCCGAAGGCCAGCAACACCAGCACCAGCCCCAGGATGCTCGAGAGGAAATGGCTCGCCTCGATCAGCACCACCGGGGCGATCTCGTAGATCTGCAGGAAGCGGTCGGGGATGGTCGGCGTGGCGCCCGAGGCCAGCAGCATGATCCCGGCGAGCAGCGCCAGGACCGCAGCCGTCATCGGCGCAGCGGCGAAGGCCGCCGGCTTGAGTTCGCGCCAAAACCTCATCAGCCCTCCAGACCTCGCCCGCGGCGCGCCAGCTATATAGCGTGTTTCGCCGCGTGGGCAGTCGTCCGCGCAGCTTCAAACAAGCGTTCGTTTCCCTTGCTCTTGGGTCGCCCGGCGCTAATGTGGCGGCGCACAAGGCGTTGCGTATCCGGGAGGATTTCATGGCCGACTTCGGCGCCGGCGATCAGGACGCGTTCCGCGGCGAGGTGAAGGCCTGGCTGGACGCCAACTATCCGGCCGCGTTGCGCGATCCGAAGGCCGAGACCGATCCCGAAGCCGTCTGGGGTGGCCGCGCCTTCGCCGGCTCGGACGACCCGCAGATCGCCTGGATGAACGCCATGGCGCAGAAGGGCTGGACCGCGCCCACCTGGCCGGCGGCCTATGGCGGCGGTGGCCTGTCGCCCGCCCAGGCCCGCGTGCTCGACCAGGAACTCGCCGCCGGCCGCTACCGCGCCCCGCTCGCCTCGTTCGGCGTCTGGATGCTGGGCCCGGTACTGCTCGAATACGGGACCGAGGCGCAGAAGCAGGAATACCTGCCCAAGATCGTCCGCGGCGAGATCCGCTGGTGCCAGGGCTATTCCGAGCCGGGCGCCGGCTCCGACCTGGCCAGCCTTCAGACCCGCTGCGAGGACAAGGGCGACCACTGGCTGATCAACGGCCAGAAGATCTGGACCTCCTACGCCAACAAGGCCGACTGGTGCTTCTGCCTGGTCCGCACCGACACGACGAAGAAGCACGAAGGCGTCTCCTTCGTGCTGATCGACATGACCACGCCGGGCGTCGAGACCCGGCCGATCCAGCTCATCTCCGGCGAGAGCCCGTTCTGCGAGACCTTCTTCACCGACGTGAAGATTCCCAAGGACGCCCTGGTCGGCAAGGTCAACGGCGGCTGGGAGATCGCCAAGCGCCTGCTGCAATACGAACGCCAGAACATCTCCGGCGGCTTCGGCGGGGGCGGCGGCGCGGGCGGCATGGCCGGCGACCTGGCCCAGATCGCCAAGCGCTATGTCGGGACCGATGGCGAGGGCGCCCTGGCCGATCCGGACCTGCGCACCCGCATCACCCGCAACAAGATGGACTTCGACTGCTTCTACAAGACCATCGCCCGCGTGGCCGCCGAGGCGAAGGCCTCGAACGGCCCCAGCGCCACCACCTCCATCATCAAGTACGCCGCCGCCACCTTCGCCCAGGAGCGTTCGGAGCTGATGGTCGAGGCGCTGGGCGCCCAGGCGCTCGGTTGGGAGGGCGAAGGCTTTTCCCCCGACGAGCTGACCGCCACCCACGGCTGGCTGCGCTCCAAGGGCAACTCCATCGAGGGCGGCACGTCCGAAGTGAACCTCAACGTGGTGGCCAAGCGCGTGCTCGGCCTGCCCGACCCCAAGTAGCTTGAACCCCGCGGCCTTTTCATCGGCCGCGCAGTACCGACGACATTTTTATCGAAGCGAGATTTCCCATGGCTGATTTCGGCGGCGACGACCTGGAGGCCTTCCGCGCGGAGGCCCGCGAATGGCTCGAGGCCAACTTCCCGAAGGCGCTGGCGGCCGATCCGGCCGCCCAGGTCGCCAAGATGAGCGGCGCCGAGGAGGGCGAGGACGCCCGCGCCTGGCGCAAGGCCATGGGCGCCAAGGGCTGGGGCGTTCCCACCTGGCCGGCGGAATACGGCGGCGGCGGCCTTTCGGTGAAGCAGGCCCGCGTCCTGCACGAGGAAATGGCCAAGGTCGGCGCCCGCAACCCGATCGGCGGCATGGGCGTGATGATGTTCGGCCCGACCCTGATCGAATACGGGACCGAGGCGCTGAAGCGCCAGCACCTGCCGGGCATCGTCAACGGCGACGTGCGCTGGTGCCAGGGCTACTCCGAACCGGGCTCGGGCTCCGATCTCGCCAGCCTTCAGACCCGCGCCGAGGACAAGGGCGACACCTACCTCGTGAATGGCCAGAAGATCTGGACCAGCGGCGCCAACCTCGCCGACTGGTGCTTCTGCCTGGTCCGCACCGACCCGTCCAAGAAGCATGAAGGCATCTCCTTCCTGCTGATCGACATGACCAGCCTGGGCGTCGAGGTGCGGCCGATCCGGCTCATCAACGGCACCTCGCCGTTCTGCGAGACCTTCTTCACCGACGTGGTGGTGCCGAAGGACCAGTTGTTCGGCCCGCTGAACGGCGGCTGGACGGTGGCCAAGCGCCTGCTGCAGTTCGAGCGCGACAACATCTCGGCCGGCCTCGGCGGCGGCTCGATCGGCGCGCCGGTCAAGGCCCTGACCGTCAAGCAGGCCGCCGTCGACTATGTCGGCCTGGACGAGACCGGCCGCCTGGACGACAGCGACCTGCGCCGCCGCGTGACCGAGCACCTGATGGAGGCCCAGGCCTTCCAACTCACCGTCCGCCGCGCCTCCGACGAGGCGAGGGCCGGCAACGGCCCCTCGGCGGCGACTTCGATCATGAAGTATGCCGGCGCCAAGGTCGCCATGGACCGCAACGAACTGATCATCGAAGCGCTGGGCACGGCCGGGACCGGCTGGGGCGGCGAAGGCTTCGACGAGCCGGAGCTGGCGGCGGTCCGCACCTGGTTGCGCTCGAAGGGTAATTCCATCGAGGGCGGCACTTCGGAGATCAATTTGAACGTGGTCTCGAAACGAGTGCTGGGCTTGCCCGATCCCAAATGATTTCATATCCCCTGCCCATATTAGGCAGCGTGCGCTATGCTTGACGCTAAGATAATGAATATTAGGGAGATTTTTCATGGCTGACTTTGGCGGCCCCGATTTGGAAGCCTTCCGCGCCGAGGCCCGCGAATGGCTCGAGGCGAATTTTCCGAAGTCCCTGGGCCAGGATGTGGCCGCTCAGGCGGCTGCGCTGATGAGTCCGGAGAAGCCGACCGGCGACCTGGCGCTCTGGAAGGAGCGCATGGGCCAGAAGGGCTGGGGCGTTCCGACCTGGCCCAAGGCCTATGGCGGCGGCGGCCTCAGCTCGGCCGAGGCGCGGGTTCTAGCCCAGGAGATGGCCAAGATCGGCGCGGTGAACCCGATCGGCGGCATGGGCGTGGGCATGTTCGGCCCGACCCTGCTGGAATACGGCACCGAAGAGCAGAAGCAGAAGTACATCCCCGACATCGCGACCGGGACGATCCGCTGGTGCCAGGGCTTCTCCGAGCCGGGCGCCGGCTCCGACCTCGCCTCGCTCCAGACCAAGGCCGAGGACAAGGGCGACCACTGGATCGTCAACGGCTCGAAGATCTGGACCAGCGGCGGCCAGTACGCCGACATGATCTTCTGCCTGGTCCGCACCGACCAGACCAAGAAGCACGAGGGCATCTCCTTCGTGGTCTTCTCGATGCACCAGCCGGGCGTCGAGGTGCGGCCGATCAAGCTGATCGCCGGCAACAGCCCGTTCTGCGAAACCTTCTTCACCGACGTGCCGGTGCCGAAGGAAAACCTGGTCGGCCCGCTGAACGGCGGCTGGACGGTGGCCAAGCGCCTGCTCCAGCACGAGCGCAGCGGCATGAACGGCGGGCGTAGCGGCGGCGGATCGTCGGTCTCGCTCGGCGTGATGGCCAAGACCTATGTCGGCGAGGACGAGGCCGGCCGCCTGGCCGACAGCGACCTGCGCACCCGCATCATCATGAACGAGATCGACCGCCGCGCCGTGCAGCAGACCGTGCTGCGCGCCGCGCTGGAGGCCAAGGGCAATTCCGGCCCCTCGGCCGCCACCTCGATCATGAAGAACGCCTTCATGAAGGCCACGCAAGACCACGCCGAGCTGACCCTCGAGGTCATGGGCCACCAGGGCCTGGGCTGGGAGGGCGAAACCTTCACCGAGGAAGAGCGCACCGCGGTCCGCACCTGGCTCTCGGGCAAGGCCGGCTCGATCTACGGCGGCTCCAACGAGGTGCAGAACAACATCATCGCCAAGCGGATCCTGGGTCTCCCCGACCTGACCCAGAGCCGTTAGGGTGACGCTGAAAACCCGGTCACCCCGGCGAAGGCCGGGGCCCAGGTCGTAAGGCTCGACTTCGGGACCCAGGCCGCCTCCGAAGGCGCTTCTGGGTCCCGGCCTTCGCCGGGATGATCGGGATGAGTACGAACGACTTTCGAACGACCTGATTTTTTAGGAGACGATTTCAATGGCTGATTTTGGCGCCGCAGACCAGGACGCCTTCCGGAAGGAAGTGCGCGACTGGGTCGAGGCGAATTTCCCGGCTTCGCTGAAAGGCAAGCCGAACCCGATGATGCGCGAAGAGCGCGCCAACCCGACCCCCGACCAGGACGCCTGGCGCAAGGCGGTCGGCGCCAAGGGCTGGGGCGTTCCGACCTGGCCGGCCGAATACGGCGGCGGCGGCCTCTCCCCGGCCCAGGGCCGCATCGTCCAGCAGGAATTCAGCCGCGCCGGCGCCTACAACCCGATCGGCGGCATGGGCGTGATGATGTTCGGCCCGACCCTGCTGGAATACGGCACCGAAGATCAGAAGAAAGAACACATCCCGCCGATCTGCCGCGGCGAGATCCAGTGGTGCCAGGGCTTCTCCGAGCCGGGCGCCGGCTCCGACCTCGCCTCGCTCCAGACCAAGTGCGAGGACAAGGGCGACCACTACCTCGTCAACGGCCAGAAGATCTGGACCTCGGGCGCCCAGTGGGCCGACTGGTGCTTCTGCCTGGTGCGCACCGACACCAGCAAGAAGCATGAAGGCATCTCCTTCGTGCTGTTCACCATGCACCAGCCGGGCGTCGAGGTCCGTCCGATCCCGCTGATCGCCGGCAACTCGCCCTTCTGCGAAACCTTCCTGACCGACGCGCGCGCCGAGA
>NZ_JAYRST010000061.1:0-18005 GCF_041920015.1 Phenylobacterium sp.
TGCCGCTGCACCGCTCGCGCCTGCTGGGGCGGCGGTTCAACCAGGCCGCCGAGATCGCCAGGCCGCTGGCGCGGATGTGGGAGCGGCCCTATCTCGCCGACGTGGTGGTCCGGCGGCGCGACACCGGCACGCAAGGCGGGCGGTCCGCCAGCGGTCGGCGGCGCAATGTGGCGGCGGCCTTCACGGTTCCGCCTGGGCGTAAGACGCAGGTCGAGGGACGGACGGTGCTGCTGATCGACGACGTGATGACCACCGGGGCTACCCTGGAGGGCTGCGCGCGGGCCTTGCTGGCAGCCGGCGCTGCGCGCGTTGACGTCGCGGTCGTCGCCAGGGTTAAAGAGGCGGCGAGCCGCACCATATAGAGCCGAACCGTTCCAACCCGATCCAGACTAGGCGATCCATGGCCGACGTGACCATCTATACCAAGCCTTCCTGCCCCTACTGCCTGCGCGCGCTGTCGCTGCTGAGGAAGAAGGGCGTCGAGTTCACGGAGATCGAGGCGGCGTTCGATCCCGAGAAGCGTCAGGAGATGATCGCGCGCGCCAACGGCCGCGCGACTTTCCCGCAGATCTTCATTGGCGACCAGCACATCGGCGGCTGCGACGACATGATGGCGCTGGAATTCGACGGCAAGCTGGACGCCCTGCTGGCGGCTTGAGCCCGCAGTCCTCCTGACCTATCGGATTTGGCCATGACCCTTCGCGTCGGACTGATCCAGACCAGAACCCCGGCCAGCCATGCGGCCGCGCTGGCGCATGTCGCGCCGCTGGTGCGGGAGGCTGCTGCGCAGGGGGCGTGTTTCATCGCCACGCCCGAGGGGACAAACATCCTGCAGAAGGACAAGGCCGCCCTGGCGCCGGTCCTGACCCTGCTGGAGGATGACCCGGTGGTGCAGGGGCTGCAGGCCCTGGCGCGGGAACTGTCGGTGACGATCCTGGTCGGCTCGGCGCTGGTGAAGCGGCCGGATGGCAGGGCGGCCAACCGCGCGGCCCTGATCACACCGCAAGGCGAGATTGCGGCGACCTACGACAAGCTGCACATGTTCGACGTGGATCTGCCGACCGGCGAGAGCGCGCGCGAGAGCGAGACCTACGAGCCGGGCGAGCGGGCGGTGGCGGCGCGGGCCGGCGAGCTGAAGCTGGGCCTGACCATCTGTTACGACGTGCGGTTCCCGGCGCTCTACCGGGCGCTGGCCCAGGCGGGGGCGGAGGTGATCGTGACGCCGGCGGCGTTCACGCGGCCGACCGGCGAGGCGCATTGGGAGACCCTGCTGCGGGCGCGGGCCATCGAGACCGGCAGCTTCGTGCTGGCGCCCGCCCAGGGCGGTTTCCACGAGGACGGCCGCGGCACCTGGGGCCGGACCCTGGCGGTCGGTCCCTGGGGCGAGGTGTTGGGCAAGCTGGACCACGACGAGCCGAGCGTGCTGACGCTCGACCTGGACCTAGCGGCCGTGGCCAAGGCGCGAGCGGCGATCCCGGCCCTGGCCAATGCGCGGGCCTTTGCGGCGCCTGTCTCCATCGCATGATCCGCTATGGGCTGGCCTGCGAACATGGCCATGAATTCGAGGGATGGTTCGGCTCGTCCGCCGACTACGACGCCCAGTCCGAGCGCGGCCTGATCGCCTGCCCGGTCTGCGACAGCCGCGCCGTGGCCAAGCAGATCATGGCCCCGGCGGTGGCCGGCACGAAGAAGACCGCCGTGCCCGACGTCTCGCCGCAGATGCGCTCGATGGTGATGGAGGCGATGGGCAAGGTCCGCGCCCATGTCGAGGAGAACTTCGACTATGTCGGCGACGCCTTCGCCAGGGAGGCGCGGGCGATCCACGAGAGCCGGTCCGAGGACCGCGGCATCTATGGCGAGGCCACGCCCGCCGAGGTGCGCAAGCTGGCCGAGGACGGCGTGCCGGTCGCGCCCCTGCCGCCAGGACCGCCGAAGAAGTCGGACGTGAACTGAGAATAGACCCTGCCCAGAAGAGGAGCATTTGGGAAGCCTCGCCATTGCCCCGGCCGCATGTGGCTCCTCAGAGCGCGATCCGCTTCGATAGAATCGGATCACGCTCGAGACTCTTTGAATTGAGAGCATTTTCTGCGCCGAACCGGCGTCCACTTCGGCGGAAAATGCTCTAGGCTCGCGCCAGCTCATTCGGGAGGGTTCGATGATCCGTGCAGTTTCCGCCGCCGCCCTGGCGGCCGCGGCCTTGGCTTCGCCAGCGGCGGCGCAGAGCGTCAGGCCCGACCAGGCGGCCTTCCGCGAGCTCTACAAGGAGCTGATCGAGATCAATACGACCCTGTCGGCGGGCAGTTGCACGGCCGCGGCCCAGGCCATGGCCTCGCGGCTGAAGACCGCCGGATTCGTCGACGCCGACCTGCAGGTCATCGTCCCGCCGGACCGGCCCAAGGACGGGGCGCTGGTGGCGACGTTGAAGGGGACCGACGCCAAGGCCAAGCCGATCCTGCTGCTGGCCCATATCGACGTGGTCGAGGCCAACCGCGCCGACTGGGAGCGCGACCCGTTCAAGCTGGTGGAAGAGGGCGGCTTCTTCTATGCGCGCGGCGCCAGCGACGACAAGGCTCAGGCCGCGGTCTGGACCGACACCCTGGCCCGCTACAAGACCGAGGGCTTCAAGCCCCGGCGCACGATCCGCATGGCCCTGACCTGCGGCGAGGAGACGCCCGACACCTTCAACGGCGTGCAGTACCTGATCGCCAACCACCGCGACCTGATGGATGCGCAGTTCGTGCTGAACGAAGGCGCGGGCGGGCGGCTGGACGAGACCGGGAACCGGGTCACCCTGGGCATCCAGGCCGGCGAGAAGGTCTATCAGGACTACACCCTGGAAGTGACCAACAAGGGCGGCCACTCCTCCGTGCCGCTGCGGGACAATGCGATCTATCATCTGTCGCAGGGCCTGAGCCGCCTGGCCGGCTACGACTTTCCGATCAAGCTGAACGATGCGGTGACCGCCAATTTCGAGCGGATGGCCAAGATCGAGGGCGGAGCCAGCGGCGAGGCCATGGCCGCCGTCGCCAAGGACCCCTCGAATGCGCAGGCCGTGGCCATCGTGGCGCGCGATCCGGGCCGCAACTCGATGATGCGCACCACCTGCGTCGCCACCATGGTCAACGCCGGCCATGCGCCCAACGCCCTGCCGCAACGGGCGCGGGCGAACGTGAACTGCCGCATCCTGCCGGGCGAGAGCGTCGAGGCGGTGCGTCAGACGCTGGTCAAGGTGCTGGCCGACGAGGCGATCAGCGTGACGACCGTGGGCGAGCCGAGCCCGGTCAGCCCGCCGCCGACCCTGGGCAAGCAGATCATGGGGCCGGTGGAGAAGGTCGCGGCCAAGCTGTGGCCGGGCGTGCCGGTGGTTCCGGTGATGGCGACGGGCGCGACGGACGGGCGGTTCCTGAACGCCGTGGGCGTGCCGACCTACGGCCTGACCGGCTTCTTCGGCGAGGTCGGCGGCAACGGCGCCCATGGCCTCAACGAGAAGATGCGCGTGCGCTCGCTCTATGAAGGCCGCGACTTCCTCTACGAGGTGGTGAAGCTCTACGCGAACCAGAAGTAGCGGGCGGGCTGGCTGCGCTGTTCGTGTCTTCCCGGTTTGCGAAGCAAGACCGGGACCTATGAACACCTGATCTTGAAGGGGGTTGGCTCGGCCGCGCCCATCCTGATCCATCTGCGTGCATGGGCCCCGGATAAGCGCTCCGCGCTTTCCGGGGTGACACCTTTTGCTGGGCCAGCTTGCCAATCGGGCGGTTCCGGGCGACAACTCCATAGAATTAGCATGGAGTCTGCCAAAATGTCGGGACCGGACGGCAAGGCGAAGATCGGCAGGACCCTGGCGGACTCGGTCCCCTACTGGCCGGCGCCGGCGCGTCCGCCGAAGGGCGCGCCGAACGTGCTGGTGGTGCTGTTCGACGATGTGGGATTCTCGGACTTCGGCTGCTACGGCTCGCCGATCCGCACCCCGACCATCGACGCCCTGGCGGCTGACGGCCTGCGCTACACCGGCTTCCACACCACGGCCATGTGTTCGACCACGCGCGCGGCGCTGCTGACCGGGCGCAACCACCATTCGGTGGGCATGGGGTGCCTGGCCAATTTCGACTCCGGCTTCCCCGGCTACCGCGGCAAGATCGCGCCGGAGGCCGGGACGCTGGCCGAGATCCTGCGCGCCAGCGGCTATGGGACCTACATGGTCGGCAAGTGGCACGCGACGCCGCTGAACCAGACCGGGGCGGCGGGGCCCTATGACGGCTGGCCGCTGGGGCGGGGCTTCAACCGCTATTACGGCTTCATGGACGCCGAGACCGACCAGTTCTCGCCCGAACTCGTGCGCGACAACACCCCGATCGACCCGCCGGGCAAGTACAAGGACGGCTACCACCTGACCGAAGACCTGGTGGACGAGTCGATCCGCTTCATCGCCGACCATATCGCCGATGCGCCGGAGCAGCCCTGGCTGCTGTGGCTGGGGCTGGGCGCCTGCCACGCGCCGCACCAGGCGCCGATGGACATCATCAAGAGCTATGATGCGGTGTTCGAGGCCGGCTGGGACGTCGAGCGCGAGCGGCGCCTCGCGCGGCAGAAGGCGATGGGGATCGTTCCGGAAGACACCCGGCTGCCGTCGCGCAACGACGGGGTGAAGGCCTGGGCCGAGCATTCGCCGGACGAGCAAAGGGTGTTCACCCGGCTCCAGAGCGCCTTCGCCGGCATGCTGGACCACGCCGACCGCCACCTGGCGCGGCTGGTCGCCTTTCTCGAGGACGCGGGCGTCAAGGACGACACCCTGATCCTGGTGTTGTCGGACAACGGGGCGAGCCAGGAGGGCGGGCCGCTGGGCTTCGTCAACGCCATGGGCCCCTACAACATGAAGTTCGAGCCGATGCCGGAGAAGCTGGCGCGGATCGAGGACATCGGCGGGCCAGACAGCCATTCGAACTTCCCGCACGGCTGGGCCATGGCCTCGAACACGCCGCTCAAGCGCTACAAGCAGAACACCCACGGCGGCGGCATCCGCGACCCGCTGGTGATCGCCTGGAAGAACGGGATCGCCGCGCGGGGCGAGACCCGGACCCAGTTCGCCCACGCCTGCGACCTGACCCCGACCTTGCTGGACGTGATCGGGATCACTCCGCCGGCCACGATCAACGGCCTGGCCCAGGCGCCGATGGAGGGGACGAGCTTCGCCGCCTCGCTGGCCGACCCGGCCGCGCCGTCCAAGACCCAGGCGCAGTATTTCGAGATGTTCGGCCACCGCGGCCTGGTGCAGGACGGCTGGAAGGCGGTGGCGTTCCATCCGCCGGGCGCGGCGTTCGACGACGATCGCTGGGAGCTTTACCACCTGGCGGCCGACTTCTCGGAAGTCGAGGACCTGGCCGAGCGCGAGCCGGGGCGGCTGACGGCGCTGGTGGACGAGTGGTGGCGGCAGGCCGAGCGCTGCAAGGTGCTGCCGCTGGACGACCGGTTCGGGCCGCGCTTCGCCGAGAACGCCCTGCGCCACCAGGGCGCGCGCAAGCGGTTCGTGTTCCACAAGGGCATGGGGCACCTGCCGGGCGATTGCGCGCCGGACGTGCGCTCGCGCTCCTATTTCATCGAGGCCGAGGTGAACCTGGCCGAAGGCGACGAAGGGGTGCTGATCGCCCATGGCGACGCCACCAGCGGCTATTCCCTGTTCGTGCGGGACGGACGGCTGCATCATACCTTGAACGTCGGCGGGGCGAGGACGACGGTGAGTTCGGAGGCGGCGGTCCCGCCCGGGCGGCGCCGGCTGGGCGTGCGGGTGACCCAGGGCGATGGGCGCAGCTTCACCCTGACGGTGGATGGAAAGGACGCCGGCGGCGTCCACACCCATATGGGTTTCATGACCCTGATCTCATGGTCGGGCCTGGACATCGGCCGCGACCGCGGCAGCCCGGTCGGGGACTATGCCGAGCCGTTCAGGTTCACCGGGGCGCTGAAGACCGTGACCGTGACCATGGACGCCGACCAGGCGCTGGACGGCGAGGCGGTGGGCGCGGCCGAGATGGCGCGCGAGTAGATTTTGCGAAGGCTCAAGGCGGCCGCGGCGCTTTTCGGAAAGATCGGCTCGCCGGGCTGATTTTTGGGAACCGCCGCGGCTTGTGTGGCGCTTTGGCCACACTACATCCCATCGAGGCGTGGCCGTGCTCCTTGGAGGCGGCCCCGCCAATCCGCCTATCGAGGGGACCGCATGAACATTGATCTCTATTCCGACCGCGCCAAGCAGGCGATCCAGTCGGCCCAAAGCCTGGCGCTGGCGCGCCGGCACCAGCAGCTTGCGCCCGAGCACCTGCTCAAGGTGCTGCTGGAGGAAAAGGACGGCCTGAGCCGCGCGCTGATCCAGAGCGCGGGCGGAAGGCCCGACGCCGCCGACCAGGCGGCCGACGCCCTGCTGGCCAAGCGGGCCAAGGTGGAGGGCGGCTCGGGCCAGCTCTACATGTCGCCCGAGACCGCGCGCATCTTCGCCGAGGCCGAGGCCGGGGCGAAGGCCGCGGGCGACGCCTTCGTCACCACCGAGCGGCTGCTGATCGCCATCGCCAAGGAAGGCGGCGAGGCGGCCAAGGCGCTGAAGGACGCCGGCGCCAATGTTTCGGCGCTGGAGGAGGCCGCCAAGGCCATGCGCAAGGGCAAGACCGCCGACAGCGCCTCGGCCGAGGAAGGCTATGACGCGCTCAAGCGCTACGCCCGCGACCTGACCCAGGCCGCGCGGGACGGCAAGCTCGACCCGGTGATCGGCCGCGACGAGGAGATTCGCCGCACCATCCAGGTGTTGTCGCGCCGGACCAAGAACAACCCGGTGCTGATCGGCGAGCCGGGCGTCGGCAAGACTGCGATCGTCGAGGGCCTGGCCCTGCGCATCGTCAATGGCGACGTGCCCGAAAGCCTGAAAGACAAGCAGCTCCACGCGCTCGACATGGGCGCGCTGATCGCCGGCGCGAAGTATCGCGGCGAGTTCGAGGAGCGTTTGAAGGCCGTTCTGGGCGAGGTCACGGCGGCCGAAGGCTCCATCGTCCTCTTCATCGACGAGATGCACACCCTGGTCGGGGCCGGCAAGACGGATGGGGCGATGGACGCCTCGAACCTGCTCAAGCCCGCCCTGGCGCGCGGGGAGCTGCATTGCGTCGGCGCGACCACGCTGGACGAGTACCGCAAGCACGTCGAGAAGGATGCGGCTCTGGCCCGCCGGTTCCAGCCGGTGTTCGTCAGCGAGCCGACCGTCGAGGACACGATCTCGATCCTGCGCGGGTTGAAGGAGAAGTACGAGGTGCACCATGGGGTGCGCATCTCTGACAGCGCCATCGTGGCGGCGGCGACGCTCTCGAACCGCTACATCACCGACCGCTTCCTGCCCGACAAGGCCATCGACCTGGTGGACGAGGCGGCCAGCCGCGTGCGCATGGCGGTCGACTCCAAGCCCGAGGAGCTGGACGAGATCGACCGGCGCATCGTGCAGCTCAAGATCGAGCGCGAGGCCTTGGCCAAGGAGCCGGACGCCGCCTCCAAGGCGCGGCTGGAGAAGCTGGAAGACGAGCTGGACGATCTGGAAGGCCAATCGGCCGAGATGACCGCGCGCTGGAAGGCCGAGAAGGACAAGGTCTCGTCCGCCGCCCAGGCCCGCGAGGCCCTGGACCGGCTGCGCGCCGAACTGGTCGCGGCCCAGCGCCGCGGCGACCTGCAGCGCGCCTCGGAGATCGCCTATGGCGAGATCCCGGCCCTGGAGCGCCGCCTGGCCGAGGAGGAAGAAGCTGCGGCCGAGAACCCGATCTCGCCCGAGGTCGTGGACGCCGAGCAGATCGCCGCCGTGGTCAGCCGCTGGACCGGCATTCCGGTCGACAAGATGCTGGAAGGCGAGCGCGAGAAGCTGCTGGCGATGGAGGACGCCTTGCGCGGCCGCGTGGTCGGGCAGGAGGAAGCCCTCGTCGCGGTGGCCGACGCCGTGCGCCGCGCGCGCGCCGGGCTGCAGGACCCCAACCGCCCGATCGGCTCGTTCCTGTTCCTCGGCCCCACCGGGGTCGGCAAGACCGAGCTGACCAAGGCCCTGGCCGAGTTCATGTTCGACGACGAGAGCGCGATCACCCGCCTCGACATGTCGGAGTACATGGAAAAGCACTCGGTCAGCCGGATGATCGGCGCGCCTCCCGGCTATGTCGGCTACGACGAGGGCGGGGCGCTGACCGAAGCCGTGCGGCGCCGGCCCTATCAGGTCGTGCTGTTCGACGAGGTGGAGAAGGCGCACCCGGACGTGTTCAACGTGCTGCTGCAGGTGCTGGACGACGGTCGCCTGACCGATGGCCAGGGCCGCACGATCGACTTCCGGAACACCATCCTGATCATGACCTCGAACCTGGGGTCCGAGTTCCTGGCCAATCAGGCCGAGGGCGAGGACGTCGAGGCGGCGCGGCCGATGGTGATGGAGGTGGTTCGCCGCCACTTCCGGCCCGAGTTCCTGAACCGGATCGACGAGATCATCCTCTTCAAGCGGCTGGGCCGCGGGGAGATGGACAACATCGTCGGCATCCAACTCCAGCGGGTCGAGAAGCTGCTGGCCGACCGGCGCATGAGCCTCGTGCTCGACCCGGCGGCCATGCACTGGCTAGCGGAGAAGGGCTACGACCCGGTCTATGGCGCGCGCCCCTTGAAGCGCGTGATCCAGAAGGAGCTGGTCGACCCCATCGCCCGCAAGCTGCTGGCGGGCGACCTGGAGGACGGATCGGTCATCCAGGTCGGCGCCGGCGCCGAGGGCCTGGAGATCGGCAAGGCCAAGGTCCACTAGGAATGACGCCCCGGAGAGCGATCTCCGGGGCGTTTTCCGTTTCGCCGTCGGATTCTACTCTAGAGGTCCAGGGCCAGGGTGCGGCCGCCGCGGACCTCGACCCGCTTCATGATGGCGATGTCCGGGCCAGGCGCGCCGACCGGCTTGGCGACGGTGATGACGTACCAGGCGCCGTTGGCGAGGCCCGAGAAGCTGAAGCGGCTGTTCTGGTCGCAGACCGTGCGCTTGACGAAGGCCGAGTAGTCGCCGCTGGGCGCCGAAGGCGTGCGGGCGCGAACCTCGTCGGCCGGCAGGGCCGAACGCTCGGGCGAGGTATAGAGGATGGTCATCCGCCGGCGCGTCCAGGGCGTCTCGGGCGTCAGCACCACGCCGGCGCCGGCGCAGGAATAGCGGGTCTGGCCGGCCCTGTAGGCCAGGCGGCCCTCAATGCGGCCAGGCCCCGGCACGGCCGACCACGAAAAGTCCTCGGGGCGGAAGACGCCCGGCGACGGCGGCGTCGAACCCGGCGGCGGAGGCGGGGGCGGCGGACCCAGGGTCGGGGCGCAGGCGGCGACCAGCAGCAGGGCGGCGGAGGCGGAGACGAGGCGGGTACGTGACATGACGCCTGCACCTTATGCGCCGCGGGCGGGCCACGCCAAGGGCCGGGTGGTCGATTTGGCGCGCGTCAGTCGTCTCCTCGCACCTTGCCGCGCATGGCCTTGACGCCGCCGCGGCGGACCTTGGTGTCGACGCGACGTTTTTGCGAGGCCTTGGTGGGCTTGGTCTTCTTGCGCGGCGGAGGCGGCGGCTCGGCGGCCTTGCGGATCAGGTCGAGGAGCCGTTCGAGCGCGTCGGCGCGATTGCGCTCCTGGGTGCGAAAGCTCATGGCGGTCAGCACCAGCACCCCGTCCTGGGTGATCTTGCGCCCGGCCAACCGCATCAGCCGCACGGCCACATCGTTGGGTAACGAGGGCGAATGGCGTACGTCGAAGCGCAACTCGACCGCCGTCGAGACCTTGTTGACGTTCTGGCCGCCGGGGCCGGCCGAGCGGATGAATCGTTCGGTGATCTCGGCCTCGTCGAGGCTGATGGCGGGGGTGACTTCGATCACCGGCTTTTCCGATCGGTGCGCCTGAAACCCTAGTCCGCGCGGCAGGCGGCGCAGCGGCCGCGGGCTTCCAGGGTGATGGTGGAGACCTGGTAGCCGGCGCGTTCGGCGGCGGCGAGCTGGCTGGAGAAGTCCGGCTCGAACTCCTCGGCCGCGCCGCAGCAGTCGCAGATCAGGAAGGCGGCGCGGTGTTCGGGACCGTCGATGCGGCAGGGGACGTAGGCGTTCAGGCTCTCGATCCGATGGGCGAAGCCCAGCCGTTCGAGGAATTCCAGCGCGCGATAGACGGTGGGCGGCTTGGCCGGCTCGCCATGGGCGCCGAAGGCGGCGATGAGGTCGTAGGCCTTCTGGGGGGCGTCGGCCTCGAGCAGCAGTTCGAGGACGCGGCGGCGGGGGCCGGTGAGGCGTTCCTGCGTCGCGACGCAACGGCTCTCGGCCGCCGTGAGGGCGTGCAGCAGCGCCTGGCCCTTGAGGCCCGGATGCGCGCCGTCGGCGTGGTGACACTCGGTTCCCATGTGCATTGGCTACCCGGCTCCGGGCCGGTCGGCAAGTAAAGCCGCTTGACGACTGGTTATGTTATCTCATAACGGAAAGCCGTTATGTCGTAACGGATGGCGGCTGTTTCAAGTCCGCCCGCCAGCGCCCGAGGCGTCCATATGTACAGGTTCCGACTGCTGGCCGCCGCCAGCACCCTCTGTCTCGCGGCGCTCGCCACGGAGGCGGCTTGGGCCGCCGATGCGCCGAAGGAAGTCTCCGAGGTGGTCGTCACCGGCGCGCCCTATGTGGTGTCGATGGATTCGACCACCACCAGCGTCGATGTGATCAAGCGCGACGACCTGGACACCGCGCCGCCCGCGGGGTTGGGCGACGTGCTGTCGGGCCTGCCGGGGGTGCGTTCGACCTTCTTCGGGCCCGGCGCCAGCCGCCCGGTGATCCGCGGCCTGGCGGGGCCGCGGGTGCTGGTGCTGACCAATGGCGTCGGGATGATCGACGCCTCGGCCCTGTCGCCGGACCATCAGGTGGCGACAGACCCGCAGGAGGCCGAGCGGATCGAGGTGCTGCGCGGCCCCTCGGCCCTGGCCTATGGCGGCTCGGCCATCGGCGGCATCGTCAACATCATCGACGACCGGATTCCCAACAAGGTCGAGGACGGCTTTCACGGGCGGATGCTGGCCTCGGGCTCCAGCGGCGACCGCGGCCATATGGCTTCGGCCGCCTTCAAGCTGGGGGTTGGCGACTGGGTGTTCAGCCTCGACGGCCTGCGCCGGGAGAGCGGCGACTACGAGGTTCCGGTCGAGCAGGTCTCGCGCCGCCTGGCGCAGGAAGAGGGCCTGCCGCCGCCGCTGCGGGAGGCGACCAAGGTGGCCAACAGCGCGGTCGAGCTGACCAACTACGGCGGCGGCGTCTCCTATGTCGGATCGCTGGGCTATGGCGGGGTGTCGATCAAGAAGACCGACACCACCTATGGCGTCGCGGCCGAGGAGGACGTGACCATCGGCCTGGAGCAGACGCGGGTCGACGCCCAGGGCGAGCTGAACCTGGACCTCGGGCCGTTCGAGAAGCTGCGCTTCGCCGGCGGCTGGGCCGACTACACCCACACCGAATACGAGGGCGAGGAGGTCGGCACGACCTTCTATTCGGACGGCTGGGAGGCGCGGCTGGAGCTGGTGCAGCCCGACCGGAACGGCTGGCAGGGCGCGGTCGGGTTCCAGGCGCTGCAGAAGAGCATCGACGCGGTCGGTGAAGAGGCGCTGATCCCAAAGACCGACATCGAGGAGTACGGGGTCTTCACCCTGCAGCGCCTCGACAAGGACACCTGGGGGATCGAGGGCGGCCTGCGGCTGGACCAGCGCACGCTGGACAGTGTGATCGCCAAGCGGGACTTCACCAACGTCTCGGGCTCGGTGGGGGCGTTCCTGCGGCCGGCCGAGGGCTGGTTCCTGGGGATCAGCGGGTCGCGCACCAGCCGTGCGCCGAGCGAGGAGGAGCTGTTCTCCGAAGGGCCGCACCCGGCGACGCAGCAGTTCGAGGTCGGCGACGCCGGGCTGGGCAGGGAGATTTCATACTCGCTGGATGCGACGGTCCACTATTCGGGCGGTCCGTGGTCCACCGACCTGCACGCCTTCGCGGTGAAGTACGACGGGTTCATCGACCTGCGTGCGAGCGCGGACGTCGATGACGAGTCCGGCTTCCGGGTCTATCGCTTCGTGCAGACCGACGCGAAGTTCTACGGCGCCGAGGCCGAGGCCTCCTATCGGCTGTGGCAGGATGGGGAGCGCAGCTTCCGCCTGGAAGGGGCGGCCGACTATGTGCGCGGCGAGACCGACCTGGGCGCGCCGCCGCGCATTCCGCCGTGGTCGGCGACCGGGAGGGCGGTGTTCGAGGGCGGTTGGTGGACCGGCAAGCTGGAACTGCGCCAGGTCGGGGGCCAGAAGCGGACGGCGCAGTACGAACTGCCGACCGACGACTATCGCATGTTGAACGTGTCGGTCTCGGCGACGCCCTTCGCCGACCGGAACCTCAAGGTATTCTTCGAGGGGCGGAACCTCAACGACGCCGAGGCGCGCGAGCACGCCTCGTTCCTGAAGGACTATGCGCCGCTGCCTGGGCGCAGCTTCCGCATCGGAGCGGGGTACCGGTTCTAGAAGGCCGTAGGAACACCTGAGCGTTCAGGGTCTTGCACCGCCCAGGTACGTTCTGAACCGGATGTGTTCACAGGTCCCGGTCTTGCTCCGCGAACCGGGATGACACCCATATGCGATCACCCCTCCCCCAGCGGGGGAGGGAGGAACATCAGGCGTCTTCGGTTTCGTTCGGGGAGGCGTCGCCGCCTTCGAAGCTGCGCGGGGCGCGGCGGCGGCGGGGCTTGGGCTTTTCCTCGCCGTCGGCGGCGGGCGTCTCGGCCTTGGGGGCGCGGGGCGCGCGCGGGGCCTTCAGGAAGGCCGGGGCGTGGCTCTCGCCGCCGTCCTCGTCGCGCAGGACGGGGGAGGGGGCGGTCTCTTCGCTCGGCGCGCCCAGCGGGGCGGCTTGCGGTTCGACCACGGCCAGCGGGTCGCGGTCTTCGCGGTCGCGGCGGTCCTCACGGTCGCGGCGGCCTTCGAAGCGCTCGCCGCGGGGACGGTCGTCACGGTCGCGGTCACGATCACGGCGATCCTCACGCTCGCCGCGCGGGCGGTCGTCGCGCTGACGATCCTCGCGTTGACGGTCGTCGCGGGGGCGCTCGTCGCGGTTCTGCCAACGGTCGCGATCGCGGCGATTCTCGAAACGCTCGCCGCGGGGACGGTCGTCCCGGTCGCGGCGGTCGTCGCGTTGCGGGCGATCCTCGCGGTCGCGCCAGCGCTCGCCGCGGGCCTGCTGGCCTTCGGTCTCGCCGCCTTCACCGCCCTCGGCTTCCACCGCCGCGGCTGCAGCGGCGGCTTCGGCTTCAGCGGCCGCCTGGGCGCCGCTCTCGTCCTCGAAATCGATGTCGAGGCCGCCGGAATAGTTGTCGCGGCCGAGAATCTCGGCGGCGGGCTTGGTCGGCTGCATGGCGCGCACGACGCGGAAATAATGCTCGGCGTGCTGCAGGTAGTTCTCGGCCAGCACGCGGTCGCCGGCCGACGAGGCGTCGCGGGCGAGCTGCTGGTATTTCTCGAAGACGTGCTGGGCGTTGCCGCGCACCTTGACGCCGTCCGGGCCGTTGGAATCGAAGGCCCGGTTCGCGTTCTGCTGTTGCGGCTTGCCGCCTCCGCCGCCGCGATTGCGGCCGCGCTGGCGCTTCATACCCTTGAAATCTCTCATTCTTTGTGTCCGCCGCCGCGTCGGTCGTCGCCGGTTTGCGCGCGGCCTATCCTCTCGCCTTGATCGGGCTGCTTGGCCCGTAAGTCCGTGTTGAAGACGTAAGTGTTCTCCGTCGTCCGCCCTGACCTGTAGGCGCGAGACACGCTAGGCCTGCGCGCCTGCCGGAGCGGCTTTCCGTCCCGGTTTCTCAGGACGGCCCAAACCTCTAGCACCGGCGAATTGGGTGGAGACGAGATAGAGACTTAGCGATTCACTTGCGGGTTTCCAAGGGGTTTTTCACGCCGACGACGACGCGGTCGTGGGTCGACAAGTCCTTGATGGTCCAGACGTCGTTGGCGCCGGCGGCGTTGAACAGAGCCTCGACCGCGTCCTTTTGGTCGTAGCCGATCTCGACGGCGAAGGCGCCGCCGGGCTTCAGCACCCGCATGATCTCGGGCGCGAGGGTCCGGTAGGCGTCCAGGCCGTCGGCGCCGCCGTCGAGCGCCAGGCGCGGATCGTACTGCTTCACCTCCGGCTCCAGGGTCTCGATGACCTCGCTGGAGATGTAGGGCGGGTTGGAGACGACGACGTCGAAGCTCTCGTCCGCCAGGCCCGCGGTCCAGTCGCCGCGGGCGAAGGCCACGCGCGGGGCCAGGCCCAGATTGGCGGCGTTCTCGCGCGCCACCGCCAGGGCCTCGTCGGAGATGTCGGTGGCCAGGCCCTTGGCGGCCGGACGCTCGGCCAGGATCGACAGGATGATCGCCCCCGACCCGACGCCCAGGTCGAGGATGGTGAAGGGCATCTGTTCGGGGAACTGCTTGAGCACGTAGTCGACGATGACCTCGGTCTCGGGCCGCGGGGTCAGGACGTCGGCGTTGACCGCCAGCATCACCTTCCAGAAGCCCTTGCGGCCCAGGATGTGGCTGACCGGCTCGCGGCGTTCGCGGCGCGAGACGTAGTCGGCCAGACGCGCCTCCTGCTCGGGCGTCAGGGCGCGGTGCGGATCGGTGACGATGTCCGCGCGGGTGGCGTCGGCCGCGGCCTCGACCAGCAGCCGTGCGTCGATCACAGGCCCGGCGATGTGGGCGGCTTCCAGGCGCGACTTGGCCGACTGCCAGGCCTGAAGCAGGGTCATGCTCATGCGGCGGGCTCCAGGTTGGGCGCGGTGATGGCGTCGCCGGTGGTGACGCGCCCGGATGCGGTGACGTGAACGTAGACGCCCAGCTTCATGTGCCCGTAGTTGTCGAACAGCGCCTTGGCCACGTCCATGTCGCACTCGGCGGTGGTCGGGTCGACGTGGGTGGCCGCGCACCGCACGATCGGCTCGAAGACCCGGGCGCGGGCGAAGCCGAGCATGAGGTCGCGCCCCATCCAGTCGTTCTCGGCCCAGGCCGGCCAGCCCTCGACATAGACGTTGCCGCGGAACCGCAGGGGATCGACCGGGCGGCCGATCTTGCTTTCCAGGTCACGGATGCTGGCGAGGTTGATGATCGAGACATGGCCCTTGGGGTGATCCATGAACCGGTGGCCGGGCGCGTCGACCAGGCGCAGCGGGCCGCGGATGTCCTGCAGACCGATCACCTGGGCGAGCCAGGCGGTGAAGGCTTCGCGGACGGGCGGCTCGGCCAGGTCGCCCGAGAACGGCGGCAGACCCTCGGCCGTGGCGGTGAGGACGCCGCTGGCCTCGTCATAGGCGGTGCGGGCCTTGGCGACCTGGGGAATGGCCGCCAGGACGGTGAACTTCTGCTTGCTGATCCAGGCCGGTGCGGCCGGATCGAAGCCCGAGGGGCCGTTCTCGACCGCGAACAGGCGATCGCAGGGGAAGGGGCCGTCGGCGGCGAGGTCGGCGTGGCCGAGCCGCTCAGGCGTGAAGCCCTTGACGGGATGGCGATAGAGCGCAGCGACGTGGCCGGTCATGGTTCCTCGATAGGCGAATGCGCCAGGGTCTTCTCCCGTATAGTCGCGGGCGGGCCGGAAGTCGCCGCCCCCATATCGGGAACGGGGCCGGCGCCGAGGTGTTTCTGGCGCTCGTGGGGCGCTATGGGGATGAGATGGCGCGAAAGAGCGAGAAGGACGGAGCCGGGCGGATCGCCTCGATCGCCTTGCGGGCCGCGCCGTGGCTGGGGCTGATCGCCATGGCCGAACTGCTGCGCCGGGCGCGCAAGCCCGCGCCGGGGACGCTGAGCGTGGAGGCGGTCGCCTCGCCCCAGGTCTTCGAGGAGGCCGAGCCCGGCCGCGGGCGGCTGGCCCAGGGGCCGCATCACATTCCCCTGCGCGGTTGGAAGGACATCGCCTGGCGGACCTATCAGGAGATCGGCCGCGACCGGTTGCCGGCGGTGGCGGGGGGCGTGACCTTCTACACCTTGCTGGCGCTGTTCCCGGCGATCGGGGTGTTCGTCTCGCTGTACGGCATCTTCGCGGACCTGGCGGCGGTCGAGCAGCAACTTCGCGAGATGTCGGCGGTGTTCCCACAGGAAGTGGTGCAGATCGTCGGCGAGCAGATGGTGCGGCTGGCGACCCGGCCGCAGGCGACGCTCTCCCTGGCCTTCCTGGTCAGCCTGCTGCTGTCGATCTGGTCGGCCAATGCGGGGATGAAGGCGCTCTTCGACGGGGTGAACATCGCCTATGACGAGGACGAGAAGCGCAACATCGTCCGCCGGACCGCCCTGACCTATCTGTTCACCTTCGGGGCGCTGCTGTTCCTGGTGGTGATGACCGCCCTGCTGGTGGCCGCCCCGGTGATGTTCGACCGGCTGGGCCTGGGCGCGCTGGCAGCCGTGTGGATCCCGTTGCGCTGGGCGGCGCTGTGGGGAATGGCCGCGGGCGCCTTCTCGCTGCTCTATCGCTACGCGCCGTGCCGGGCGCGGGCCAGGTGGCGGTGGGTCTCGCTGGGCGCCTTGCTGGCGGCGGCGGCCTGGATGGGCGGATCGCTGGGCTTTTCCTGGTATCTCAACAATGTCGCCCATTTCGACGTGACCTACGGCTCGCTGGGCGCAGTGGTGGCGTTCATGACCTGGGTCTGGTTCTCGGTGATGGTCGTGCTGCTGGGGGCCGAGCTGAACGCCGAGATCGAGCACCAGACGGCGCTGGATTCGACCACCGGCGCGCCGGCGCCGATGGGCGAGCGCGGAGCGGCCATGGCCGACAGCGTCGGGCTGGCGTTCCACCTCGACGTCGCGAGGATCAAGCAGAAGGCGGTCGAGGACGGCCGCCGGCAGGCCGAGCGCGTGCGCCGGGTGCTGCGCCGTTAGCCCAGTTCCTCTTCCAGGGCGGCCAGGCGCGCGGCCTGGTCCTCGGCGATCAGCGGATTGATCACATCGTCCAGCGCCTCGCCCTCGATGACCTTGGCGAGGTTGTAGAGGGTCAGATTGATCCGGTGGTCGGTCACGCGCCCCTGCGGGAAGTTGTAGGTGCGGATGCGTTCGGAGCGGTCGCCCGAACCGACCTGGGTCTTGCGGGCGTCGGCGCGCGCGGTGTCGAGCGCCTCGCGCTGCATGTCGTAGAGCCTGGCCTGCAGCACCTTCAGGGCGCGGGCGCGGTTCTGGTGCTGGGACTTCTCCGACGAGGTCACTACGATGCCGGTCGGCAGGTGGGTGATGCGCACGGCCGAGTCGGTCTTGTTGACGTGCTGGCCGCCGGCGCCGGACGAGCGGTAGGTGTCGATGCGCAGGTCCTGGTCGCGAATCTCGATCTCGACGTCCTCGACCTCGGGCAGGACGGCGACGGTGGCGGCCGAGGTGTGGATGCGCCCGCCGGCCTCGGTCTCGGGCACGCGCTGGACGCGGTGGACCCCGCTTTCGAACTTCAGGCGGCCGAACACGCCCTCCCCGGTGATCGAGGCGATGATTTCCTTGTAGCCGCCGACCTCGCCCTCGGAGACGCTGTCGATCTCCACCCGCCAGCCGTGGTTCTGGGCGTAGCGCTGGTACATGCGAAAGAGGTCGCCGGCGAACAGGGCCGCCTCGTCGCCGCCGGTGCCGGCGCGCACTTCCAGGATGGCCGAGGCGTTCTCGTCCTTGTCCTTGGGGGCCAGCAGCAGGGCGACCTCGCGCTCCAGCTCGGGCAGGCGCTCGTCCAGCGCGGCGAGTTCGTCCTGGGCGAGGGCGGCCATTTCGGCGTCGCCGGCCTTGGCCATCTCCTCCAGCTCGGGCAACTCCTCGCGGGCGCGGGCCAGCGCGCTTACGGCGTCGGCCACCGGCTTCAATTCGGCATGCTCCTTGGACAGGCGGACGATCTCGGCGCCGTCGGTCGCCGCGCCCATGCGCGCCTCGATCTCGCGGAAGCGGTCGAGGACCTGATCCAATCTGGCCTGGGGAAGACGCACGGCTGCCGGTCACCTTGTCGAAGAGGGAGGCTTCTCTAACG
>NZ_JAYRST010000062.1:0-17539 GCF_041920015.1 Phenylobacterium sp.
CCCTGGCCAGCGGCCGCGGCTCGGTGATCGTGCGCGGCAAGGCGGACATCCAGGAAATCCGCAAGGATCGCGAAGCCATCGTCATCACCGAGATTCCCTATCAGGTGAACAAGGCTGCGATGGTCGAGCGCATCGCCGAACTGGTGCGCGAGAAGAAGATCGAGGGCGTCGCCGATCTGCGCGACGAAAGCGACCGCGACGGCATGCGCGTGGTCATCGAGATGAAGCGCGAGGCGTCCCCCGACGTCGTCCTCAACCAGCTCTATCGCTACACGCCGCTGCAATCGTCGTTCGCGGTGAACATGCTGGCGCTCGACCGCGGCCGTCCGCGGGAGATGAACCTGCGCGAACTGGTTGCCGCCTTCGTCGATTTCCGCGAGGAAGTCGTTGTCCGGCGCGTGAAGTTCGAGCTCTCCAAGGCGCGCGACCGCGGTCACGTGCTGGTCGGTCTGGCCATCGCCGTCGCCAATATCGACGAGTTCATCCACATCATCCGCTCGTCCAAGGACCCGGCCGAGGCGCGCGAGCGCCTGGTGGCCCGCCATTGGCCGACCGGCGACATGATGCCACTGGTCGAACTGATCGCCGACCCGCGCACGGTGGTGATCGAGGAAAGCAAGATCCACCTGACCGAGGAACAGGCTCGCGCCATCCTCGCCCTCACCCTGTCGCGCTTGACCGGCCTTGGCCGCGACGAGATCTTCGGCGAGGCGCGCGCGCTGGCCGACACCATCCAGGGCCACCTGACCATCCTGTCGTCGCGCGAGAACGTGATGGCTATCGTCCGCGAGGAACTGGTCGAGGTGAAGGACGCCTTCGCCGTACCGCGCCGCACCCAGATCGTCGACGGCGACGCCGACGTCGAGGATGAGGACCTGATCGCCCGCGAGGAGATGGTCATCACCGTCACCCACGGCGGCTATGTGAAGCGCACGCCGCTGGCGACCTATCGGACCCAGCACCGGGGCGGCAAGGGCCGCTCGGGCATGTCGACCAAGGACGAGGATGCGGTGACCCGCGTCTTCTCGGCCAGCACCCATACGCCGATGCTGTTCTTCTCCTCGGGCGGCAAGGTCTATCAGCTCAAGGTCTGGCGCCTGCCGGTCGGCACGCCGACCTCGCGCGGCAAGGCGTTCATCAACCTGCTGCCGATCGAGCCGGGCGAGAGCATCACCTCGATCCTGCCCTTGCCCGAGGACGAGGGCGCCTGGGGCCAGTACGACGTGATGTTCGCGACGCGGTCCGGCCACGTCCGCCGCAACAAGCTGAGCGACTTCCAGGGCATCAAGCGCAACGGCAAGATCGCCATGAAGCTGGACGACGGCGATGCGATCATCGGCGTCGGCCTGTGCAACGCCCAGCAGAACGATATCCTGCTGACCACCGCGCTCGGCCGCTGCATCCGGTTCGCCACCGAAGAGGTGCGGGTGTTCGCCGGCCGTGATTCGACCGGCGTGCGAGGCATCCGCCTGGCCGACAGCGACAGCGTGATCTCCATGGCCGTGCTGCGTTCGGTCGAGGCCAGTCCCGCCGAACGGGCCGCCTATGTGAAGCACGCCAACGCCATGCGGCGGGCGACCGGCGACGAGGTCGAGGAAGCTGCTCCCTCCGACGACGACGAGGCCGAGGGCGACGTCACCCTCAGCGTGGAGCGGATCGCCGAGCTGGGCGCGGCCGAAGAAGTGCTGCTCACCGTATCGACCGAAGGTTTCGGCAAGCGGACCTCGGCCTACGAGTTCCGGCGCACGGGCCGCGGCGGGCAGGGGCTGCTGGCCCAGGACCTGACCAAGAAGGGCGGTCGCCTGGCCGCTTCGTTCCCGGTCGAGGAAGACGATGAGATCCTGCTGGTGACCGACCAGGGCCAATTGATCCGCACGCCGGTGAACCAGGTGCGCATGGTCGGCCGCAACACCTCCGGGGTGATGATCTTCCGCACCAGCCGCGAGGAGCATGTGGTCTCCGTCGAGCGGCTCGAGGGCCAGGGCGGCGAGGACGGCGAGGATGGAGCCGAGCTCGACGAAGACGCCGCCGAATAGTCAAGGCTTGCAACTGCCGGTTTAACCGGCGGTTGCGTGACGGATTTTGACTTGCTTTCGTCGCCAGCCGCGGTGAAATCCTGTTGCACCGCAACAGGGGGGAGACGTCGAATGACGCGTGTGGGGCTTTATCCGGGAACCTTTGACCCGATCCACAACGGCCATACCGACATTATCGGCCGGGCGGTGAAGCTGGTGGACAAGCTGGTGATCGGCGTCGCGATCAATGTCGGCAAGGGCCCTCTGTTCGAGCTCGAGGAACGCGTGGCGATCCTGCGGGAGGCGACGGCGCATCTCTCCGACCGCGCCGAGATCGTCGTGCAGCCCTTCGAAGGGCTCCTGATGCACTACGCCCGGCAGATCGGCGCCCAGGTGATCGTTCGCGGCCTGCGCGCCGTCGCCGACTTCGAATACGAATTTCAGATGACCGCTATGAACCAGCAGCTCGACCGCGAGGTCGAGACGGTGTTCCTGATGGCCGATCCTCGCCACCAGGCGATCTCGTCCAAGCTGGTCAAGGAAATCGCCATGCTCGGCGGCGACATCGGCAAGTTCGTCAGCCCGACGATCAAGGACGCGCTGATGGCCAAGGTCGGGCGCGCCTGATCGGCGAACCGGGGCTGGCGGTTCGGCCCGGCGACCATTACGAGGGGCGCATGATTCGAACCGTTCTCCTCGCTGCGGCCGCTCTTGCAGTTGCAAGCCCCGCACTCGCCCAGAAGCAGGCCCCCGCCGCGGCTGCGGCGGCGCCCGCAGCTCCAGCCCAGCCGGGGGCTGGAGACTGGCGCACGCCTAATCCGGACGACGTGCTGGTCATCGACACCAACAAGGGGCGCATCATCGTCGAGATGCTGCCCGAGATCGCGCCCGCTCACGTCCAGCGCCTCAAGGAACTGACCCGCTCGGGCTTCTATGACGGCCGGGCGTTCTTCCGCGTCATCGACAATTTCATGGACCAGACCGGCGATCCCCAGGACGACGGGACCGGCGGCAGCGACAAGCCGGACCTCGCCCAGGAATTCCTGTTCCGCCTGGGCCAGGACAGCGGCTTCGTGCAGGCGGCCGATCAGAACGTCAGCCAGGTGGGCTTCATCAAGTCCGTCCCGGTGATGAGCCAGAGCCCGATGCTGATGGCCATGACCGCCGACGGCAAGATTTCGGCCTGGCCGCTCTATTGTCCCGGCGTTGCGGCCATGGCCCGCGCCCAGGACCCCGATAGCGCAAATAGCCAGTTCTTCCTGATGCGCTACGCCTATCCGTCGCTCGAAAAGCGCTACACCGGCTGGGGGCGGGTGATCGCCGGCCTCGACGTCGTGCGGGCGATCAAGGTGGGCGAGCCGGTGGCTGCACCGCAGGATAAGATGGACAAGGTCCGCATCCTGGCCGATATCCCCGCCGCCGAGCGTCCCAAGGTCCGCGTGATCGACCCGGGCAGCGCCTGGTTCAAGGCCGAGATCGCCAGCGTCCGCAGCCGCATGGGCGCGGACTTCACGGCATGCGAGATCAGAATTCCATCGGAGGTGAAGTAATGGACCCGGAAAACACCCTCATTCTGACCCTGGATACGGGTCCGGTGACGATCAAACTTCGCCCCGACCTGGCTCCTGGCCACGTGGAACGGATCAAGGAGCTGACGCGCGAGGGCTTTTATGACGGCGTCGTCTTCCATCGGGTGATCGACGGCTTCATGGCCCAGGGCGGCGACCCGACCGGCACCGGGTCCGGCGGATCGGACAAGCCGAACCTCAAGGCCGAGTTCTCGCGCGAGCCGCACGTGCGCGGCGTCTGCTCGATGGCGCGCACCTCGGCGCCGCATTCGGCCAACAGCCAGTTCTTCATCTGCTTCGACGACGCGACCTTCCTGGACGGCCAGTACACCGTCTGGGGCGAGGTGGTCGAAGGCATGGAGGCGGTCGATTCTCTGCCGAAGGGCGAGCCGCCGCGCAGCCCGGGCAAGATCGTCTCGGCCCGCGTAGCCGCCGACGTCGCGTGACCCCAGAACTGGAAGCGGCGTATGCGCAGCCGCATCGCCGCTACCATACCAGAGCCCATATCGAGCAGTGCCTGGCGCTGCTCGAGAAGGTTCCGGACCTGACTGACACCGAGCGCCAGATCCTGACCTATGCGGTCTGGTGGCATGACGCGGTCTACGATCCGAAGGCGTCGGACAACGAGGCCAGGAGCGCGGATCTCGCCAAGGCGGCGTTGCGTGCTGTCGACGGCGTTTCGATTCACGCCCGCGACGAGGTCGCCCGCCTGATCCGGCTGACCGCTGGCCATCAGGTGGAGGAGGGCGATCGCTTGGGAGAGATCCTGGTTTCCATCGACCTGTCGATCCTGGGGGCTCCGGCCGCGCGCTACGACGCCTATGCGCAAGCGGTGCGCGAGGAGTATGCGCACGTCCCCGACGATCTGTGGCGGACTGGCCGGGCTGGCGTGCTGCAACGCTTTCTCGACGCGTCGGTTATCTTTCCCGATCCGGCCTTCCGCGAATGGCTGGAGCCGCAGGCGCGGGAGAACCTTGCGCGGGAGTTGGCCTCCCTGGCTTGAGGACGACGAGCATGGCCCCTCGGTTGAAGGTGTTCGTGACCAGCGACGGCTTCACCGACTACGTCGTGGCCGTCAGTTCCAGGGCCAAGGCGCTGGCGGCCTGGGGCGCCCGCCAGGACCTGTTCGCCAGCGGCGGGGCCTATGAAACCGACGATCCCGGCCTGGTCGAGGCGGCGTTGAGCGCGCCCGGCGAGGTCTTGCGGCGCCCGCGTCAGATCCGGCCGGTAAAGGCGCCTGCCAAGGCGCAGCGGCGGCCCAAACGCCCAACTCCAGTTCAGATCGAGGCGGTGAAGGCCCTCGAGGCCCAGTTGACCACGCAGGCTGCGGCTTTCGAAGCCGCCCTGGCCGCCCTTGAAGAGGAACGTCGGGAACTGGAGGCGCGCCGGCGCGAGCTGGAAACCCGGTACGCGGAGGAACGGTCCAGGTTGCGCGAGGCGCTACGCCGGGCCCGCAGCCGCCTTGGGTGAGACGGCCAAGGTCACGATCACTGGATAATGGTCCGATCCCAACCGCGGGCCGCGTTCCACCCTTACGGTGCGCCAGCCGGGACCGGCATAGACGTGATCGATCGGCAGCAGCGGGAACGGGGCGTTGATGCCAAGCTTGGGAAACTTGCCGGCGGGCCAGGAGAACACCCCGCGCGTACGCCGCTCCAGTCCGAAGGCCGCATCCTCCCGGCGGCGCGAGAACGACCACGGGGTCGAGTTGAAATCACCTGACAGGATCAGCCGGTCCCGCGGTACGCGATGAAGCATCTTGGCGATCAGCCGGCCTTGAGCCTGTTGCCAGCCGCCATGGACCGGCCAGACGTAGTGCGTGCCGAAGACCGTGTAGTCGCCATGCCGATCCCGGAAGGTGGCGGCGGCGATCGGCGGGCGCAGTCGCCCGTCGGCCGGGAAGACCGGGATGGCTTCGGCGATCGGCTGCGCCTTGGAGAAGATCATCACGCTGCAGGCGCCGCAGCTCACATGATAGCCGGGAAGCGCGGCCTTGAGCTTTGGAGCGATCCGGCTGGCTTCCTCCACGACCAGGATGTCGGGCGATTGGGCCTTCAACCAGGAGACCGTGGCGTCCAGCTCGAGGTTTCGGCCCCAGGCGTTGAACTGGATCAGGGTCATCTGCTCAGGCGCGCCGACGGCCGCAGGCGCGCTGGCGGGCCGCATATATTCTGGTGCGACAAGCAAGGCGGCGGCCAGGGTCGCCGCGCCTCCGATCGCCAGGAGCGCCAGACGAGCGGTTCCGGCCTCGACCAGCGCCCCGTAGACGACGACCAGCACCGCGACGGTCAGGATGACCGGGGCGAAGTGAGTCAGCACGTCGAGTCGGACGCTCCAGCGCCCGCCGTGTGCAGCCAGAGCCCAGCCCAGGCAGACCAGAGCCACCAGGGTCATCGACGCAGTCAGAAGCGAGCGAGCAAATTCCATGCGGCCTCAACGCGGCGCCAGGGTGACGACGATCGGATAGTGGTCCGATCCCAATCGGGGACCGCGCCTCACCGAAACGGTGCGCCAGCCTGCGCCGGCATAGACATGGTCGATCGGCAGGAAGGCAAGGCCGAACACGCCGTTGGCGGGCCAGGTGGGCAGGGCGTGTGTGCGGCGCTCCAGGCCGAAGGCCCGGTCGTCGCGGCGGCGAGCGAAGGACCAGGGCGTGGAGTTGAAGTCGCCCATGAGGATCGTGGTCCGCGCCGGCAAAGGCTTCAGGATTTCCTGCATCCGGCGGCCGTTCTCGCGATGCGTCTTCACTGCGGTCGGCCAGGAATAGTGGGTTCCGACCACCGCATAGGGGCCTGCGGGGCCTTGCAGATGCGCCACGGCCACAGCCGGCCCAAGGCCGATTCGTCCACGGCGCGGGCTTTCCACCTTCAGGGGCGCCTCACGGGTGAAGATCGAGATTTCGCAGGTCATGCCGCAGGATTGGCGCCGGCCCAGTTGCTTGGCCACCATGGTCTGGAATACCGGGCGGGAATCCTCGACCACCAGCACGTCGGGATCTTCCTGGCGCAACCATTGAATGCGCGCCTCGAGGTTCTGGCTGTCGCGGCCGGCGTTGAACTGCACCAGTTTCACAGTATGGGCGGACGGCGGCTCCGGGGGTGCTGAGGAGGCTTTCAAGGCGCTCAGGAGTTCGGGCGCCATGAGAGCGAGGCTGGCGAGCACCGCGCTCGCCCCCACCAGCGTAAGCCGAAGAGGCCGGCGGTCGAGCAGCGCCAGGGCGAGCACGATCGTTCCGCCGAGCAGGTAGAGCGGTGCGAAGTGCGTTAGGATGTCCAGGTGGCCGCTGAACCTGCCGCCCTGCGCCAGAAAAGCCGCCGCGGCGCAGGCCAGGCCGGCAGGGAGGGCGACGCCGCGCGTAACGAATCCGGCCAGGCTCATGCGGTGATCTATACGCCGGATGCTTGACGGTTGGCTTGCCCCGTGCGCTTCAAACGCGCCCATGCAACTCGCCGATTTCGATTTCGAACTTCCTGAGGACCGGATCGCCCTGCGGCCGGTCAGCCCACGCGACGCCGCCCGGATGTTGCTGGTGACGCCGGGACGTCCGTTGGAAGATCTCAGTGTCGCAGACCTGCCCGCGCAACTGCGGGCCGGCGACGTGCTGGTGCTCAACGATACGAAGGTGATCCCGGCCCGGCTCAAGGGACGGCGCATTCGCGAGGCTTCGAATGTCGCGGTCGAGGCGACCCTGCACAAACGCCTGTCGCCTTCGCGCTGGACCGCGTTCATGAAGCCGGGAAAGAAACTGGCGCCGGGCGACCGGGTGTTGTTCGGAGAGATGCAGGACAGGGCCTGTCTGCTGGGCGCCCTGGACGCTACCGTCGTCGATAAAGGAGAGGGCGGTGAAGTCACCCTGGCCTTCGATCTCGCAGGGCCAGATCTCGACGCGGCGATCAGCGAGCGCGGCGCCATGCCGCTGCCGCCCTATATCGCCGCCAAGCGCGGCGAGGACGAGCAGGACCGCGCCGACTACCAGACCGTCTATGCCGACGAGGGGGGCTCGGTCGCGGCCCCCACCGCCGGCCTGCACTTTACGCCCAGGCTGCTGGAGCAGTTGCAGGCGACGGGCGTGACCTTGCAGTTCGTGACCTTGCACGTCGGCGCCGGCACGTTTTTGCCCGTGAAGACCGAAAACCTGTCGGAACACCGCATGCATGCCGAATATGGCGAGGTCGATGCGGCGACGGCGCAGGCGCTGAATGCGGCCAAGGCGGCTGGAGGACGCATCGTCTGCGTCGGCACCACCTCGCTGCGGCTGTTGGAGAGCGCCGCCCGAGAAGATGGCGTGATCCGCCCGTTCGCCGCCGAGACGTCGATCTTCATAACGCCCGGCTATCGCTTCCGCGCCGCCGACGGCCTGATGACCAACTTCCACCTGCCCAAATCGACCCTGTTCATGCTGGTCAGCGCTTTCGCCGGCGCGGAGACCATGCGCGGGGCCTACGCCCATGCGATCGCGAAGGGCTACCGCTTCTATTCCTACGGCGACGCCAGCCTGCTTTGGAGGGCGGACGCGTGAGCGCATTCCCGTTCGAGATCGCCGCGACCGATGGCGCGGCGCGCACCGGGATCCTGAAGACCCCGCGCGGCGACATCCGCACCCCGGCCTTCATGCCGGTGGGCACTGCGGCCACGGTGAAAGCACTGACCGTCGACCAGGTGCGCGCCACGGGGGCGGATATCATCCTGGGCAACACCTATCACCTGATGTTGCGGCCGACCGCCGAACGGGTGGCGCGGCTGGGCGGACTGCACCGCTTCATGCGCTGGGAGCGGCCGATCCTCACCGATTCCGGCGGCTTCCAGGTGATGTCGTTGTCGAAGATCGCCAAGGTCACCGAGGAGTCGGTGCGGTTCCAAAGCCATATCGACGGCTCCAAGCACATCCTGACACCCGAGCGGTCGGTCGAAATCCAGGCCGATTTGCTGGGGTCGGACATCGTCATGCAGTTGGACGAGTGCGTCTCCTGGCCGGCGGAAGAGGCGCGGGCGGCGCAGGCCATGCGGCTCTCGGCGCGCTGGGGCCAGCGCTCGAAGGCGGCGTTCGGCGAGCGCGAGCGCCAGGCCCTGTTCGGCATCCAGCAGGGTTCGACCTTCGAGCATCTGCGCCGCGAGTCGGCCGAGCGCCTGATCGAGACCGGCTTCGACGGCTATGCGCTGGGCGGCCTGGCCGTGGGCGAGGGGCATGCGGCGATGTGCGAGGTGCTGGACTACGCGCCCGCCATGCTGCCGGCCGACCGGCCGCGCTACCTGATGGGGGTGGGCAAGCCGATCGACCTGGTCGAGGCGGTCGCCCGCGGCGTCGACATGTTCGACTGCGTGCTGCCGACCCGCTCGGGCCGGCACGGCCAGGCTTGGACCTGGGAGGGGGCGATCAATCTGAAGAACGCCCGGTTCGCCGAGGACGACAGCCCTCTCGACGAGACCAGCGACTGCCCGGCCTCGTCGCACTATTCCAAGGCCTACCTGCATCATCTGGTGAAGGCCGAGGAGATCCTGGGGCAGGTGCTGCTGTCCTGGCACAACATCGCCCATTTCCAAGCCCTGACCGCAGCGATGCGGGCGGCGATCGCCGAGGGTCGGTTCGAGCAGTTCCGGCGCGAGTTCAAGGCCCGTCAGCGGACCGGATAACGGGGCTTTCGGTCCTGGTTGATGACCGGCGAGCCGGTCAGCACGTGAGAAGGCGTGGCCGGCGGCTTGCAGCCGCGCGATTCGCCCAGGCCCTTCAGATAGGCGCGGCGCACGCCGCCGGCCGTGATCGCGGCCTGGACGAGGCTGTCGTGACGCTCGGCCCCCGTGAGTTTCCGAACCCAGCCGCGGAAGGGAATGACGTCGGAGGCGAGGCCCGCGACCGCGCCGAGAGCCGCGCCCTTGCCCTGGGACATCAGGTCGTCTTCGTCGACGGCCGGTTCGTCGAGATCGGCGCCGAGCGCATTGTTGAGCGGGACCACCGCATCGGTGATTCCCGCGCAAGTGGCCGGTTGCGGGCGCTTGTAAGGGTCGGCCATGGCTTCGAGCAGCACCGGCGGGATCTTGGTCTGCAGCAGGTTCACGTCGCGCAGCGGCGCCGAAACCGCGCCCTGGACGCTTTCGCGCTTGGCCTGGGACGAGGTCTGGATCTTGCCGGAACCGTCGGCCGGCCCGGTGACGCAGGCGCTGACCAGCAGCAGCGCGGGAAGGGGAAGCAGGTAACGGCGCATGGCCTCATGCTAGTGCGAGCCGGAGGCCCGCGCCAGGGATCGGGACTTTGATCGATCAGGCTGGGAAGATGGTAGGCCGGGTGAGGTTCGAACTCACGACCATTCGATTAAAAGTCGAATGCTCTACCACTGAGCTACCGGCCCTCGCGCGCGACGCAGGAGCGCCGGGTCGAAGAGGCGCGGAACATATTCGGGCGACCTCGTCGGGGCAAGAGCGCCAGTGCAGCTTTCCGCTTCGCCGGTCGATGCAGGCTTTCCCTCCGCGGGCTCAGAAAAACTATATTGTCCATCGGATCGATGGGAATTAGCGAGGCCGTGAGCCACATGCAGCGAACCGCCACGCACGGCGTTTAGCGGAATGAACCGGGGCCGTGACGATGACCGCGACCTATGCCGACAGCCGCGACAAGCCAAGGCGACCCCTGATCCACAGGCGCTCGGCGATCCCCGGATTCGGGATCACCATGGGCCTCACACTGGCGACTCTTTCGCTGATCGTCCTCATCCCCCTGACGGCGGTGGGCCTGAAGGCGGCCGAGCAGTCGCCCGCAGAGTTTCTGCACGCAGCCTTCAATGAGCGGGCCCTGACCGCCTATCGGCTGTCTTTCGGCGCGGCTTTCATCGCCGCGGCGATCAACGGCGTATTCGGCCTGCTGACCGCCTGGGCGTTGGTCCGCTACGAGTTTCCGCTGAAGGGCCTGGTGAACGGGCTCATCGACTTGCCGTTCGCCCTGCCGACGGCGGTCGCGGGGATTGCGCTGGCGACGCTCTATGCGCCGAACGGCTGGATCGGATCGCTGGCCGAGCCGGCGGGCCTGAAGATCGCCTATACGCCGCTGGGCGTCGTGATCGCCCTGACGTTCATCGGCCTGCCTTTCATCGTCCGCACCCTCGAGCCGGTGATGCGCGACCTTTCGGCCGATGTCGAGGAAGCCGCCGCCAGCCTTGGCGCGGGCCGGCTGGACACCATCGCACGGATTATTCTTCCGGCGCTCGCCCCGGCCTGGCTGACCGGTTTCGCCCTGGCCTTCGCCCGCGCGGTCGGGGAGTACGGCTCGGTGATCTTCATCGCCGGCAACATGCCCTACAAGTCGGAGATCGCGCCGCTGCTGATCGTCATCGAGCTTGAGCAGTACGACTATGCTGGGGCGGCCACCATCGCGGTGGTGATGCTGGTCGTCTCCTTCGCCATGCTCTTCGTGATCAACGCCGTGCAGGCCTGGGCCCGGAGGCTGTCGGCATGAGCTGTCGCTCGCCCAACACCACGGCCGACCCGCTCTGGGCGCGCATCGTCATCCTGGCCCTGGTCGCGACCTTCCTGGCGGGCGTCCTCATCCTGCCGTTGGTCTCGGTGTTCTTCGAGGCGCTGCGCAAGGGACTGCCGGCGGCGCTGGAGGCCATCGCTACGGAAGACGCCCGGGCGGCGATCAAGCTGACCCTGCTGACTGCGGCCATCGCCGTGCCGTTCAACGTCGCTTTCGGGCTTTGCGCTTCCTGGGCGGTGGCGAAATTCCAGTTTCCCGGCAAGTCGTTCCTGATCACCTTGATCGACCTGCCGTTTTCGGTTTCGCCGGTGGTCGCCGGGCTGATCTACGTGCTGGTGTTCGGGGCGCAGGGCTGGTTCGGCCCCTGGCTGCTGGATCACGACATCAAGATCGTCTTCGCCGTGCCGGGCATCGTCCTGGCCACCATCTTCGTCACCTTTCCCTTCGTCGCGCGTGAGCTGATCCCGCTGATGCAGGAGCAGGGAGTGGACGAGGAGGAGGCGGCGATTTCCATGGGCGCCTCGGGATTGCGCGCCTTCTGGAGCGTGACGGCGCCGAACATCCGCTGGGGCCTGCTCTATGGCGTGCTGCTCTGCAACGCCCGCGCCATGGGCGAGTTCGGGGCGGTGTCGGTGGTGTCGGGCCATATCCGCGGCCTGACCAACACCATGCCGCTGCATGTCGAGATCCTTTACAACGAGTACGACTATGTCGGCGCCTTCGCCGTTGCGGCCTTGCTGTGCTTCCTGGCTGTCGTCACCCTGGTGCTGAAGACTGTGCTGGAGATCGCCCAGCCGCGCTCCCGCGCCGGCCGTCACTGATCGAGAGACCTAAAGCGAATGACGATTTCCATCCGATCGGTGGAGAAGACCTTCGGGCGCTATCCGGCGCTGAACGGCGTCAGCCTGGAGATCGCCGACGGCGAACTGCTGGCGCTGCTGGGACCTTCAGGTTCGGGCAAGACGACCTTGCTGCGTGTGATCGCGGGCCTTGAGTTTCCCGACGACGGCCAGATTCTCTACGGCGACCAGGACATGACCTTCGCCGGCGCGGCGGAGCGACGGGTAGGCTTCGTCTTCCAGCAATACGCGCTGTTCCGCCACATGACGGTGGCCAAGAACATCGCCTTCGGCCTCGATGTGCGGAAGGGCGCGGCCAAGCCGGGCAAGGCGCAGATCGCCGCGCGCGTCGCCGAGTTGCTGCGCCTGGTCGAGCTGGACGGCCTGGGCGGGCGCTATCCGGCCCAGCTCTCCGGCGGCCAGCGTCAGCGCGTGGCCCTGGCCCGGGCGCTGGCGGTCAATCCCAGCGTGTTGCTGCTGGACGAACCGTTCGGCGCCCTCGACGCCACGGTGAGAAGGTCGCTGCGCAAGGAACTGCGGCGCATCCACGATGCGACCGGCGTCACCACCATCTTCGTCACCCACGACCAGGAGGAAGCGCTGGAGCTGGCAGACCGGGTCGCGATCCTGAACCAGGGCGCGATCGAACAGGTCGGTACGCCGGACGAGGTGCACGATGCGCCGGCCGGCGCCTTCGTCGCCGGCTTCGTGGGCGAGGCGAACCGGTTCGCCGGCCAGGCCAAGGGCGGGCGCTTCACCCTCGACGACATCGCCCTGCGCGCCGGCGAGGTGCGCGACGGGCCAGCGCTGGCCTTCGTGCGCCCGCACGAACTGCTGGTGACCGATGCGGGCAAGGGCGACGTGGCGATCACGGTGCAGCACATCGCTCCCCAGGGCGCCGTCGTCAGAATCGAGGGCGCGACGGAAGGCGGGCAGCGCATCGAAGCGGCTATCGCCCGTCAGGTCGCCGCCGGAATCCATCCCGGCGCGCGCCTGGAACTGGCTGTCAGCCGGGCCTATGTCTTTCCGGCCTGAGATATGCCGCTGCGCCGATGGCCGGTCCGGCGCATCGGATGGGTGACAGGCCCGCACGACGCGGGCTACATCGCTGATGGGGGCGCAACGAAAGGACTGGCGTGGGACGATTGGTCGTCGCGGTCGCCGCCACGGCGGCCCTCGGTGCGGGAGCCGCGCGTGCGGAACAACCGCGCGCAAGTATCGAAGGCGACCTGAAAGCCGATCTGCGCGCATCGATCGCCCGCGCCGTCGGAGAAACCGACAAGCCGATCTCCAATCGCTTCGAGGCGCGCCGGCGCGCCCGGGAAGCTGGCGAGAACGCCATCGCCGTCCTGCGCTCCGAGGGCTACTACGGCTACGAGGTCACGCCGGACGTGGGGGAGGACGACCCGCCGACCGCCATCGTCCGCGTGACGCCGGGCCCGCGCTTCACCCTCGCCGATCCGCAGATTCAGTGGCTGGCGCCGGCCCCGGACGAAGGGGTCCAACTCGCCGGCGAAGCGGTCATGGGCCTTGCGACGGGTGCTCCAGGACGCGCGGTCGACGTTATCAACGCCGAGGGCCGTATCGTGGCGGCCGCTCAGAAGCGCGGCTATGCCGACGCCGTCGCCGAACCGCGGGAGGTGGTCGTCGATCATGCCGACCGCACGGTGCGGCCGACCTATCGCATCGCCGCGGGCGAACTTGTCCGGCTGGATGGCCTCAAGGTCGTGGGCGAGCAGGGGCGAAGCCGTCTTTCCTGGCTCGAGCATCTGGCGCCCTGGCGACAGGGAGAAGTCTACGATCCCGAGGACGTGGGCGAACTGGAGCGCAGGCTGCTCGACACGGGCGTCTACGACTCCGTCACCGTTTCGCTGGCGCCGAAGGATCAGACAGGGCCTGACGGTCTGCGCCCGATCCTGGTCAGCCTGTCCGACCGCAAGCCCCGCACCCTGGAGCTCGGCGCCAGCTATTCGAACACCGAGGGCTTCGGGGCCGATGCGCGGTGGACGCGCTACAACGTGCTGGGCCGAGCCGACACCCTGGCGCTGGTGGCGCGAGCCTCGACCATCGACAGCAATCTGGGCGCTGAGCTGACCCTGCCGCATTGGCGGCGTCCGCAACAGACGCTCAAGGCAGGCGGCGGCTTCTACATGAAGCAGACCGACGCCTATGACGAAAGCGGCGCCGGGGTGCGGATGGACGTCCAGCGGCGTTTCGGCAAGACGTCCTATCTGACCCTTGGCGGATCGCTCGACTACAGCAAGGTCGAGGAGCATCAGCAGGTCCATTTCAACACTCTCGGCCAGGACGTCTACGCTGTGGCCGGCCTGGCGGCGGGGGCGCTGGATCGTTCGGACGATCCGCTGGATCCCAAGCGCGGCTGGCGTCTGGAGCTGCGCCTGGAGCCGACCTATCTGCTGGGCGACGAAAGCCTGGCCTATCTGAAGATCCAGACCCAGGGCTCGCTGTACGTTCCGTTCGGCGCCAAGGCCCGGACCGTGGCCGCGGCGCGGGTGAAGCTTGGTTCGATGTTGGGCGCTACGATCGACAAGGCGCCGGCCTCGCGGCGGTTCTACGCTGGGGGCGGGGGATCGGTGCGCGGCTACGCCTATCAGGCTATCGGCCCGCGCTATGCCGACAACACTCCGGTGGGTGGAACCTCTCTCTTCGAAACCTCGTTGGAGCTGCGGCAGAAGATCGGCGAACACTGGGGCGTCGTCGCCTTCGTCGACGCCGGCGCGGTTGGGGCGGGTGATTTCCCGAGCGGCGACCAGTTCAGCGCCGGCGCAGGCGTCGGGGTCCGTTACGACCTTGGCTTCGGCCCGATCCGGGCGGATATCGCCATTCCTCTGGATCGCCGCACGGGGGACCCCGCGTTTCAAATCTATCTCAGCATCGGGCAGAGTTTTTGAGCGAGACACCGACCCCGCTCGAGGCTGTAGCCGAGACGGCCGCCAAGACCGTCAGGCGTCTGACCTTGCCCAAACTCATCCTCATCGCCTGCGCGGTGCTGGCCGTCGTGCTGGGCGGAGCCGTGCTGACCGCGCGCTATGGCGTCCTTGTCCCGCAAGGCCGGCTGCTGGTCGAGGCGCGGGCCAGCGGCCTCAAGATCGGCCGCTTCGGCCGTCTGAGGATCGAGGGACTGGGCGGCGATATCTGGCGTGATTTCACGGTTCGGCGCCTGACCATCAGCGATGAGAAGGGCGTGTGGCTAGAGGGGCGCAACCTCGCCCTGCGCTGGAGCTATGCGGCCCTGTTCCAGCGCCGTTTTCAGGCCGATTCGATCGTCGCCGAGCGTGTGATCCTGCATCGGCGGCCGACGCTCACGCCCAAGACCGAATCCGCCGGGCTGCCGATCACGATCAATATCGAACAGGCCAGCGGGCGCGTGGAATTCATGCCGGCCTTCAGCAGCCAGCACGGCGTCTATGACCTGCGGGCCAAGATCGATGTCCAGCGGCGCAACGGCGGCCAGAGCGGGACGCTGTCGGCCGCCAGCGTCCTGCATCCGGGCGATCATCTCGACGCGAAATTCGCCTTAGGCGGCGGACGGCCGCTGCTGGTCCTGGCCGACGCGGAGGAGGCCAAGGGCGGCGCATTGGCGGGCAGCCTTGGCCTGCCGACAGACCAGCCGTTCGCCCTGAAGATCGACGCACAAGGCGAAGATTCCAAAGGGCGATTCATCGCCGTCGCCACCAGCGGCCAGATCAAGCCGCTCGACGCGTCCGGCGCATGGACCAAGGCGGGCGGCTCGGCGCGAGGGCGGCTGCTGTTGACCGCCTCGACCTTGACCCAGCCCCTGGTCGCGCGGCTCGGCCCGGAGGTCGCCTTCGATATCTCTGGCGGCAAGGCCCCCGACGGGGCGTTGTACGACCTCGCCGCCCAACTCACCTCCGCCAATCTGACTGCGACCGCGAAGGGGAAGGCCGATCTGGGCGCGCGGCGCGCCGGCCCGCAAGGGGTGGCGATCTCCCTGGTGGCCCGCGAGCTTTCCAAGGTCACGGGCGGGCCTTCCATGGGCCTGGGGCGCGTGGACGGCGTGTTGAGCGGATCGCCGGACGATCTGCGTTTCGCCGGAACCGCCGATGTCGCCCGGCTGGCCTTGGGCGGCTATGGCCTGGACCGTGTCTCCGGCCCCTTCACGATCACCCGCAAGGACAAGGCGATCGAGGTCGACGGCAAGATCGTGGGCGCTGGCGGAAAGGGCGAGGGCTTCGCCGCCGCCTTGCTGGGCGCGCGGCCGAGCGTTTCCTTCGATGCAGCGCGCCTGGCCGACGGGCGGCTTTTGCTGCGCGAGGTGGACGCCAATGGCTCTGGCCTGAAGGTCACGGCCAGCGGTCAGCGCAGCCTGCTGGGGGGATTGAATTTCAAGGGGCGGGCGCAATTTTCGAACCTCGCCGCCGCCCGGATCGGTGGATCGGGGGGCGCCACGGCCGACTGGAGCGCGACCCAAGGCGGCGCAGGCAAGCCCTGGGTGTTGTCGCTGGACGCCAAGGGCGATCGTTTCGCATCCGGGTTCTCGGAGCTCGACCGCCTGCTGGGGACTTCACCGCGCCTGGAGGCGCGAGGCGAGGTCGATGGGCGCAAGGTCTCGATCTCCCGCGGAACCCTCGAAGGAACCGCGATCAAGGCTTCGACGGCCGGAGTGATGGAAGCGGACGGCGCGCTGCGCTTCAAGCTCGACTGGTCGGCCACCGGACCGTTCCGCGCAGGTCCCGTGGAGGTCACCGGCAAGGCGAGCGGCGATGGCGCGCTCACCGGTACGCTGAGCAGTCCGCGCGCCGACCTGTTGGCCGATATCGAGTCGATCGACCTGCCGCGCCTGCCGCTCCGCCAGGCCAAGCTGACCTTGAGCTTCCTGCGCCGCGGCGACGGGTCCAGCGGCGTCGTCACCCTGGCTGCGGCCAGCGACTATGGACCTGCCAATGCGAAGGCCGCCTTCGCCTTTCCCCGGGGCGGGGTCGATCTGTCCGACCTCGCGGTCGAGGCTGGGGGCGTGACGGCGGCCGGATCGGTCTCGCTGCGTCGCGCCACCCCGTCGGCGGCGGATCTGAACGTGCGGGTGCGGAAGGGCGCCTTCCTTGACGGCGGCACGATCGGCGGTTCGGTGAAGATCGTGGACGCCTCGGGCGGACCGCGAGCGACCCTCAATCTCGTGGCTGACGACGCGATCTTGCCGGGTGCGAAGATCGGGGTGCGCAGCGGGCGCATCACCGCCGACGGGCCGTTGTCGAACCTCCCGTACCAGGCCGACCTCCAGGGCGTGTCGGCCAGCGATCGCTGGGCGCTGAAAGGGCAGGGGGTGCTCAGTCCGGACAAGGGCGCGCAGCAACTGACCTTCGACGGTTCGGCCCGCTATGGCCGGCGCGAACTGAGCACCGTGGAGACGGCGCGGCTGCGGTTCGGCGGCGGCGAGAAGTCCGCGCGCCTGCGCCTGGCTGGACGCGACGGCGGCCGGATCGACTTCGACGGTCGGCTGGCCGGGGACGTAGCCGACATCCGGGCCGAGGTTGCTCAGCTCAATCTTGGCCTGCTCAACCCCGACCTCACCGGGCGCGCCGATGGAACCCTGGCGCTTACCGGCAAGGGTGGGCGGCTGGAAGGGACGCTGGACGCCAGGCTGGACGACGCGCGCGGCCGCGGCTCTCCGCG
>NZ_JAYRST010000063.1:0-17482 GCF_041920015.1 Phenylobacterium sp.
GACCGGATCCAGATCCTGCCGAACCTCGACGTCCTGGCCGGCGTGCGCTTCGACACCTATTCGATGGACGACCTGCCGACCGCCAACACGGCGTTCCTGTCGCGCAACGGAATCACCAACCAGCACAACCTTGACGGCAAGCACGTCCTGCTGCCGCGGGTATCGTTCAACTGGCGTCCGATGGACCGCCTGAAGATCTCCGGCGGCTTCGGCGGCTTCTCGTCCACCGGCCTGAACGTCTGGGTGTCCAACGCCTTCTCCAACAACGGCGTGAATCAAACCAACGCGGTCTGCACCGGCACGTTCACCAATGTCGACCTGACCAAGGCGCCGGCCGGCTGCACCTTCACGCCCGGCAACGGCAACGTGAACATCGTCAGCCCGTCGTTCCAGATCCCGGTGACCTGGAAGGGCAACATCTCGGTTGGCTACGAGTTCGACCTCGGCCGGTTCGGCGACGGCTGGCTGGTCCAGGCCGACTACATCCGCATGTCGAACCAGAACGCGCTCTACTGGTACGACCTGCGCTCCAAGCAGATCGGCGTCGCGCCGGACGGCCGCCCGGTCTACGGCCGCAACACCATCGGCCAGACCGCCGGTAACGACTACGACTTCATGCTCGGCAACATCGATAAGGGCGGGTCGGAGTCCTACGCCCTGACGATCGCCAAGAACTGGAACGAAGGCGTTCTCGAAGGCCTGGGCGGCAGGTTCGTCTACACCCACACCGAGGCCGAGGACGCCAACCCGATGGCCAGCTCCATCGCGTTCTCGAGCTACACCCGCTTCGCCACCTCCGACGCCCAGCGCCCGGCCGCGGCGACCTCGGACTACGAGATCCGCGACCGCTTCGCGTTCGACGTCTCCTATTCGCGGAAGTTCTTCGGCGACAACGAGACCTCGTTCCGCCTGTTCGCCCAGCATCGTACGGGCCTGCCGTTCAGCTATACCTTCGCGGGCAGCCGCAGCGGCAACTACGACAACGACTTCGGCCATCCAGTCTCGAGCTATTCGGGCCGCCAGGCGACGTCGAACGCGCTGCTCTACGTCCCGGCCGCGGCCGGCGGCGCGGTCACCGCCACCAGCGATCCGCGCGTCACCTATGCGGCGGGCTTCGACGTGGCGGCGTTCAACGCCTTCCTCCAGCAGTCGGGCCTGATCGGCTACGCCGGGAAGATCGTGCCGCGCAACGCCTTCAACAACCCGGACGTCACCACGGTCGATATCCGCATCAGCCAGGAACTGCCCGCCTTCTTCCCGAACGGGGCCAAGCTCGAGCTCTATATGGACATCGAGAACCTGGGGAACCTGCTGAACGACGAGTGGGGCGTGGTCGAGCAGTACGACTTCTACCGCGGCGTGCCGGTGGTGAACGTCCAGTGCGGGGCGGGCGGCGGGGCCGCCTGCGCGGCGCCGGGCGCGACCTACACCTATTCGGGCACGGGCGCCGGCGGCGCCTTCCAGCAGCCGGTGAAGCCGTTCCTGCGCAGCGAAAACTCGCTGTGGCAGATCAAGATCGGCGCGAAGTACAAGTTCTAAGCCGCGCGGTTCAGAGCTGGATCGGAGAGAGGGCGGCCTGGCGACGGGCCGCCCTTTTTCCTTGCAGCGCTTGACGGCGGGCCTGCATCCGCCCATCTGCGCGCGTTCGACATGTCAGAGCATTTTCCGCCGAAGCGGCTGCCGCTTCGGCGCAGAAAATGCTCTCAATTCAAGAGTCTTGAGCGCGATCCGAGTCTATCGAAACGGATCGCGCATCCAGGGGATGCCATGACCGTTCTCGTTCCCGCCGAATGGGCTCCGCACCGCGCCATGTGGCTGGGTTTCCCGAGCCATGAGGAGCTGTGGCAGGACGACCTGCGCCAAGCCCAGCAGGAGGTGGCGGCCCTGGCCCGCGCCCTGGCCGGCCCAGGCGGCGAGCGCGTGCGCCTGATGACGGGCGGCGACGCCGGCGAGGCCGATGCGCGCGCCCTGCTGGGCGAGGTGGCGGGCGTCGAGATCGTGCCCGGCCGGTTCGGCGACATCTGGCTGCGCGACACCGGCCCGATCTTCGTCAAGCAGGACGGCGCGGACCTGGCCCAGGGCTTCAGGTTCAACGGCTGGGGCGGCAAGTACGTCTATGCTCACGACAACGAGGTGGCCGGCCAGATCGCCGAAGCTTCGGGCGTGGCGCTGAACGCCAACGACTTCATCCTGGAGGGCGGGGCCGTGGACCACGACGGCGCCGGGACCGTGCTGACCACCGGCCAGTGCGTGCTGAACCCCAACCGCAATGCGGGCTGGACCCAGGCCGACGCCGAGGCGGCCTTCGCCCGCGCCTTCGGCGCCACCCGGACCATCTGGCTGGGCGAGGGCCTGGCCAACGACCACACCGACGGCCACGTCGACAACCTGGCCCGCTTCGTCGCGCCGGGCGTCGCGGTCTGCCCGGTCGCCTATGGCCGCGGGGACGTCAACGCCGGGGCCTATGACGATGCGGCCCGCCGCCTGGGTGAGGCCGGGCTGAAGGTCGTGCGCGTGCCCTCGCCGGGCTGGATCGAGGGCGCCGAGGGCGGCCCCGTCCCGGCCAGCCACATGAACTTCATCATCGCCAACGGCGCGGTGGTCATGCCGACCTACAAGGAGGGTCAGGCCGCGGACCTGGCCGCCCAGGCGCTGCAGAGCGTCTTCCCGGACCGCAAGGTGATCTCCCTGCCGTCCAACGCCATCCTGACCGGTGGCGGTTCGTTCCACTGCATCACCCAGCAGGAGCCCGCCTGATGGCCCGCACGATCAGCGTCGCCGCCATCCAGACCAGCTACGGCATGGATCTGGACGCGAACATCAAGAAGACCGCCGACTTCATCCGCCAGGCCGCCAGCCAGGGCGCCCAGGTGATCCTGCCCTCGGAGCTGTTCCAGGGGCCGTATTTCTGCGTCACCCAGGAGGAGCACTGGTTCGACCAGGCCCATCCCTGGCGCGAGCATCCGTGCGTGACGGCGCTGGCGCCGCTGGCGGCAGAGTTGGGCGTCGTCCTGCCGATCTCGATCTTCGAGCGGGAAGGGCCGCACTATTTCAACAGCCTGGTGATGGTTGACGCCGACGGCTCGCCCATGGGCGTCTATCGCAAGAGCCATATCCCCGACGGCCCCGGCTATCAGGAGAAATACTACTTTCGGCCCGGCGACACCGGCTTTCGGGTCTGGGATTCGAAGTTTGGCCGCCTGGGCGTCGGCATATGCTGGGACCAGTGGTATCCGGAGTGCGCGCGGGCCATGGCGCTGATGGGCGCCGAGGTATTGTTCTATCCCACAGCCATCGGCTCGGAGCCGCACGACGCCAGCCTGGACACCGCCGCACCCTGGCGGCGGGCGATGCAGGGCCACGCGGTCTCGAACGTGATCCCGGTGGTCGGCGCCAACCGCATCGGCTTCGAGCCTTGGGACGGCTATCCGAACGGCGGCCAGGGCTTCTACGGCTCCTCCTTCATCGCCGACCATCGCGGCGACCTCGTCGCAGAACTCGGCCGTGATGACGAGGGCGTGATCGGCGCGACCTTCGATCTCGACTTCCTGCAGACCCACCGCGCCGCCTGGGGCTTCTTCCGCGACCGGCGCACCGATCTCTACGGAGCGTTGACGGGCCCGCGCCCGGCCTGATCCTCCCGAGCACGATCCGCTTCGATAGAATCGGATCGCGCTCAAGACCCTTTAAGTTTAGAGCATTTTCTGCGCCGAACCGGCATCCACTTCAGCGGAAAATGCTCTAGCGGCATGATCGAAACGCCCCGTCTGATCCTGCGCCGCTGGCGTGACAGCGACCGTGCGGCCTTCGCGGCGATCTGCGCCGATCCGGAGGTCATGCAGTGGCTCGGCGGCGTGATGACGCGCGAGCAGGCGGACCAGCGCATCGATCGGGTCGAGGCGACTTTCGAGCAGGTCGGCTATGGCCGCTTCCTGATCGAGCGGAAGACGGACGGCGCCTTTCTCGGCTGGTGCGGCGTCATGCCGTGCCATGAGAGCGTGACGCCCATCGCCGGCCAGCCGGAGATCGGCTGGCGGCTGATCCGCGCCGCCTGGGGCGAGGGTTTCGCCACCGAGGCCGCCCGCGCGGCGCTGGACGACGCGTTCTCGCGCGTGGGCCTGCCAGAGGTGCTGGCCTACACCACCAAGGCCAATCTGCGCTCGCTGGCGGTCATGCAGAGGCTGGGCCTGTCACGCGAGCCGCAGCGGGACTTCGATTTCCCGAACACGCCGGAGGGCGAGGACCCGAAGACCGTCGTCTACGTGGCTTATCCCTAGACCGCTACGGGCATGAGGTTCTTGGGAATCTCGCGCGAGAAGGAAAAATCTGTGATGGGAGATGGGGCGGTATCGTCTCCTCCCACCCAGATGTGGACATAGCGCCAAATCGAACTCAGGCAGGTGATGGTGTTCTCGAGAGCGTCTTGGGGCAAGAACAGCTTTGCTTCCAGGTCCGTCCCCTCGAGATGATCAGCCTCATAGTAAAGGCGGCCGACGTCCTGGAGCTCATCGAGACCAAAAACAATATCCGGCCCCAAAGGCGAAATCCAAATTCGAATTGATTTGGTCCGGTGGGTTTTAGGGGCGACGACTTGGCCTTCGATATCGAGTCCTCGCGTATAGAGAAGCCCCCCTTGGAAGCGTTGCTCGATTGGCGCCGACGCCGGGCTCAACCCAACGTGCAGGCTCCAGTCCCATTTCTGAATTTCGATGAGGAGCCGATCTGAAGCCATACGCTTGTCCGTACGCATTTTGTTCACGCGCGGCAAGACTCTCCGTTCCTGAGAATTCTAGGTCGCGCAGTTCCGCGGCGCGGTCTTGGCGCGGGCGATTTCGGCTCGGGCTTTTTTCATGTCGGCCTGGAATTGCGGGTCGGCGTGCAGGCGGGCGACCATGGCGCCGGCCAGGGTGCGGCCAGCCTCGATGTCGCTGGCGTAGTGCACGCCGCAGATGATCCGGCTTTCGCCGATCTGCTTGCCGATCGCCAGCATGTCGTCGGCCTTGGTTGGGACCAGCTCGGCCAGGATCAGAGACCAGGTCCAGCCGGTCATGGAGTGGCCCGACGGATAGGAGGCGTTGGTCTTCATCCAGTCCTCGCGCGGCACGCAGATCGGCTGGTCGTCGCCGATCATCGGGCGGGCGCGGTCGTAGTGGTCCTTGGCCGGCTTTCCGACGGTGCGCACGTCCAGTTCGACCCGGTGCAGCACGCGCAGGGCGGTCGGGGTCTGCTTCTCGTCGATGGAGACGCCGAGCTTGCAGGAATACTGCCTCAGCGCCCCGCCGCCCCACAGGTCGTTGTCGACGATCGCCTGCCTCCACCGCGGGGTGTCCTTCAGGGCTCGGGTCTCCAGATAGCGGGCGCGGTCGGCCTGGCCGGTCAGGCTGTCGGGCGCCGGCGGCGGGCCGAGCAGGGCCGCGCCGTCGATGACGCCTTGGGCCAGATAGCCGGTGAGGCTGGTCGGGATCGGATTGACCAGCGGCGCATCGAGGCTCTCGTCGACGAGCTGCGGCGAGGAGGCGGTGGTCGCAGCACAGGCGGCGAGGCCGGCGGCCAGGGCGAGGCCGGCGAACGTGGTCAGATGACGGATCATGCGGGCTGTCTAGAGCAGGATCGAAGGCGGGGGAACCATAGCCAATTGCTCCCCACTTTGGGGGAGCTCCCGGCCGGACGGCCGGGTGAGGGGGACTTGTGACTCCTTCAGCAAGCCCCCCTCCGTCTCGCGGCTGACGCCGCGATCCACCTCCCCCAGGGGTGGAGGATCTGGCCGCCTACCGCAGGACGGTCAGGCCGTTCTTGATGACCGTGGCGTTGCGGGCCTTCACCCGGGCTTCGAACGAGATGTTCTTGCCGTCCTTCCAGAGGTCCACGGTGATGGTGTCGCCGGGGATCACGGGCGCGGAGAAGCGGGCCTGGTGCGAGTAGATCTGGTCGGGATCGAAGCCGACGATCTCCTGCAGCACCGCGCGGCAGGTGATGCCATAGGTGCACAGGCCGTGCAGGATCGGCCGCTGGAAGCCGGCCTTGCGGGCGACGTCCGGGTCCGAGTGCAGCGGGTTTCGGTCGCCGTTCAGGCGGTAGAGCAGGGCCTGGTCGGGCAGGGTGGCGAAATCGACCGAGAGGTCGGGGCTGCGGGTCGGGACCGCGTGCGGTTCCGGCGCGCCTTCGGACGGGCCGCCGAAGCCGCCGTCGCCGCGGGCGAAGGTGGAGCCGGTGAGGGTGGCGACCTTCTCGCCCTTTTCGTCCTTCCAGATCGTCTCGTTGACGATCACCGCGCCCTTGCCCTCGCCCTTGTCATAGGCGCCGATGGTGCGGCCCTCGGCGGTGAAGGTTCCGTAGGTCGGCAGCGGCTTGTGCAGTTCGACCTTCTGTTCGCCGTGCACCACCATCAGGAAATTGATCTGGCTCTGGCGGTGGCCGGCCGGCACTTCGGGCGCAGGGCCGGCGGCCTTGGCGCCGGAGGCCAGCACGGTGGCGGCGGTCGGGATGACCTTGAGCGCCTTTTCATAGACGAAGGGGAGCTCCGTCTCGTTCATGGGGTCGCGACCCATGCCAACGCCGAGGGCGTAGAGCATCACGTCCTTGTCGCCGTAGGTGAAGGTGCGCGGCGCAGTCTTCTGATTGAGAATGTCGGGATAATAGATGGGCAAAACAATTCCTCCGAAGGGTGGCTCTGGGGCCTTATCGAATGGGATGAATTGAAGCGGCTCGCCTGCCGCTAGGCAAGCCATGCGGCGTCATGTTTGCCGGTATCTCTGCGATCGGGTAGAAGCGCGAACCTCGCCGAGACGGCGCGCCGCCTTAAAGAACCGTCCGCTCGCGCAGACACATCAATCGCCCAGGATCATCGAAGGTATTTCATGGCGACCCAAACCCAAATCGGCTCGGGCCAGATCACCGGCACCGTGCTGTTCTACTCGAAGCCGGAGCCGCTTTCGGTCGACCTGCACAAGACCCTGGGCGTCAAGAGCGTGCCCGGGCCGTTCAAGTTCGCCAAGGAAGGCCACGCGGTTCCGCTGACCGTCACCGAATTCGGCGTTTCGGCCCTCTGCGGCCCGATCATCTTCGTCGGCGACGAGAAGATCCCGCTGGCGGTCATGGGCCTGAACCCGGGCCAGAACATGTTTCTGACCGAGGAAGGCCTGTTCGAGCCGGGCGTCTACGTGCCGGCCTATATCCGCCGCTATCCGTTCGTGTTCGCCAATGACAGCAGCGCCGGCCAGATGATCCTCTGCATCGACCGCGCCGCCGAGTTCATCGTGGAAGGCGGCGAGATGCCGTTCTTCGACGCCGAGGGCAAGCCGACCGAGTACACCCAGAACTGCATCAACTTCTGCAACGACTACGAAGTCGAGCGCCAGCGCACGCAGAACTTCGTGCAACTGCTGAAGGACCTCGACCTGTTCGAGACCAAGACGGCGACCTTCACCCCGACCAACCCGGACGGATCGGCCGGCGAGCCGCAGACCATCGCCGAATATTTCGGCGTCTCGGAAGCCAAGCTGGCCGCCCTGCCGACCGACAAGCTGGTCGAGCTGCGCGACAACGGCGCCCTGGCCCAGATCTACGCTCACCTGGTCTCGCTGGGCGGCTGGGATCGCCTGATCGCCCTGGCCATGACCCGCCCGCAACCGCCGGTCGCCGCCAACGCCTGAGTATGAGGGGGAGGGTGAATTCCTCCCCTTCTCGCATCTGCCCGTGTCGTCCCGGAAAGCGCGTCGCGCTTGTCCGGGATCCATGGACACCGGATGGTCGAGGTGCGCCTGGGCTGGGTCCTGTTTCGAGATCAGGCGTTCATAGGTCCCGGTCTTCGGCTGCGCCGAAACCGGGATGACACCCGTATGCGACAGCCGTCTCGTTGTCAGGTCGGACTCACCGCGCGAAGACGCTGCGGGTCAGGCAGGAGAAGACCAGACGGCCCTCTTCGTCGAGCAGGTCGTGCTGGGCGATGACGATGCCCTTGCCTTCGCCGACCGGGTCCTTGCCCATCACCGTCATGCGGCCGCGCAGCACCTCGCCGGCGGGCGGATTGCGCACCCAGCGCAGGGCGTCGACGCCCAGGCGTTTGGTCTGAGGCCACTCCAGCACCGAGGCCGCATCGAGCCGGCACCAGAGCGCATAGACCATGGCGTCCGGCGCGCCGCGCTCGGTCGGCCAGCCGGGTGCGAAGGCGGCGATGAACGCTTCCAGCGCGGCCGGATCGACGGCGAGGTCGCCGAGCGACACGACTTGCCCGATTTCGATGTCGTCAAAGGACGCTGGCACAGGGACGCACTCCAAGTTCGGAAACGCTGATTCGACGATCTTCACCCGTGATTGCGACAAGTCGAGCGGGCATTTGAGTTTGGGCCTCGGCGCCCTATGTGGCGCTGATGTCGAGCGGATGGTTGATTGGCGTCATGGTCGAGGCGGCGGGGGAGCCCGTTCCCATCCGCCATTTCTTCGCGGTCGGTCATGAAGACCGGGCCAAGGCCGAGTGGACGGCCATCGACCGGGCCATGCTGATCGGCCAGGTGGCCTCCAGCCCGGTCCAGGGCCTGGAGCCGGTGCATGTCATCGGCGCGCTCAATCCAAGAACCGTGAAGTCCCTGGCCCTGAAGCCGGGCGAGGTGCGCGCGCTCGGCTGGAAATGGCCGCGCCGATGGCTGGCCCTGGCCGAGTGAGGCCGCGCGGCTTTGCGCCGGCGGCCCGCCGGGCCATATAGGCGACGAACCTGACGGGATGACCGGATGAAGCGCCTTCTTGCGATCCTGCTCGCCGCCCTGGCCCTGGCCGGCGCGGCGCCCGCGGTCGCCGCTCCCGTGGACACCGGTCACTTGGAGACCGAGCTGGTCGGCCGCGACCTGTCGGTGGCGCCAGGCGCGACCACCTATGTCGCCCTGCGCCAGAAGATCGACAAGGGTTGGCACACCTACTGGCGCAATTCCGGCGACAGCGGCGAAGCCACCCGCATCCAGTGGACCCTGCCGGCCGGCTGGCGGGCCGGCGACATCGTCTGGCCCGCGCCACATCGCCAGCCGACCGGGCCGCTGATGAACTACGGCTATCAGGGCGAGGTGCTGCTGCCCGTGCCGGTCACCGCGCCGGCCGACGCGCGGCCCGGCCAGATCGTCACCCTGACGGCCGCCGCCACCTTCCTGGTCTGCGAGGAGATCTGCGTTCCAGAGCAGGCGACCCTGACCTTCTCCCTGCCGGTCAAGGAGGGCCTGGCCGAGCCCGATCCGCAATGGGGCCGCAAGGTCGCCGAGGCCCTGGCCGCCGCCCCGGCCCCCGCGGGCCTGACGGGCGTCTTCGCGCGGCAGGGGCCGGTGGTGGCCCTGGCGATCACCGGACCGGCGCTGAAGGGCCTGGACCTGGCGGACGCCTATTTCTTCCCCTTCGAGAGCACGGTCATCGACCATGCCAAGCCTCAGCCGATCGAGCGCGGGCCGGAGGGCCTGACCCTGGCCCTGACGCCCGGCTACGCCTTCCAGCAGCCGCAGCCGCCCAAGGCCCTGGCCGGGGTGCTGGCGCTCGGCGGCAAGGCCTTCGAGGTCAGCGCCGCCGAGGGTGCGCTTCCGGCCGCCGCTTCGGGCCTGGGGCCGCCGCCGAAGGCCGCGTCTTCAGGGGCTGGGTTGGGCCTGGTTCCGGCCGCCCTGTTCGCGTTCCTGGGCGGGGTGATCCTCAACCTGATGCCCTGCGTCTTCCCGATCCTGGCCATGAAGGCCGCCGCCTTCGCCGGCCATGCGCATGAGCGGAAGGCCGCGCAAGGCCAGGGCCTGGCCTTCCTGGCCGGGGTGCTGGCGACGTTCCTGGCTCTCGCCGTCATCCTGATCGCGGTGCGGGCCGGCGGGGCGGCGGTGGGCTGGGGCTTCCAGTTGCAGTCGCCGCCGGTGGTGGCGGGGCTGGCGCTGCTGATGCTGGCCGTCGCGCTCAACCTCTCGGGCGTGTTCGAGGTCGGCGCCTCGCTGCAGGGGACGGGCGCTGGCCTGGCGAGCCGCAACGGCATGGCCGGAGCTTTCTTCACCGGGGCCTTGGCGGTGGTGGTCGCCGCGCCCTGCACCGCGCCCTTCATGGCGCCGGCCCTGGGCTGGGCCCTGACCCAGAGCGCGCCGGCCGCACTGACGGTGTTCCTGGCGCTCGGCCTCGGCTTCGCCGCGCCTTTCGCCCTGGCCCCGTTCGTGCCGGGCCTGCTGACGCGCCTGCCCCGGCCCGGTCCCTGGATGGACGTCTTCAGAAAAGCGCTGGCCTTCCCGATGTACGGAACCGCCGCCTGGCTCGCCTGGGTGCTGGTGGTGCAGGCCGGGAACATCGCCCTGGCGCGCATCCTGGCCGCGGCGGTGGCCGTGGGCCTGGCCGCCTGGCTGATCGGGATGGGGCAGCGGCGGCGGGCGACGGGACGCGGCGCTGCACCGGCCATGCTCGCAGGCGCCCTGCTGGCGCTGCTCGCTGCGGCCGCCGCCGTCTGGCCGAACTACGCCGAGCCGGCTGCGGAGGCCGCTTCGACGGGCGAAGCCGAGGCGGCCATTCCCTACGAGGCCTGGAGCCCGGAAAAGGTCGTTGCCGCCCAGGCGGCCGGCAAGCCGGTCTTCGTGAATTTCACCGCCGCCTGGTGCGTCACCTGCCAGGTGAACGAGAAGGTCGCCCTCAGCCGCCAGGGCGTCGCCGACGCCTTCAGCCAGACCAGCGCGGTCTATCTGAAAGGCGACTGGACGCGGAAGGACGCGGTGATCGAGGCCGAGCTCGCTCGCCACGGCCGCGCGGGCGTGCCGCTCTATCTCGTCTATGGCGCGAAGGGCGGGGAGGCGGTCGTCCTGCCGCAGATTCTCACCGAGGGGCTGATCGTCCGGGCGCTGAACGACGCCCGGGCCCGCTGAGGCCGGCCGTCAGACCGGCGCCTGCGGCGGGGCGGTGATAACCTCGACATTGTCGTTCAGCAGATAGCCCATGTCGGCCACGGCGCTGTCGCGGTCCTGCGGGGTCTTGGCCTCGTCCAGCGCCTTGAGCTTCAGCGGCAGGTCCTCGGCGATGCCGCGAAGGATGCACTTCAGGTCGCCGTCCAGCCCGCGTTCGGCCAGGCTGCGATGGCCCTGCATGTCCAGATCGGCCAGCTCGCCGACCTTGGCCTTGAAGGCGGCCGGGATCGGGTCCGCAGTCCCCTTGAAGGCCTCGACCTCGGCCTTCAGGGCGCCGGCGCGGCGCACGATGTCGGCGAACAGAGGCTCGGCGGAGACCACGGCCGGCGGGCTTGCGGCGGGGGCCGCGCCGGCCGGGGCGGCGGCGAGCCAGAGGGCGGAGATCATGGCGGCGGCGCTGCAGGACATGGGGCGAGCTTTCTTCGAATCGCCCAAGACAGGTCGGGCGCCTTTTTGCTAACGGCGATACCGTAAACGCCCGGCTACCGTTCAAGAAGGCTTCCGATGACCGATCTCGCCGCCGCCTGGACCCAGCTTGAAACCGCCGCCCAGGCCGCCCGCGAGCGCCGCATCGAAGACCTCTTCCAGACCGAGCCGGAGCGCCTGGACCGCCTGGTCGTCGAGGCGCCGCAGGTCCGGCTGGACCTTTCCAAGCAGCCCTGGTCGCTGGCTGACTTCGCCGCCGCGGTCGACCTTGTCCGGGCCGGCGGCTTGGAGGCCGCGCGCGATCGCCAGTTCACCGGCGAGACGGTCAATCCTTCGGAAGGCCGCGCGGCCCTGCACATGGCCCTTCGCGCGCCGAAGGGCTCGGATTTCCGGGCGGCGGGCGAGCCGGTCTCGGCCGAGGTCGACGCCACACGCGCGGCCATGGCCGCCCTGGCCGCCGCCGTGCGCTCGGGCGAGAAGCGCGGCGCGGACGGCCGGCCCTTCACGGCCATCGTCCATATCGGCATCGGCGGCTCCGATTTCGGCCCGCGCCTGGTGTGGGAAGCGCTGCGTCCCCTGGACCCGCAGATCGACCTGCGCTTCGCCGCCAATGTCGATCCCGCCGACATCGCCCTGACCCTCGCCGGCCTCGATCCGGCGACGACCCTGGTCGTGGTGGTCTCCAAGACCTTCACCACCCAGGAAACCATCGCCAACGCAGAAGTCGCCCGCGCCTGGCTGCGCGGGGCCCTGGGCCAAGCGGGCGATGCGCATCTGCTGGCGGTTTCGGCCGCCCCGGACGTGGCCCAGGCCTTCGGCGTGCCGGCCGATCAGATCTTCGGCTTCCGCGACTGGGTCGGCGGCCGCTATTCGGTGTGGTCGGCGGTCGGGCTCTCCTGCGTCATCGCCCTGGGCGCCGAGGTCTTCGAGGCGTTCCTGGCCGGGGCGGCGCAGATGGACGGCCATTTCCGCACCGCCCCCCTGGCGGCCAATGCGCCGGTGATGCTGGCCCTGGCTCACATCTTCAACCGCAACGGCCTCGGGCGGCCGATCCGCGCTGTCGTGCCCTACGCCCAGCGCCTGCGCCTGCTGCCGAACTTCCTGCAGCAGCAGGAGATGGAATCGAACGGCAAGCAGGCCGACATCCATGGCCGCCCGGTCGCCCGCGCCACCGCCGCGGCGGTGTTCGGCGACGCCGGAACCAACGTCCAGCACGCCTTCTTCCAGCTCATGCACCAGGGGACCGACATCATCCCCCTGGACATCATCGCCGTGGCCGAGGCCTCCGAAGGCGAGGCCGCCAACCAGACCAAGCTGCTGGCCAACGCCGTCGCCCAGGCCGAAGCGCTGATGGTCGGCAAGCCGGAACGCATCGTGCGCGAGGAACTGGCGGCCCAGGGCCTGGACGTCGCGGCCATCGATGTGCTGGCGCCGCAGAAGACGTTCCACGGAAACCGCCCGTCGAGCTTCCTGCTGCTGGAGAAGCTGACGCCGCAGGCGCTGGGCGCGCTGATCGCGCTCTACGAGCACAAGACCTTCGTCGAAGGGGTGCTGTGGGAGATCAACAGCTTCGACCAGTGGGGCGTGGAGCTGGGCAAGACCCTGGCCTCGCGTATCCTCAAGGAACTGGAAGGGGCGGCGCCCGGCGCGCACGATCCCTCGACCGCGGCCCTGGTCGCCCGGCTGAAACGATAAGAAGCGACACAAGTAGGAAACGAGACAAGGAGGAGGCCCGCATGCGCGACCTGACCGGAAAGACCGCCTTCATCACCGGCGGGGCCAGCGGCCTTGGCCTGGCCATGGCCCACGCCTTCGGCGGGGCGGGCATGAACGTCATGTTGGCCGACATCGAGGAGGCCCCGCTGCAGGCGGCCGTCGCCGACCTGGAGGCGCGCCAGGTCCGCGTGGCCAGCGTGCTGTGCGACGTCGCCGACCGCGCCGCCGTTTCCGCCGCCGCCGAGGCGACGGTGGCGGCCTTCGGCAAGGTGCACGTGGTCTGCAACAACGCCGGCGTCGGGGCGGGCGGTCCGATCGGCGAGGTGAAGCCCGCCGACTGGGACTGGATCGTCGCGGTCAACCTGATGGGCGTGGTCTACGGCATGGAGGCGTTCCTGCCGCACGTGCGCGCGCACGGCGAGGGCGGCTGCTTCGTCAACACCGCCTCCATGGCCGGAATGATCTCGGTGCCCAGTATGGAGCCCTACACCGCCACGAAGTACGCCGTGGTCGGCATGTCCGAGGGTTGGGCCGGCCAGCTTGCGCCGGAGAACATCAATGTCGCCGTGCTCTGCCCCGGCTTCGTGAAGACCCGCATCGACCAGTCGGGCCGCACCCGCCAGGCGAAGTACGGCGGCCCGGCCTCGCCTGCCGAAACTCCCGGCTCGCCCCTGGTCGCGGGCGGCATCGATCCCGAGCGGGTCGGCCGCCGCGTGCTGGAGGCCGTCCAGAACGACGAGCGCTACATCTTCACCCATCCGGACATGCGCGGCCTGGTCGAAAACCGCTTCGGTCAGATCATGGCCGGCTTTGCCGCCGCGGCGGCCAGTCCGATTCTCGAAGACCTGGACTACGTCACTCCCGACCTCTCGGCCCGGCCGGTCTGAGCCTTGCGCCGGGGGCAGACTGGCGAGGTGAGGGGGTGAGTCTGCAACACCCCCTCTGCCGAAGGGGGAGGAATTGCCGGACTCGCCTTCTTCAGGCTTTGCGGCTATGAGCGCCCTGTCATGACGCGTCGTTCGCACCATCACGGCCATCACCATCCGACCTCGCATTGCGGGATCGGCCGGGATCGCATGGCCTAGAGCGACCCCAGCCCGAGCCTCCCGCACCTGCGGATGGGGCTTGCGACACCGGCTCCATCCGTCCTGAAAAGCCTTCAAGGATTTCGACGAATGGACATCTCCGCCCCCCTTCGATCGCCGCCGCGCCTTGCCGCGCGCGCCGCCAGCCTTTAGGCGAGCGCCATGACCGACGCTCCCCGCCCCGAGGCCCGCGCCCCGCGCGGCTTCAACGACCGCCGCGCCCGCGACCTGGCTGCCGAACGCCAGATCCTGACCCGGGTCTCCGCCGTCTACGAACGCTACGGCTTCGAGGCCCTGGACACCGGGGCGTTCGAGTACGCCGACGCCCTGGGCAAGTTCCTTCCCGACGCCGACCGCCCCAACGAGGGGGTCTTCGCCCTGCAGGACGACGACGAGCAGTGGATGGCCCTGCGCTACGACCTGACCGCGCCCTTAGCGCGGTTCGTGGCCCAGAACTGGGAGACCCTGCCCAAGCCGTTCCGCCGCTACGCCTTCGGCAGCGTCTGGCGCAACGAGAAGCCCGGCCCCGGCCGCTTCCGCGAGTTCACCCAATGCGACGCCGACACGGTCGGCTCGGCCCGGCCGGAGGCCGACGCCGAGATCATCGCCATGACGGTGGAGGGGCTGGAGGCCGCGGGCCTGCCGGCGGGGTCTGCGGTGATCAAGATCAACAACCGCAAGCTCCTGAACGGTCTGCTGGCCGCCGCCGGCGTGTCCGACGAGGGCCAGAAGCTGGCGGTGCTGCGCGCCGTCGACAAACTCGACCGCCTGGGCCCCGACGGGGTGCGCCTGCTGCTGGGCGAGGGGCGCAAGGACGAGTCCGGCGCCTTCACCAAGGGCGCGGGCCTGAATGCGGCGGGGGCAGAGGCGGTGCTGGCCTTCACCGCCGCCGGGGTCGGCGGGCGTAGCGAAACCCTGGACCGGATCGCGGGCGTCATCGGCGGCTCGGCCGAGGGCGACGAGGGCCTGGCCGAGCTGGCGGCCATCGACAAGGCCCTGGCCAGCCTGGGCGTCGGCGCCGATCGGGCGATGTTCGACCCGTCCATCGTGCGCGGTCTGGAATACTACACCGGCGCGGTGTTCGAGGCCGAGCTGCTGCTGGCCACCAAGGACGACAAGGGCCAGGCGGTCCGCTTCGGCTCCATCGGCGGCGGCGGGCGTTACGACGATCTCGTCGCGCGCTTCACCGGCGAGCGCACGCCGGCCACCGGCTTTTCCTTCGGGGTCTCGCGCCTGGCCTCGGCCCTGCGCGCGGCGGGCCGGGAAATGGGTGGCGAGGCGCGCGGGCCGGTGGTGGTCATCGCCTTCTCGCAGGAGGACATGGCGCACTACTTCGCCGTGGTCGGCGAGCTGCGCGCGGCGGGCATCCCGGCCGAGGTCTATCTCGGCAGCTCGGGCATGAAGGCGCAGATGAAGTACGCCGACCGCCGCATGTCGCCGGCCGCCATCATGCTGGGCGGCGACGAGATCGCCGGCGGCCAGGTCACGATCAAGGACCTGGACCTGGGGCGCGCGCTTTCCAAGGGCGTGGCCGACAACGCCGAATGGCGCGAGCAGCGGCCGGGTCAGCAGACGGTCGCGCGCGGCGACCTGGTCGCCACGGTGCGCAAGATCATCGAGGCCGGGCAATGAGCGCCGAACCCGCCGTTCCGCCCGAAGCGCTGGCCGCCATCCGCGCGCCTTTCCTGGCCTTGGAGGCCGAGGTCGTCGATGCGCCCATCCTCCAGCCGCTGGGCCTGCTGCTCGAACTGGTAGGCGAGGCGATGCGCGCGCGGCTGTTCGTCGTGCAGGCCGAGGGCGGACAGGAGACCTGCCTGCGTCCGGACTTCACCGTGCCGGTAGTGCGCCAGCACCTGGAGAGCGGCCGGTCCTCGGGCCGCTATTTCTACGAGGGCAAGGCGTTCCGCGCCTCGCCCGAGCCGGGCCGTCCCGACGAATTCCGCCAGATCGGTCTGGAGCGCTTCGACGACGGCGCGGTGTCGACCCTGGAGGCCGACGCCGAGATCGCCGCCCTGGCTTGGCGCGCCGCGGCGGCGGGCGCGCGGGGGGACCTCGGCCTCTGGTTGGGCGATGTCGCGCTCTTTTCCGCCTTCGTGGACGGATTGGGCCTGGCCGCGCCGCTGGCTGCGCGGGTGCGCCGCGCCGCAGCCCGGCCGCGGCTGCTGGCCGGGGAGCTGGCCCGCGTCGACCAGCCGCCGGCCGCGCGCGAGGGCGGCCGGCTGGCCGACCTGCTGGCCGGGCTTTCCGAAGCCGAGGCCGCGACCGTGCTGGAGGAGATGTGGACCCTGGCCGGCATCGCTCCGGTCGGCGGCCGCGGCCCGGCCGAGATCGCTCAGCGCCTGATCCGCCGGGCCGAGGCCGCTCGCGCCCCGGCGCTCAGCGCCGACCAGGCTGATCGCATCCGGCGGTTCCTGGCCATCGAGGCGGCGCCCGCCGAAGCCTTTGCGGTGGTCCGTGACCTGGGCGGGGCGGGGCTGGACGCTCCGTTGGCGGACTGGGCGCGCCGGCTCGACCTGATGGCGGCGGCCGGCGTTCCGGTCGAACAGGCGCGGTTCTCGGCCGCCCTGGGCCACGCCTTCGACTATTACGACGGCCTGACCTTCGAGATCCGCTCGGCGGCGCTGGAGGGAGACCGCGCCGTCGCCGTGGGCGGACGGTATGACAGCCTGCCCGCGCGACTAGGCGGCGCGGCGGGAAGCCAGGCGGTGGGGTGCATGATCCGGCCCTGGCGGGCCTGGGCGGGAGGCGAGGCGTGAGCGAACCCCTGATCCTTGCGGTTCCGTCCAAGGGCCGCCTGAAAGAACAGGTCGAGGCCTGGCTCGGCGACTGCGGCCTGAAACTGTCCGTCAGCGGTGGATCGCGTGGCTACATGGCCGAGCTGAAGGGCGCGCCGGGAGTGCAGGTGCGCCTGCTCTCCGCCGGCGACATCGCCGAGGCGCTCGATGCGGGCGAGGTCCATCTGGGCGTCACCGGCGAGGATCTGCTGCGTGAACGCGGCGGCGACATCGACGCGCGCGTGCTGCTGCTGCGCGCGCTCGGCTTCGGCCGCGCCGACCTGGTCGTCGCCGTGCCCAAGAGCTGGATCGACGTCGAGACCATGGCCGATCTGGAAGAGGTGGGCCACGACCTGCTCGTCCGCTCTGGCCGGCGCATGCGCGTGGCGACCAAGTACCTGACCCAGACCCGCGCCTTCTTCGCCCGTCATGGCGTCGCCGACTATCGGATCACCGAGTCGGGCGGGGCGACCGAAGGGGCGCCGGCCGCAGGCTCTGCCGAGCTGGTCGTGGACATCACCACGACCGGCGCGACGCTGGAGGCCAACAGCCTGAAGATCCTGGCCGACGGGGTGATCCTGAAGAGCCA
>NZ_JAYRST010000064.1:0-17265 GCF_041920015.1 Phenylobacterium sp.
TCCACGCCGTCCCACGGGTCGGACTGCAGTTGCTTCATGCCGAGGCTGATGCGCTGGGTGTCCGGGTTGATCTTGACGATCTGGACCTTCACCGTGTCGCCAACCGCGAGCACCTGGCTCGGGTGGTTGACGCGCTTCCAGCTCATGTCGGTGACGTGCAGCAGGCCGTCGATGCCGCCCAGGTCCACGAACGCGCCGTAGTCGGTGATGTTCTTGACCACGCCTTCGCGGACTTCGCCCTCTTGAAGCTGGCTCACCAGCTCGGTGCGCTGTTCGGCGCGGGCTTCTTCCAGGATGGCGCGGCGCGAGACGACGATGTTGCCGCGCGGACGGTCCATCTTGAGGATGGCGAAGGGCTGTTCCTTGCCCATCAGCGGGCCGACGTCGCGCACCGGGCGGATGTCGACTTGCGAGCCCGGCAGGAAGGCCGAGGCGCCGCCCAGGTCGACGGTGAAGCCGCCCTTCACGCGGCCGACGATGGCGCCCATCACCGGCTCGTTCTTCTCGTAGACGCCTTCCAGACGGGTCCAGGCTTCTTCGCGGCGGGCCTTGTCGCGGCTGATGACCGCTTCGCCCATGGCGTTCTCGACGCGCTCCAGGAAGACCTCGACGGTGTCGCCGACCTTCAGGGTGGGCTTGCCGGTCTCGTCGACGCCGAATTCCTTCACGGAAACGCGGCCTTCGGTCTTCAGACCGACGTCGATGATGGCGAAGTCCTTTTCGATGCCGACCACCGCGCCCTTGACGACGGTGCCTTCCATGAAGTCACGGCCGCCCATCGAGGCGTCGAGCAGCGCGGCGAAATCGTCACGCGAGGGGTTGAGGCTAATATCGTCAGCCATATGGGTTCTTTCGTATTCGAAATGACGCTTCGGAATAGAGAACGCCCCGTTCGAACCGCGAGGTTCGGACGGAGTCCGGGCGTCGGGTTTAAGGGTTGCGACCGATGACGCGGGAAACCCCGCGCCGGTGAATCGCCCGCAGCCGTGCGAGGGAAAGGCTCGGTTGGATTTGCGTCCCTAGGAATTCACCCAGCGCGCGCGAGCCGCCTCGACGATACGGCGGGCCGCATCGGTGGCCTGCTCTATAGTCATTTCGGAGGTGTCCAGCAAGACGGCGTCGTCGGCTTGCCGCATGGGGGCGTTCTCGCGGCCTCCGTCGCGGGCGTCGCGCCTGCGGATATCGGCCAGCACCTCGTCATAGGCGACGCCTTCGCCAGCGAGCTGTTTCCAGCGGCGCTCCGCCCTCACCTGGGGGCTGGCGGTGACATAGAGCTTGGCCGGCGCGTGAGGGGCGATCACCGTGCCGATGTCGCGACCGTCCAGCACCGAGCCGCCGGCCTGGGCGGCGAACGCCTGCTGCATCTCCAGCAGAGCGGCCCGGACCGCCGGATGCACGGCCACGCGGCTGGCCGCCTCGCCGGCTCCGCGAGTGCGGAACTCCGGATCGTCGAGCAGGCCCGCGCTCAGCCCCCTTGCGACCGCCGCAGCGGCGGCCTCGTCGTCCAGGTCCGCCCCCGCCCGCAGCGCCAGCACGCCCACCGCGCGATAGAGCAGGCCCGTGTCCAGCACCGGCAGGCCATAGGCCGCGCCCAGTCGCGTGGCGATCGTCCCCTTGCCCGACGCCGCCGGCCCGTCCACCGCGATGACGAACGGCGCCGTCACGCGATGTCCGCGCCCAGTCCGCGCATCAGCTCCACGAAGCCCGGGAAGCTGGTGGCGATCATGCCGGGCTCGTCCACCGCCACGGCCTCGTCGGAGGCCAGGCCCATGACCAGATGCGACATGGCGATGCGGTGATCGCCCTTGGTCGTCACCCGCCCGCCGCCGCGGACCGGGTGATTGCCGCGGGCGGCCCCGACCACGATCAGGCCCTCCGGCTCCTCCTCGACGCCGACCCCGCAGGAGGCCAGACCCGCCGCCATCAGGGCGATACGGTCGCTTTCCTTGACGCGCATCTCGCCGATGCCGCGCATCGCCGTGGCCCCGTCGGCGAAGGCCGCGGCCACCGCCAGGATCGGATACTCGTCGATCATCGACGGCGCCCGTTCGGGCGGAACCGCCACGCCCTTCAGCGCCGAATGACGGGCGGTGACGTCGCCCACCAGTTCGCCGCTCTCCTCGCGCTGGTTCGAGATCGTCAGGTCCGCGCCCATCTCCTGCAGGGTGACGAACAACCCCACGCGCAGCTCGTTGAGCAGAACGCCCTCCACCGTGACCTCGGACCCCGGCGTCACCAGGGCCGCGACCAGCGGGAAGGCGGCCGAGGACGGATCGCCCGGTATGCGCACGCTGGTTCCGGTCAGGCTCTGGCCGCCCGGCAGGGTGATCCAGCGGCCATCCGCGCGGTCCTCGACCGTGAGGCTGGCGCCGAAGGCACGCAACATCCGCTCGGTATGGTCGCGGGTGGCTTCCGGCTCGATCACCTGGGCGCCGCCCTGCGCGTGCAGCCCGGCCAGCAGCACCGCCGACTTCACCTGGGCCGAGGGCTCGGGCAGGCGATAGGCCAAGTGTTTCAGCGATCCGCCCTGCAGCGTCAGCGGCAGGCGCCCGTTCGAGCGGCCCATGAAGCTCGCCCCCATCTGGGCGAGCGGGTTCAGCACCCGGCGCATGGGCCGGCTGCGCAGCGACTCGTCGCCCGTAAAGGTGGCGGCGAACGGGAAGCCCGCCATCGCCCCCATGATGAGCCGCACGCCGGTTCCGGCGTTGCCGCAGTCGATCACGTCCGAGGGTTCGGAAAAGCCGCCCTGGCCCTCGACGCGCCAGCGTCCTTGGCCCAGCCGCTCGACCTGCGAGCCGAAGCTGCGCATGGCCTGGGCGGTGCGCAGCACGTCGTCCCCTTCCAACAGCCCTTCGATCTCCGTGGTCCCGCGCGCCAGGGCGCCCAGGATCAGCGAACGGTGGGAAATCGATTTGTCGCCTGGGGCGCGCACGCGCCCACGCAGCGGGCCGCCGCGTTTCGCGGTCAGTCCTGCCGACGTCATGGAATAACCAAGCCTCCTTGGGCCTGCTGTTTTCAAGAAAGGGGTTTGCTTTTGACAGCGGTCTTCGCGCATGGCAAGTGAGCCCGCTTCAATTCCAAACCTTGCTCTAAGAGGCTCAGCCCCTTGGCTAATCCCGAACTGGGCGCAAAGCAGATTTGCCCCAACTGCCAGGCGAAGTTCTACGATCTGACGCGCCGGCCCGCCGTCTGTCCCAAGTGCGGCACCGAGTTCGATCCGGACGAGGCCGTCCGCAACCGCCGCGTCCGCGCCCGCACCGCCCCGGTCGACCATGAGGAAGCCGAGGATCAGGTCCGCGACAAGTCCGCTGAGGACGAGGAAGAGGACGAGGACGGGGCCACCCCGGAACTCGACGAAGTCGCGGACGAGCCGCCGCTCGTCTCCGACGACGATGACGAGGCGCCCGACGCCGCGCCCGAAGACCAGCTCTCGGAGTTCTCCGAGGACGATCTCGAGGACGAGGAAAGCGACGACGTTCCGTTCCTCGAAGACGAGGACGAGGACGATTTCGACGACACCGAAATCGAAGGCCTGCCTGGCGAAGGCAGCGACGACGACCGGTGAATCGGGGCCGCGACGACCCACCCAAAAAAATCTTTTCGGGTGGGTTGATCGCGCCAAACTCTCAGACTAGGTTCCGCGCCTCTTCGGGGGGCGACCTGTCGAAGAGACCCGAGACCTCGGGGCTATAGCTCAGTTGGTAGAGCGCTTGAATGGCATTCAAGAGGTCAGCGGTTCGACTCCGCTTAGCTCCACCATGAACCCCGTCAGCCACCGCTGGCGGGGTTCTCCATTTTCAAGCATCGCCGAGGTTCGACGGGCCAACCTGTGGGGCTGACCGACCGACGACCATGCCTGGACGGTCGGTGCGCCGCCTATCTCATGGGAAGAGCCAGCCGTGGCTTCCGGCCACGGCGCCGAAGACGGTCACGAGGCTGAGGACGAGAAGCACGACGTGCACCCGATGGAACACGGCGAAGGCGCGTTCGGGATCGCGGCGCGCCCAGGTCGGGAAGATGCGGTGGAGCACCAGAGGTTCGCCGACGAACAGGATGAAGGCGAACAGACACCACACCCCGACCATGGCGTGCATCCACCAGTAGCCGGGGTCGGCGAACCGATCCCAAAGTCCCAGGCGGGCGGTCATGTGGAGGCCGCTGAGCCCGACCACGAGCACCGCGGCCCGCGCCTGCCAGATGAAGCGCCGCTCGAACGCCTCGAACGCCTTCAGACGATCCTCGCCCAGCGCGCCGCGCCGGACCGCCGGCAGGACCACGGTGGTGACCATGGAAACCCCGCCGATCCAGACGACGACGCCGAGAACATGCAGCACGCGGGCAAGGGTCAGGTCATCCATGGGCGGCTCCTCTCGACCGCCGTGCCGGGCGTTCCGGAAGATCAGCGCAGACGGGTGCCGATCTGATCGAGGAGCGCCAGGCGCCGCTTTTCAAGATCTTCAAGCACGGCGTCGTCGGCTGGCGCTATGCCCTTCTGTATCTGCTGGATCTGTTTCCAGAGGTCGTGGTTCTGTTCGAGCAAGGTCCGAAAGCCGGCGTCCGACACCTTCAGCGCGTGAATGGCCTCGGCCTTGTCCGCGAACTCTTCGGCCAGGGCCTGGTCAAGATGGGTCGTGGGCATCGGAACTCCTGTCGCAGCCGTTGAAGCGGCCGCGCACGGCCGCCATGGCCGACCTTAGGGCGAGGCCGCCCGCCGCCGATTTGATCGTGGTCAAGGCCTGACGCCTTCCCCCGGGTCCGCGCGCCGTTGAAATCGCGCCCGCCCATCGCCACATGTGATCCAACCGGCACGGCGCGCCTGATCCAGGGCGCCGGCCCGGGGAGTCGCTTGAACCTGAGGACTCTGGAATGAACCGGACGCTAGTCTTCGACAGCCCTTTCCTGCTGGGTTTCGATCATACCCGCAGCCTGATCGAGCGCGCGGCCAAGGCCGCGGCCGAAAGCTATCCCCCCTACAATGTGGAGGATCGCGGCGAGGGCGCCTTGCGCATCACCCTGGCGGTCGCCGGCTTCACGCCGGATCAGCTTGCGGTGACCGTCGAGGACCGCCAGCTCATCGTGGCCGGCAAGCGCGAGGGTGCGGCGGACGAGGCGTACCTGCACCGCGGCATCGCCGCGCGCGGCTTCGTTCGCACCTTCATTCTGGCCGACGGCATGAAGGTCGAAGGCGCGATCCTCGCCCACGGCCTGCTGCACATCGATCTGGCCCGGCCCGAGCCCGAGCGCCTGGTCCAGCGAATCCCCATCAAGACGGCCGGCTGAACCGGCGGCCGTCCGACGCGTTGAGTTTACGGAGGTGGTCCTGATGACGCCCAATCTTACGACTGAAGCTTTCGCCGCCCTCGGGGCGCCCGATCTTGTCTATGTCCGCCCGATCAAGGCGGCCGAGATCATCGCCAGCACCCCGGCGGCCCAGATCGAGGGCTTTCAGCTCGACCCTGAACAGGTCCTCTACGCGGTGCACCGCGCCGACGGCGAACGTCTGGCCGTGCTGACCGACAAGGATTCTGCGGTGGCCGCGGCCTTGGCGCATGAACTGGCGCCGGTCTCGGTCCACTGACTGCCGACGATCCTTTGATTCCATGACGAAACGGCCGTCCTGCAAGGGGCGGCCGTTCTTATCTGCCTTACCTGCAAGTCAGAGAGGCTTTCAGGCCGCCGCGGACGGCTGATCCTGGACCAGCAGCGCGTGAATGGCGTCCGGGGTGCGTGCGTTGCGCAGGTGCTCGCGCAGGTCGCCCTGCCGCAGCATCCGCGACACCCGCGCCAGCGCCCGCAGATGCTCGGAGCTGGCGTTAGGCGGCGCGAACAGGGCGAAGATCAGATCGACCGGCTGCTCGTCGACCGATTCGAACTCCACCGGCTGGTCCAGGCGCACGAAGACGCCCCGCATGCGGTCCAGCCCCGGCAAACGCGCGTGCGGCACGGCCACGCCGTAGCCGACGCCGGTCGAGCCGGCGGCTTCGCGTTCGCTCAGGGCTTCCAGAATGACCGCGACGTCGATCCCGAAATTACGCGCCGCGATGTCCGCCACAGCGGTCAGGGCCTGGCGCTTGCTCGGCGCACTCGCACGCGCGGCGATCGCGCCGCGATCCAGTATGTCGCCAATCTGCATGATCTCGTGACGCCCAAACTCGAATACAGCCCCGAAGGCGCGTCCGGCTCCGGGAAGGACGCCTGAAACCCCGTCGTCAGACGATGGTTCCGTTCACGCCATTCCCGTCGAGCGATTTCGTGCGTTCGGGATCGACCCAGCCGATATTTCCGTCCGGCCGGCGGTACACCACGGACAAGCCTCCGTGAGCGGCGTTCCTAAACACGATTGTCTGAGATTCCGTCAAGTCCAACTCCATGACCGCCATCGAAACGGTCATCTCGCGGATCGGCTTCTCGGTCTCGGCGATAATCATTCCCGAGGGCGGGGCGTGGTCGCCGCGTACGCTTTCGCCGTCGTCCCAGTCTACGTCCTCCTCGCCTTCCGGGGCGCGGATCACGAAATAGGACGCGGTTTCGGCCAGCCGGGCGTTGGCCGCCGGCGAATGGCTCTTCAGCCGGCGCTTGTAGCGACGGATGCGCGTTTCGATCTTGGCCAAGGCCGCATCGAACGCGCCATGGGCGTCGCTGCCCAGGCCATGCGACTGAAGCGATTGGCCCGAAGCCAGCTTCACCGCGCAATCGACTCTGAAGGAATGGCCCTCGCGGCTGACCACGACGTCGGCGTCTCCGCCACGCTCGAAGTACTTGCCGATGGAACCGGTGATTTCGTCGGTGACCCGCTCCCGCAGGGCCTCGCCAACGTCGACGTGCTTGCCAGACACCAACACTTGCATGCCCTATCAACGCGCCGGACCGCGAGAGGTGTCAAGCACCACTTAGCCAGTTCAACAGAAGGCGAACGCCGCCGATCACGACGTCCGCCGCGAGGTACAGCAGAAAGCCGCTGAAAGCGGCCAGAACATAGCCCGCCACCGCGAACAGACCGTCTCGCTGGAACAGCGAAAACCCGAACACGCCGATGGTCAGGGCAGGCAGCAGGTTGCCCAGCGGAATGGGTAGAATCAGCACGAAAGCCAGCGCCGCGCAGAGGACGCCGATGACCCTCTCGCCCCATGGACTGAACAGGGGCGCCATCCGCGGCCGCGAAATCTTCTCGAACCGCTCGATCCAGGGCAGCAGCCGCCCGAAGGCGCGCGAAAGATCGGCGCCCGCCAGCCTGCGATCGTCCACCGCCCGCGGCAACCAGGGCGCGGCCACGCCTATCGCCACCTGCGGGGCGAGCAGCAGCAGCGGCGCCCCGAGTATGGTCGAGGAGCCGGGCGGCAGCGGCAGCAGGTTCGGCAGGGCGAAGAAGAACAGCAGCGCCCCGAAGGCGCGGGTGCCGAACACCTCGACGATCTCGCCGATGCTCACGCTCTCGCGTGCGGCCAGGTCGCGGATGATCTGCGAGATCGAAGGGAAGTCGCCGTCGTCGTCCATTCAGCCTGCGTCGGTTTCTCTGCCCATGCTTCCGCTTCAACGCCCCGGCGGGAAATTCGATCTTGCCCGAAATCGCCCATTTACAAGCAGGGCGTCTTTGCCATATCGGAGCGCCATGCGTCGTTCGACCATTAAAAGCGCGATTAAAACCACCATGCCTGCGGGGCGTGGGGTTTCGTGCGCGCACGCCGCGTAAGACCCCAGGACCCCGCCGGATGGCCGGGGTCGCGATCACCGAAAGCGAAAGACCTCGGCCTTCCGGACCCAACTCACCGGAGACAATAGAGTCATGCTTTCCACCCAAGCCGCCCGCCCCGCCGGCCAGCGCCTGTTCAACGTCGCCATCGTCGGCGCCACCGGCGCCGTGGGCGTCGAGCTCATGGAGTGCCTGGAGCGCCGCAACTTCCCGGTCCGCTCGCTGAAGCTGCTGGCCTCGCCGCGCTCGGCCGGCCGCACCTACACCTTCCAGGGCCGCCAGATCGCCGTCGAGGCGCTGACCGCCGAATCCTTCGCCGGGGTCGACATCGCCCTGTTCTCGGCCGGCGCCACCATCAGCCGCGAATACGCCCCGATCGCCGCCGCCAAGGGCTGCGTAGTGGTCGACAACTCCTCGGCCTTCCGCATGCAGCCGGAAATCCCGCTGGTGGTGCCGGAGGTGAACGCCGCGGCCATGGGCGAGCATCCGCGCATCGTCGCCAATCCGAACTGCGTGGCGGCCATCGCCGTCATGGCCCTGCAACCGCTGCACGCCCAGAACCCGATCCAGCGGGTGATCGGCGCCACCTATCAGTCGGCTTCGGGCGCCGGGGCCGCGGCCATGGAGGAGCTGCGCCAGTCGACCGCCGCCTATCTCGCCGGCGAGGCCTTCGAGCCGAAGGTGCTGCCGCACCCCTACGCCTTCAACCTGTTCAGCCACAACGCCGGGGTCGACGCCGACACCGGCTACAACGGCGAGGAGCTGAAGGCGATGGAGGAGATCCGCAAGATCATGTCCGCGCCCGACCTGCGCCTGTCGCTGACCTGCGTGCGCGTGCCGGTTCTGCGCGCCCATTCCATGGCGCTCACGGTGGAGTTCGAAAATCCGATCACCCCGGCCCAGGCCGAGGAATGGCTGGCCTCCGCCCCCGGCGTCAGGCTGGTCAACGACGCCCTGCGCAACCACTTCCCGATGCCGAACGAGGCCTCGGGCGGCGACGACGTGCTGGTCGGCCGCATCCGCACCGACCTCTCCGATCCGACGGGGCGCACGCTCAGCATCTTCGTCGTCGGCGACCAGCTCCTCAAGGGCGCCGCCCTCAATGCGGTTCAGATCGCCGAAGCCGTCGCGCGCTGAACCTGAAAAGGGGATGCGGGCCAACCGCCTGCATCCCCTCATCGGCGCGCTCAGGCCCGCCGGTGCGCGGCCTCTTCCTCGGCGAGCGGCTGGTCGAGGCGGTGGACCATCTCCTTGGGAACCACCTGCCAGAACTTCAGAAGATAGCGGTCCCAGCCGCGCAGGATTTCCTGGGCGAAGACCGAGCCTGTCTCGCGGGCGTGCTCTTCGACCAGGGCCTTGAGCTCGGCTTCCCAGTGGCGGGTCCCGATCCGCTCGACCACGACGCTGTCCTTGTTCAGCATGGTCAGGAAGCGGTCGTTCAGGTCCAGCACATAGGCCATGCCGCCGGTCATGCCGGCCGCGAAGTTGAAGCCCACCGGCCCCAGCACCACGGCGACGCCGCCGGTCATGTATTCCAGCCCGTTGGCGCCGCAGCCCTCGACCACCGTCACCGCGCCGGAGTTGCGCACCCCGAACCGCTCGCCCGCCAGGCCGGCGGCGAACAGCCGGCCGCTGGTCGCGCCATAAAGGACGGTGTTGCCGAGGATCGCGTTGGTGTTCGCCGACGCCAAACCCGGCGACGGGCGGATCGCCAGGGTCGCCCCCGACAGGCCCTTGCCGACATAGTCGTTCGCTTCCCCGGTCAGCTCGATGCGCAGGCCCTGGACGGCGAACGCGCCCAGGCTCTGGCCGGCGGAGCCCTTGAGCTGCACAGTCAGGTGGCCGGCAGGCAGGCCGTCCATGCCGAAACGGCGCACGATATGCGAGGAGGTGCGCGAGCCGATCGCCCGGGCGGTGTTCCGCACGGTGTAGGTCAGTTGCATCTTCTCGCCGCGCTCCAGCAGCGGGGCCGCGTCGCGGACGATCTGCGCATCGAGGGTGTCGGGCACCTCGTTGCGGCCTTCCACCGTGCAGAACGGCGCGTGCGGACCGGGATCGGCGCGCACCAGCAGCGGGTTGAGGTCGAGGTCGTCGAGGTGTTCGCCCCCGCGGCTGACCTGTTGCAGAAGGTCCGTGCGGCCGACGATCTCGTTCAGGCTGCGGAAGCCCAGGCCCGCCAGGATCTCGCGCACCTCCTCGGCGATGAAGGTGAAGAGGTTGATGACCTTCTCCGGGCTGCCGGAGAACTTGGCGCGCAGCGCCTCGTCCTGGGTGCAGACCCCCACCGGGCAGGTGTTGGAGTGGCACTGGCGGACCATGATGCAGCCCATGGCGATCAGGCTGGCCGTGCCGATGCCGAACTCCTCGGCCCCCAGCATGGCGGCGATCACCACGTCGCGGCCGGTGCGCATGCCGCCGTCGGCCCGCAGGCGCACCGAATGGCGCAGGTTGTTCAGAGTCAGGACCTGGTTGGCCTCGGAAAGCCCCATCTCCCACGGCCCGCCCGCATACTTGATCGAGGTCTGGGGCGAAGCGCCGGTGCCGCCGACATTGCCCGAGATCAGGATCACGTCCGCCTTGGCCTTGGCCACGCCCGCGGCGATGGCGCCGATGCCGGTCATGGCCACCAGCTTCACGCAGACCCGCGCCTCGGGGTTGATCTGCTTCAGGTCGTAGATGAGTTGGGCCAGGTCCTCGATGGAATAGATGTCGTGGTGCGGCGGCGGGCTGATCAGCATCACGCCGGGCGTGGAGTGCCGCAGCTTGGCGATCAGCTCGGTCACCTTGAAGCCCGGCAACTGGCCGCCCTCGCCGGGCTTGGCGCCCTGGCTGACCTTGATCTCGATCTCGCGGCATTCGTTCAGGTACTGCGCCGTCACCCCGAACCGGCCCGAAGCGATCTGCTTGACCGCCGAGTTCGGGTTGTCGCCGTTGGGCAGCGGCTTGTAGCGGGCCGGATCCTCGCCCCCCTCGCCCGAGACGCTCTTCGCCCCGATCCGGTTCATAGCGATATTGAGCACGCCATGCGCTTCAGGGCTCAGGGCGCCCATGCTCATGCCCGGCGTCAGGAAGCGCTTGCGGATCTCGTTGACGCTTTCGACCTCGTCCAGGCTGACCGGCCGCTCGGTCGAGCGCAGGTCCAGCAGGTCGCGGAGCTGGATGGTCGGCAGCCGCCGCATCCCCTCCGAAAACGCCTTGTAGGCGGCGTAGCTGCCGGTGTCGCAGGCCCGCTGCAGGGTGTGGATCATCCGCGCCTCGAAGGCGTGAGCTTCGCCCGAGCGCCGGGCCTTGTAGAAGCCGCCGACCGGCAGAGAGATCGCCCCGCCGTCCCAGGCCTTGCGGTGCAGCTCGACGGCCTTGGCCTCCAGGCCCGCCAGGCCGATGCCGGAGATGCGCGAAGGCATGCCGGGGAAGAACTCGGCCACCAGCGCCCGCGACAGGCCCAGCGCCTCGAAGTTGTAGCCGCCGCGATAGGACGAGATCACCGCGATCCCCATCTTGGCGATGATCTTCAAGAGGCCGCCCTCGATGGCGTGCTTGAAGTTCAGGCACACCTGGCGCAGCGACAGCTCGCCGGTCAGGCCCCGCTCCATGCGGTCCATGAAGCTTTCCTGGGCCAGATAGGCGTTGACCGCCGTCGCCCCCACCCCGACCAGCACCGCGAAATAGTGCGTATCCAGGCACTCGGCCGAACGGACGACGATCGAGACGTACGAACGCAGCCCCTTGGCGACCAGCGAGGAATGCACCCCGCCGGTGGCCAGGATCATCGGCAGGGCGACGCGATCCGGACCCGCGCCCTCGTCGGTCAGGACGATGGTGGCGCAGCCGCGCAAGGCCGCGTCCTCCGCCTCGGCGCGGATGCGGTCGAGATTGGCCCGTAGCGCATCGCCTGGCCGCCCCTCCGGCGCCGGCGGCGGCATGGTGCAGTCGATGATCGCGACGTTCTTCTCGCCGATCACCCCGATCACCCGCTGGTACATGCCGGTGGTCAGCACCGGGCTTTCCATCACGAAGACGTCGGTCTGCGCCTCGTCCTGGGCCAGGATGTTGCCGAGGTTCTTGAACCGGGTCTTCAGGCTCATCACCGAGGTCTCGCGCAGCGAGTCGATCGGCGGATTGGTCACCTGGCTGAAGTTCTGCCGGAAGAAGTGCGACAACGGCCGATAGGTCTCCGACAGCACCGCCAGCGGCGTGTCGTCGCCCATCGAACCGACCGCTTCCTTGGCGTCCTCGACCATGGGGGCGAGGATCAACTCCAGGTCCTCGAGGCTGAGGCCCGCGGCGACCTGGCGGCGCGTAAGCTCCTCGCGGCCATAGGCGCGCGGCTCGGGTCCTTCCCCGATCACGCCCTCCAGATTGACCATGTTGCCCAGCCACTGGTCGTAGGGGTGGCGCTGGGCCAGGTGGTCGATGATCTCGTCCTCGCCGTAGAGCCGGCCCTCGGCCAGGTCGACCGCCAGCATGCGGCCGGGCGAGATGTGGGACTTGCGCACGATGCGCGCCTCGTCGACGCGGCACATGCCGGCCTCCGAACCCATGATCAGCAGGCCGTCGTCGGTATAGGCCACGCGCAGCGGGCGCAGGCCGTTGCGGTCCTTGCCCGCCACCACCCAGCGGCCGTCGCTGGCGCAGATGGCGGCCGGGCCGTCCCACGGTTCCATCACCGCGTTGCAATAGGCGTAGAGCGCCTTGTGCGCCGGTCTGATCTGCTCGTCCGAGCGGGCGTTCCACGCCTCGGGGATCAGCAGCGCCTTGGCCATCGGCGCGTCTCGCCCGGCCCGGACCAGCACCTCGAAGGTGTTGTCCAGCGCCATGGAGTCCGAGCCGTGCGGGTCCTGGATGACCGGCTTGACGTCGTCGCCCATCTCTCCGAAGGCGTCGGCCGCCATTCGGATCTCGTGCGACTTCATCCAGTTGACGTTGCCCTTCTTGGTGTTGATCTCGCCGTTGTGGGCAAGCATCCGGAAGGGCTGGGCCAGGCGCCATTCGGGGAAGGTGTTGGTCGAGTAGCGCTGGTGGAAGATCGCCACCGCCGCGGCGAAGCGCTCGTCCCGCAGGTCGGGATAGAACTCGTCGATGTGCTGGGCCAGGAACATGCCCTTGTAGATCAGTTGCCGGGCCGAGAACGAGCACAGGTAGAAGTGCGAGATGCCTGCGGCGGCCACGCGCTTTTCGATCCGCTTGCGGCAGAGGAACAGCGCTCGCTCCAGCGCCTCGCCGGTCAGGCCGGCGGGCGGCGAGAGCATGATCTGCTCGATCTCGGGCCGAGTGGCGTTGGCCTTCTCGCCGATCACCGAGGTGTCCACCGGCACCTGGCGCCAACCGTAGATATAGAAGCCGAAGCGCAGGGCTTCAGCCTCCACGATGGTCCGCGCCGCTTCCTGGCCGCCCAAGTCGTTGCGCGGCAGGAACACCTGGCCGACCGCGATCGGGCCGGGGCGCAGGGTGTGGCCGATCCGCGTCACCTGGTCGGCGAAGAAGTCCTGCGGGACCGACAGCAGCACGCCGGCGCCGTCGCCGGTCTTGCCGTCCGCATCGACCGCGCCGCGGTGCCAAACGCTCTTCAAGGCGGTGATCGCCAGTTCCACCACCTCGCGCCGCGGCTTGCCGTCCACCGCGCAGACCAGGCCCACGCCGCAGGCGTCACGCTCGTCGGCTGGGGAATAGGCGTGGGCGGCGGTCAGGGCGGCGCGGTTGGCGAGGTAGCGTGCGGTGTCGCCCTCGAACCAATCATCCCGGCCTTCGCGGGGATGGGCGGGGTGTTGAGACATGGCGGTCACTCCGCGGCCAGCAGCGCGCGCTGCGAGAGGTATTGGTGGATGGCGTCGGCGGCGTCGCGGCCGTCGCGGATGGCCCAGACCACCAGCGAGGCGCCGCGCACGATGTCGCCAGCGGCGAAGACGCCGGGCAGGCTGGTCATCTGGGTGCGGAAGTCGGCCTTCAGCGTGCCCCAGCGCGAGACGGCGAGGTCGGGAGCGCCGAACAGGGTCGGCAAGTCCTCAGGATCGAAGCCCAGCGCCTTGATGATCAGGTCGGCCGGCAGGTCGAAATCGCCGCCCTCGACCTCCTCGGGCGCCTGGCGGCCCGAGACGTCGGGCGGGCCAAGGCGCATGCGCGCGGCGCGCAGCCCATCGGCCGCGCCCGCCTCGCCCAGCACCGCGCGCGGGGCGGCCAGCCATTCGAACACCACGCCCTCTTCCTCGGCGTGGGCGACCTCGCGCACCGAGCCAGGCATGTTGGCTCGGTCGCGGCGATAGAGGCAGGTGACGGACTTCGCGCCCTGGCGCACGGCGGTCCGCACGCAGTCCATGGCCGTGTCGCCGCCGCCGACCACCACCACGTCGCGCCCGGCCGCATTCAGCTCGCCGCTGTCATAGGCCGGAACCGCATCGCCCAGACCGACCCGGTTGGAGGCGATCAGGTAGTCCAGCGCCGCCGTCACCCCCGCCGATCCCGAGCCGGGAGCGGTCAGTTCGCGCGCCGCATAGACGCCGGCGGCGATCAGGACGCTGTCGTGACGCGCGCGCAGGTCGACGAGGCTGGCGTCGCGCCCGACCTCGAAGCCGAGCTCGAAGACCACGCCGCCTTCGGCCAGGCGGCGAGTGCGACGCTCGACCACTTCCTTCTCCAGCTTGAAGCCGGGGATGCCGTAGATCAGCAGGCCACCGGCCCGGTCGTGGCGGTCGTAGACGGTGACGGCGTAGCCGGCCTCGCGCAGCCGCTCGGCCGCCGCCAACCCCGCCGGCCCTGCGCCGACGATACCGACCGAGGCGCCGCGGTCGGGCCCTGGGCGCAGAGGCTCGACCCAGCCCTCCTCCCAGGCCTTGTCGGTCAGATAGCGCTCGACCGCGCCGATGGTGACGGTGCCGTGGCCCGACTGTTCGATGGTGCACGAACCCTCGCACAGGCGGTCCTGCGGGCAGATGCGGCCGCAGATCTCTGGCATGGAGTTGGTCGCCTGCGACAGGGCGTAGGCTTCCTGCAGCCGGCCCTCCGCCGTCATCCGCAGCCAGTCGGGGATGTTGTTGTGCAGCGGACAATGCGTCTGACAGAACGGAACGCCGCATTGCGAGCAGCGCGAGGCCTGCTCGGCGGCCTTGGCGTCGATGAAGTCGGCGTAGATTTCGTGAAAATCGCTGGAACGCGTCTCGGCCGCCCGCTTGGGGGGCGTGGTCCGCTCGACCGTGATGAACTTCAGCATCCGCTCGGCCATGGCCGCAATCCTCCGCCTGCGCGTCAGGCGGCGACCCCTTTAGCGGCGAAATATCGGTCCCGAAAGCTTACAGTCTAATTATAGGACCAATTTCGTCTCACATCACCTTCATCGGCAATGGGTTCGCGATATGTCAGCGCCATTTAGTCCTAAAAATGGATGAACTGGAAATTTACCCTGTTCATCGCCCTTGATCCTCCAATCTCATCCCAGGAGTCGCCCGTGTCGGACTGGATCGCAGCCGTCATCCTCGGCCTGATCGAAGGCTTGACGGAGTTCATTCCGGTCTCCTCGACGGGGCACCTGCTGCTGGCCAAGAAGCTGCTCGGCCTGCCCAGCGGCTTCTGGGACACCTTCAGCGTCATGATCCAGCTCGGCGCGATCCTGGCGGTGGTGGTGCTTTATTTCCAACGGCTGTGGGGCGTGTTCATCCGCCTGCCTAGCGACCCGGCCGCGCGCTGGTTCGCCGCCAGCGTGATCCTGTCGATCATCCCCTCCATGGGCGTCGCCTTCCTGGCCCACGACTTCATCAAGACCGTGCTGTTCGAAAGCATCGGCCTGATCTGCGTCATGCTGATCCTCGGCGGGATCGTCCTGCTGGTGATCGACCGCTGGGCACCGGCGCCGAAAGAGCACGACGCCATGCAGATGACGTGGAAGCGCGCCCTGGGCATGGGCCTCTTCCAGTGCCTGGCCATGGTGCCCGGCGTCTCGCGCTCGGGCGCGACCATCGTCGGCGGCGTGCTGATCGGCGTCGACCGCCGAGCGGCGGCCGAGTTCTCGTTCTTCATGGCCATCCCGACCATGCTCGGCGCCTTCGTCCTCGACTTCTGGGAGAACAAGGACGTCCTGACCTCCGACAACCTCGGGATCATCGCCATCGGCTTCGTGGTCAGCTTCGTCTCGGGCCTGGTCGTGGTGAAGACCATGCTCGACTTCATCAACCGCTTCGGCCTGGCCCCCTACGGCTGGTGGCGCATCGCGGCGGGCCTCATCGGGCTAGGCGTGCTGTACCTGGGCCACTAGGACCCCGCGAACCGGCCTACGCCTTGCTCGTACGGCCCCTACTTCAAGTGTCGTCCCGGTTTCGGCATAGCCGAAGACCGGGATCCATTCGCATCTGAAGAACGGGCGCAGCCGAGCCGCGCCCTGCCCCATCCAATGAATTCAGCTCAGGCCGCGGTCAGCGCCTGGTCGGCGAACTGGCCGCCCTTGCGGAAGCGGTAGAGATAGGTCGGCGCGATCGCCTCCAGCGTCGTCGGCGTCGCGACGCCCAGCTCGGCCAGACCCGGAAGCTCGGGATCGGCCAGGTTGTCGCGCTTCAGGAGATCGACCTGGCCAGGCGTGATCGGCGGGGCGACGGGCGTCAGCAGGCCGATCGGCTTGCAGAGCTTGGCGATCAGCCCGGCCGCCGGGAACGGCAGGGCGACCAGCGAGCGGCGACGGCCGGTCTGGGCGATCACGTATTCCAGCAGCTCGCGCATGGTGTAGACGCCCGGCCCGCCCAGCTCGTAGGTGCGGCCCGCCGCTTCCGGATCGAGCACGGCGTTGGCCGCGGCGCGGCCCAGGTCGCCGACGAACACCGGCTGCAGCCTGGTCTCCGCGCCGATCAGCGGCAGGACGGGGCTGAACACCGCCATCTCCGCGAAGCTGTTCAGCAGCTTGTCGCCCTGGCCGAACACCGCCGACGGCCGCAGGATGGTCGCCGTGGGGAACGCCTCGCGCGTGACCTGCTCGCCCTGGCCCTTGGAGCCGACATAGCCTTCGGCGGCCGCATCGGCCCCGATGCCCGAGATCAGCACCAGCCGGCCCACGCCCAGCTCGCGCGCTATGCGAGCCACATTGGCCGCGCCCTCGACATGCACGCCGGCGAACTTCTGGCGGCCGGTCTCGTGATGGATGCCGACAGCGTTGACGCAGGCCTGGGCGCCGGCCAGCGCGCGGCGAACCGAAGCCTCGTCGCGGATATTGGCCTGAACCACCTCGACCTGGCCGACATCGCCCATCAGCCGCATGGTGTGGGCCAGATGCGGCTGGCGCACCGCCACGCGGATGCGCAGACCCTGCCGGGCCAGCGCCCGCACAACCTGGGTTCCGATGAATCCCGATCCGCCGAAGACCGTGACCAGATCCTGCATGCCGTCCGCCCGCGAAGAAAAACAAAGGGTTTGCAGCCGCCCGGATAGACGAAGCCGCCCCGCGCCGCAACGTGACTCGAATATCTGTCACACAGGCCGTTGACCGACGCAGGCCGGCGCCCTAAAGAGCGCCCTCCCGATCCGAAGGGAACGGGCCCAGGTGGCGGAATTGGTAGACGCGCTGGCTTCAGGTGCCAGTGGCCGAAAGGTCGTGGAGGTTC
>NZ_JAYRST010000065.1:0-17234 GCF_041920015.1 Phenylobacterium sp.
GCAGGCCTCGCCGCGTTCGAAAAGGGCGCGCAGCCGCCGCGCATGGTCCGGGTCGGCCCGCATCAGGGCCGAGACCACCGCCTGCGGATCGGCCGTGGGCGCCAGGCCGAGGGCCGCGGCGCAGGCCGTCAGGCTCTCCTGGCCGGAAGTCAGGCTGGCATGACCGTCCTCGACGGCCAGCAGGACGGAATCGAAGGCCTCGACCGAGGCCTGGGCGGCTTCGGCCCCGGCCTCCAGTTCGGAAATGCGCCGGCGCAGGGCTTCGGCCTGGGCCTCGTTGCGCCGCCGCTGGTCGACCAGCCAGAACATCGCGCACAGCGCCAGCAGCACCGCGCCGGCGGCGGCTCCGAGGATCAGGTCTTGCTCGCTCATCGGCGCTCCGTCGCCCCCGAGACGGCGAATCATCTCATGGGACCATAGTTTGGTCCGTGCAATTGGGCGATGATCGGAAGGCTATGACCGCCATCCTTTATCCGGTGGCCGCCGATGCGGGCCAGGCGCTCGGCGCGCCCATGGGCCGCGCGGCGCGCGAACGCGAGGCCGAACGGACCGCCGGGGAGGCGGTCGGCTTCGTGACCGAACCGGTCGGCCCGTCCTACGCCAGCCGCGAGGCGGCGCTGGACGCCCTGGCCGGCCGCGTCGAGGACGACCGGCCTGGACGATCCTTCGCCGTGCCGGCCGAGGATCGCTTCATCACCCTGGTGGAGCAGGTCGCGCCGCGCGGCGGCCGCCGGCGCGCGCCCACCCCCGTCGCGCCGAGTTTCGAGGACGGCCGTCGCTGGCCCGCGCCGCCGGCCCATCCGCCGGCTACGGTCTGGCGGGCGATGATCTCCTATTGGCGGATCGGCGGCGCGCCTCTGGCCCATGCCGGCGACAGCCAGGCGCGCCAGACCCGGCGCAAGGGCGGGGAGGGGATGGACGCGGAGTCGGTGCGCGCCCTAACGCGCCAGCCGCTGCGGCCGGTCAAGCCGCAGCAGCCGCTGGACATCGGGCTTTTCGAGGCGAGGCTGCCGGAAGCTCCCCATATAATCGTGCCTGATGAGTAAGCCCTACGCCGGGACCGCCCCGTCCCTCGACGATCTCGCCATCCTCGCCGAGGCCGCGTTCGCCGCCCTGCCCGAGGATTTTCGCCGCCTGACCGGCGACGTGGTCTTCCGCGTCGACGATTTCGCCAGCGACGAGGTGCTGGACGAACTGGGCATCGAGGACCCGTTCGAACTGACCGGCCTCTACAGCGGCGTGCACATCGGCCATCGCTCGGTGCTGGACCCGTCGCCGGGGCCTAGCCGCATCTTCCTCTATCGCCGCGCCATCCTCGATGAATGGGCCGCCCGCGGCGACGTCAGCCTGGCCGACCTGGTCGGCCACGTACTCGTGCACGAGATCGGCCATCACTTCGGCCTCTCCGACGACGACATCCACGCCATCGAGGACGCGGCGGAGTAGTTAGCGCGCGTTCACGAAAGTGACGCTGGCGTCATTTTCCTTGACGGACCGCTGTTCTCTTGAGAGGCTTTCCCCCAACGAGGAAACTGCGGGCGCCTTCGCGCGCCTGCATGGCAGGAGGAAGAGCCCATGGCCGCCGACGGCAACATCACCAAGGACATCATCTACGACGCCGTCGCGCCGGACGACTTCGAGTCCATGCTGGAGCTGGACCGCTACAACGCCCGCTCCACCGCCTTCGACAAGATCATCTCGGCCACCCACGACCACTTCTGGGATCCGCTCGACAAGAAGTACATCGACTTCGACGAGCCCTTCGACATGGAAAACGAGATGCTCCTCCCCGAGGACATGATCATCTCGCTGTCGACCGACTATGTCTCGAACCACCTGTCGGACTGGAAGACCCGCGTGCGGTTCGCCAACCAGTCGGCGCTGCGCTCGTTCTCCTCGATCCTTCACGGCGAGCAGGGCGCGCTGAACCTGTCGGCCAGCCTCTGCCACGTGCTGAAGGACCAGGGCGCGCAGGAATACGCCGCCAACCAGACCCGCGAAGAGGCGCGCCACGTCACCGCCTTCGCCAAGTACATCAAGGCCCGCTGGGGCCGTCCGGTCGAGTGCGGCCCGACCCTGAAGACCCTGCTGGTCGAGATCATCGGCAGCCCGGAGGTCTACAAGAAGATCATCGGCATGCAGATGCTGGTCGAGGGCCTGGCCATGGGCGCCTTCGCCACCTTCTTCAACAACATCAACGACCCGATGGGGAAGAAGCTTCTCCAGCTCGTGATGACCGACGAGGCCTTCCACCACAAGTTCGGGAAGATCTGGGCCGACCGCACCATCCCGCACCTGACCGAAGCCGAGCACGAGATCATCGAGACCTGGGCCGCGCACTGCTTCCAGACCCTGCTGTTCAACCTGGTCTCGCCCAGCCAGCAGCGCGACCTCTATGAGGAATTCGGCCTCGATCCCGACCGCGTGATCGCCGAAATGGCCGAAATGGTCACCGACGAGACCCGCCGCGAGAACATGAAGGAGCAGACCAACATCTTCCGGGTGCTGGTGAAGACCCTGCTCAACGCCGGCATCATCACCGACCGCACCAAGGCCTTCTACGCCATGTACGTCGATCTCGACGAACTGAAGGGCGAGGGCGACCGCATGGTCGGTGACGACATTGCCGAGGAGGGGATCAAGTACCTCCAGGAGATCAACTTCAAGGACCGCCTGGCGACGACCATCTCGATCGCCGCGGAATAGAACCTCTAATCCCTCCCCCGCTGGGGAGGTGGATCGGCGCAAAGCGTCGAGACGGAGGGGGCCTGCCGGGCCGGTGGTCCCCTCGGTCAGCCATTCGGCTGACGGCTCCCACAGAAGGGGAGCAACTCTTGCCTCTGACGCATTGCTGCGGCTTGGTGCCCCCATGACCGCCATCGTCTATGTCGCCGCCGCTCTGGCCGAGATCGCCGGGTGTTTTTCGTTCTGGATGTGGCTGCGCCAGGACAAGCCGGTCTGGTGGATCGCGCCGGGGATCGCCAGCCTCTGTCTGTTCGCCTGGCTGCTGACCCTGGTGGACAGCGACGCGGCCGGGCGCGCCTATGCGGCCTATGGCGGTGTCTATGTCGCCGCGTCCCTCGCCTGGCTGTGGGTGGTGGAGGGCGCGCGGCCCGACCGCTGGGACCTGATCGGCGCGGCGGTCTGCCTTGCCGGGGCCGCGATCGTCCTGCTGGGGCCGCGCGCCGCTTAGGTTAACGCTGATCATTACAAATTTGACGGCTGCGTCATTTTCCTTTGACGCTGGGGAACGGAGGGTGTGCAGTCCGCTCCAACGACATAAGGGAGCAGAGCCATGGGCGCCGACGGCAACATCACCAAGGACCTGATCTACGACGCCGTCGCGCCGGACGATTTCGAGGCCATGCTGGACCTCGACCGCTACAACAACCGCTCCAGCGCCTTCGACAAGATCATCTCGGCCACCCACGACCACTTCTGGGACCCGCTCGATCCCAAGTACATCGACTTCTCCGCACCCTGGGACATGCAGAGGCAGCCGCTGATCAGCGAGGACCTCGTGGTCGCCCTGCACACCGACTATGTGAAGGAGAAGCTGAACACGCCCGAACTGCGCGCGCAGTTCGCCAACAAGTCGCTGCTCTATTCGTTCTCCTCGATCCTGCACGGCGAGCAGGGCGCGCTGAACCTGTCGGCCAGCCTCTGCCACGTGCTGCTCGACCAGGGCGCCCAGGAATACGCCGCCAACCAGACGCGCGAGGAAGCCCGCCACGTCACCGCCTTCGCCAAGTACATCAAGGCGCGCTGGGGCCGCCCCATCGAGTGCAGCAAGGTGCTGCAGGACCTGCTGGTCGACATCATCGGCTCGCCCGAGGTCTACAAGAAGATCATCGGCATGCAGATGTTGGTCGAAGGCCTGGCCATGGGCGCCTTCGCGACCTTCTACCAGAAGCTCAACGACCCGCTCGGCCGCCAGCTCATGCAGCTCGTGATGACCGACGAGGCCTTCCACCACAAGTTCGGGAAGATCTGGGCCGACCGCACCATTCCCAAGCTCACCGAGGCCGAGCACAACATCGTCGAGGACTGGGCGGCCCACTGCTTCCAGATCCTGCTGTTCAACCTGGTCTCGCCCAGCGAACAGACCGCGCTCTACGAGGAGTTCGGCCTCGACCCCGCCAAGGTGCTGGAGGAAATCCAGGTTATCGCCACCGACGAGGTGCGCCGCGAGGACATGAAGGAGAGCACCAACATCTTCCGCGTGCTCATCAAGACCCTGCTGAACGCCGGCATCATCACCGACCGCACGCGGGCCTTCTACGGCATGTATGTCGACATGGAGGAGCTGAAAAGCGAGGGCGACCGCATGGTCGGCGACGACATCGCCGAGGAGGGGATCAAGTACCTCCAGAAGATCAACTTCAAGGACCGTGTCGCCGCCAATGTGACCCTGGCGGCCGAATAGCCGGGTCCCGTAAGGCCAAGCTGCCGCCGAACGGACAAAATTTGCATTGAAATTACGGGAGCGCCCGCAGAGAGACTCTGTGGGCGTTTTCAATTCCATCGAACTTCCATAGTCCGTCACCCATGCGCGCACTCGCCTCCACGATCCTCGCCGCCGCCGTCCTGTTGGCCGGGCCCGCATTCGCCGCGCCGCCGGCCCCGACCGAGAAGATCGAGCTGACCAAGATGATGGGCCGCTGGTACGAGGTGGCCCGCCTGCCCAACAAGGTCCAGAACGGCTGCCAGGGCGGCACCTCCACCTGGCAACGGGTTTCCGACGGCTTTTCGGTGGTCCAGGCCTGTCACAAGGGCTCGCTGACCGCGCCGGTGACCGAATGGAAGGCCAAGGCCAAGGTCCTCGACCCCTCGACCAACGCCAAGCTGCAGATGACCTTCTTCAACGGCCTGGTGAAGCAGGAATACTGGGTGCTGGAACACCGGCCCGACCAGGGCTGGCTGATCCTGGGCACGCCTGGCGGCCGCGCTGTCTGGCTGATGTCCCAGCGGCCGACCCTGCCGGCCGGGGTCAAGACCCAGGCGCTCGCGCGGCTCCGGCAACTCGGCTACGATGTCGGCCGTCTCGAATTCCCGCTGCCGGCCAAGAACTGACCGCCGGCCCGGCGCTTGCGCCTCGAACGAAAGCGGAACATGGTGGCGGCATGGACGTCACCGTCGTCACCATCACCCGGCCGGAGATCACCGCCAGCGTCACCCGCGGGGCCGCGCGCCTGCTGGTCGACCTGGGTTATGCGCCGCTGGCGGAGGTGACCCTGCCCAACGGCCGCCGCGCCGACCTGATGGCGCTGTCGCCGCGCGGCGAAATCGCCATCGTCGAGGTGAAGTCGGGGCTGGAGGACTATCGCGTCGACCGCAAATGGCACGAGTACCTGCCCTATTGCGACCGCTTCGCCTTCGCCGTGGCGCCGGAATTCCCCCAGGATATCCTGCCCCTGGAGCCCGGCCTGATCGTCTGCGACGGTTTCGGCGGCGCGGTGCTGCGCGAAGCCCCGTCCACCGCCCTGGCGCCCGCCCGGCGAAAAGCCCTGACCATCGCCTTCGCCCGTCTGGCGGCGATGCGGGCGGCCGGGGTCGCGGCGAGCGAACTCACCATCTGATCCAAGGCGTCATCCAGCCAAACTGACTTGATGACGCCGCCGAACGAGTCCTATCGCGGCGCGCGCTTGGCCAGGATGCGTTGCAGGGTGCGGCGGTGCATGTTCAGCCGCCGGGCCGTCTCGGAGACATTGTGGCCGCAGAGTTCGTAGACCCGCTGGATATGTTCCCAGCGCACGCGGTCGGCGCTCATCGGGTTTTCCGGCGGGGCGGGCGTTTCGTCCTTGCGGGCCAGCAGGGCGCGGGCTACGTCGTCGGCGTCGGCCGGCTTGGAGAGATAGTCGATGGCGCCCGACTTCACCGCCGCCACCGCGGTGGCGATGTTGCCGTAGCCGGTCAGCATGACGACCTTGGCGTCGGGCCTGGCCTCGCGCACCGCCTCCACCACCTTCAGGCCGCTGCCGTCCTCCAGCCGCATGTCGAGCACCGCATAGGCGGGCGGGTGGGTCTTCACAGAGGCCAGCGCTTCGGCGACGCTGCCGACCAGCGTCGTTTCGAAGCCGCGCTGCTCCAGGGCTCGGCCCAGGCGGGTGCGCAGGGGCGCGTCGTCGTCGAGAACCAGCAGGGTCCTGTCCGGCAAGGCGGCGATATCGGCGGAGAGATCGGTCATGCGCAACCTCCGATAGGGGCGTTCTGGTCGTACGCGCCCCGCGGCATCATGTCGCTGCTTGTCCACGATCCGCAAGGGACTTCAGGCATTTGGCGTCGAGCCCCTGACCTCGATACGGGCCCGCGGCCAGCGCGCGCCGACCACGGCGCCGCGGGGCTTGCCATTCTGAAAAGTCACGATCGCCCCGGTCCGTTCCAGCAGGGTCTTGGCGATGAAGAAGCCCAGGCCCATGCCGACATGGCCGGTGCGGCCGCCGGCCACGCCCGGCCGGCTGGTCACATAGGGCTCGCCCAGCTTGCCCAGGACCTCAGGGGCGAAGCCCGGCCCGTCGTCGCGCACCTCCACCGACACCTGCTCGGCGTCGAAGCGGACGGTGACCAGCACCTCGGACCCGGCGAAGTCGACGGCGTTCTCCACCAGAGAGGTCATGGCGTGCAGCACCTCGGGCATCCGCCAGATATCGGGCGCGCTTGCGCCCGGCGCGCCGGAGACGATGGCCTCGACCCGCACGCCCTTCACCTCGGTATGCGGCTCGATCACCTCGTTGACGAACTGCAGCAGGCTCATCCGTTCGTGCACCTCGTCGGAGGCCGCGGCCGGGGCGTCGGTCAGCCGCCGCAGGATTTCGCGGCAGCGCTCGGCCTGGGCGATCAGCAGGTCGGCGTCGTCCTTCACGCTCGGCGTCGGCGCCTCGCGCGCCAGTTCCTTCGAGACGATGGAGATCGTCGCCAGCGGCGTGCCCAGCTCGTGCGCGGCCGCCGCGGCCAGGGCGCCCAGGGCCGACAGGCGCTGCTCGCGCGCCAGCACCGCCTGGGTCAGGTCCAGCGCCAGCGCCATCCGCGCCGATTCCTCGGCCGCCTGGCGCACCGCCCCGGCGATGATGACCACGCCGGTCACGATGGCCCCCGCATAGGCCAGGTGCAGCGCCAGCGGCGGCTCGATCACCTGACCGGGCCAGGCGGGCAGGGGCATGTGGAAGAAGACCAGCAGGCCCGTCAGAACCGCCGCCAGTATCGACAGGATCGCCACCCAGCGCGAGGCGAGCGTGGCCGCGCCCAGCGTCACCGGCGCCAGGAGCATCAGGACGAACGGATTGATGACGCCGCCGGTCAGGAACAGCAGGGCCGCCATCCGGCAAAGGTCGAAGGAAAGCTGGGCGGTCGCCTCCCGGCCGCCGATCAGCCGCTGGCCGAGCGAGGCGAAGCCCGTGAACAGGTTGGCCCCCGCCCCGATCGCGATCACCGCGAAGCAGAGGAGGTAGGGCGCCCGCAATCCCGCGACCAGGGCGGTCAGGAACACCAGCACCTCGCCGGTGAGCAGCATCCAGCGGAGATTGACCAGGGTGCGCTGACGCAGCCGGTCGCCCCGCGCGTCGGCGAGTTTGGAATCCTCCACCCCCCAGCCGGCGCTGAGCGCGCCGACGCCTTGCGCTAGGTCGGGGGTTTGCCTATCGAAGCCTCGCGCCGGCTGCGGCGGCGGAGGGTTCCGGACGGACGCCTTCATGCCGCGAGCATTGCGCCGAAAGCCGCGCCTGACGAGCCCCAAAAGGACGACGCCATGTCCCGCCGAAACCTGATCCTCATCGCCGCCTGCGTCATCGGCCTGGTCTTCATGGGCGCCGTGGCCTGGAAGGCGGGCGTCTTCGCGCCTGCGGACAAGGGGCGTGGCGTAGCCATGGTCGGCGGCCCGTTCCAACTGGTCGACCAGGACGGCCGGCCCGTCGACGAGAAGATCCTGAACGGCAAGTGGAGCGCGGTCTTCTTCGGCTTCACCTACTGCCCCGACGTCTGCCCCACCACCATGCAGGCGCTGGGCGAGGCCAAGCGCCGGCTCGGGCCCAAGGGCGACAAGCTGCAGGTCGTGTTCATCACTGTCGATCCCGAGCGCGACACGCCCGCCCAGCTCAAGACCTATCTTTCCAATGACGTGTTCCCGAAGGGGACCATCGGCCTGACCGGCTCGCCCGAACAGGTCGCCGCCGCCGCCAAGGCCTATCGCGTCTATTACAAGAAGAACGGCGAGGGCGACGGCTATCTGGTGGACCATTCCACCGCCGCCTATCTGATGAACCCGAAGGGCCGGTACGATCGCGTTCTTCCGTTCGGCATCAGTCCCGAAGAGATCGCGCACCAGATTTCGGAGGCCATGCGCTAAGTATTTTCAACCAGGGTCGATCCCGGTTCGGCGAAGAACATGCTCCGGATTCGGAGAATCCTGGGCCAGCTTCACCTTGCCGCAGGGCGGTGAAGGTTCTCTCTGGACTCTCTTAACATACCGCGTGCTATGCTGCGTCGCAGCAAGAGGACGTGGCCATGCTCTACACGCTCTACGAGGCTGGATACTATGCCTCCACCCCGCTGCGCTGGACCGCGCGGCTGACGCGGGATTTCTGGTCCTCGTCCCTCAATCCGGCGAAGGACACCGAGGTCGGGCGGCGGCTGTTCGCCAGCTCGGACCTGTTCGCCAACCTCACCCGTCGCTACGGCCGGCCGGCCTGGAACATCGAGTCCGTCGAGATCGACGGACATGCGGTGCGCGTGCGCCCGACCGAGGTCTGGTCGACGCCCTGGGTGAAGCTGGTCCATTTCAACCGCGACATGGCCGACCTGCGCCGCGCCGGCCGGCGCGAGCTGGAGCCGGCGGTGCTGATCGTCGCGCCGCTGTCGGGTCACTACGCCACCCTGTTGCGCGGCACGGTCGAGGCCTTCCTGCAGGACCATGAGGTGTTCATCACCGACTGGTCGAACGCTCGCGACGTGCCGGTGATGGAAGGCCGCTTCGACTTCCACGACTATGTCGACCACATCCGCGACATGCTGCGCCAGCTTGGCCCGCGCCCGCACGTGGTCGCCGTCTGCCAGCCGGGGCCCGCCGTGCTCGCCGCCGCTTCGCTGATGGCCGAGGACGACGAGGAGTGCCGCCCCGGCACCATGACGATCATGGGCTCGCCTATCGACGCGCGGATGTCGCCGACCGTCACCAACAAGCTGGCCGAGGAAAAGCCCTTCGCCTGGTTCAAGTCGAACATGATCGACACCGTGCCTGCGCCCTATCCGGGCATGGGGCGGCGCGTCTATCCGGGCTTCGTCCAGCTCTATTCCTTCATGTCGATGAACATCGAGAAGCACCAGGACGCCCACCTGCGCTATCTCGAAGACCTGATGAAGGGCGACGGCGACGCCGCCGAAAAACACCTGGAATTCTATGACGAGTACCTGTCGGTCCTCGATCTGACCGAGGAGTTCTATCTCCAGACGGTCGACTACGTGTTCCAGCAATACCTGTTGCCCAAGGGCGAGCTGAACCATCGCGGCCGCCCGGTGCAGCCGGGCTCGATCCGCGACATCGGTCTGCTGACCGTCGAGGGCGAGAACGACGACATCTCCGGCATCGGCCAGACCCAGGCGGCGCACACCCTCTGCACCGGCCTGTCGGACGACTTCAAGGAAGACTACGTCCAGCCGCATGTCGGCCACTACGGCGTGTTCAACGGCCGCCGCTTCCGCGAGGAGATCTATCCGCGGGTGCGGGCGTTCATTCGCCGCATGGAAGGCGCTCTCGAAAAGGCCCGCGACGCAGCCTAGATTTGCGTCATGAGCATCTTCGGCCGTTCGCTTGCGGACGGCGACCGGCTTGAGGTCGCCGGCGCCGTCGTCCGCCTGAAGGTCCATAGCCGTGCGCGGCGCGTGTCCTTGCGGCTCGACCGCACCCGGCGCGAGATCATCGCCACCGCGCCGTCCCTGCGCCGCCTGCCCGAGGCGGCCGCCTTCGCCCGCGACCGCGCCGCCTGGATCACCGAGCGCCTGGCCGAACTGCCGGACGCCGAAGCCGTCGCGCCGGGCATGGTCATCACTCTCTTCGGCCAGCCTTGCCGCCTCGAGGCCAGCGACAAGCCGGCCCGCCTGCATCCGGCGACGGGGGACCAGCCGGCCCGCATCACCGCCCGCGGCGAGGGGGCGGTTTTTGCGAGCGCGGTGATCCGCGTCCTCCGCCGCGAAGCCCTGCGCGTCTTCACCGAGCGGACCGCTTTCCATTGCGACCGCCTGGGGGCGAGGCTGCCCAGCGTCACCATCATGGACGCCCGCGCTCGCTGGGGTTCGTGCCGTCCGGGCCTGCCGGGCAAGCCGGCGGCGATCCGCTATTCCTGGCGCCTGGCGCTCGCCCCGTTCGAGGTGGCCGACTATGTCGCCGCCCACGAATGCGCCCACCTGCTGGAGCTGAACCATGGCCCGCGCTTCTGGGCCCACGTGAAGGCCCTTGTCGGCGACGAACGCCCCCACCGCGCCTGGCTCCGCGCCGAAGGCGCCCGCCTCCACGCCTTCGGGCGATAGGGCCGCGCCGACCATTACCGCGAATTATCTTGGTTCCGCCGCAAAGCGAGGACATTAGGCGCAAGCGGTCGCGCTCGCGGCCGGTCCCGGAGCCTTGAGCCTTGATCTCCCTCGCCGTCGCCGCCTCGCTCTCGCTGACCGCGCCCGAACTGCCGCCTCTGCCGCCGATCAAGCGCGAAGCCCAGGTGGTCTATGTCGATCGCAGCGGCGCCCTCCTGGGTGTGCGTGGCGGGCGCTACGGCCCGCCGGTCGATATCGCCAAGCTGCCCGCCTACGTGCCGGGCGCTTTCGTGGCCATCGAGGATCGCCGCTTCTACGACCACACCGGCTTCGATCCCATCGGCATCGCTCGCGCCATCGTCGTCAACGCCGAGCAGGGCCGCGCGGCCCAGGGCGCTTCGACCATAACCCAGCAGCTCGCCCGCAACCTCTTCCTCAGCGCTGACCAGACCATGGAGCGCAAGGCCAAGGAGGTGCTCTACGCCGTCCAGCTCGAACGCACCTATTCCAAGAAGCAGATCCTCGGCCTCTATCTCAGCCGCGTCTATTTCGGCGGCGGCGCCTATGGGATCGAGCAGGCCTCGCGCCGCTATTTCGGCAAGCCGGCGGCCAGGCTGACGCTCCGCGAGGCCGCCACCCTGGCCGGGGTCCCGAAATCGCCGACCAACTACAATCCCGTCGAGCAGCCGCAGAACGCCGCCAAACGCGCCGACCTGGTGCTGGCCGCCATGGTCGAGACCGGCGTCATCACCCAGGCCCAGCGCAAGCAGGCCATGGCCCAGCCGCTGAAGCTCGCGGGCGTCGCCTCCAGCTCGGCCGCCGGCTACTTCCTCGACTGGATCGACGCCCAGCGCCGCAGCCTGGTCGGCGCGCCCAAGCAGGACGTCATCGTCGAGACCACCCTGGATTCGGCCATGGAATCGGCGGCCGTCAGCACCGCCAGGGCGGTGGTCGCGCGTCACCAGGCTCAGAACGTCACCCAGGCCGCGCTCGTCGCGCTGGACGGCCAGGGCCGGGTGCGCGCCATGGTCGGCGGGGTCGACTACGCCAGCGCGCCCTACAATCGCGCGGTCACCGCCAGGCGTCAGGCGGGCTCGGCCTGGAAGCCGTTCGTCTACCTCGCCGCCCTGGAGGCCGGGCGCACGCCCGACATGACGGTGGTGGACGAGCCGGTCGTCATCGGCGCCTGGTCGCCGCAGAACTACAACGGCGGCTATGCCGGAACCCTCACCCTGGAACAGGCGGTCGCCCAGTCGACCAACACCGTCGCCGTTCGCCTGGCCGACGAGGTGGGCCGGGCCAATGTCGCGGCCACGGCCAGGCGGCTGGGGATCGTCTCCCCGGTCAACACCGATCCGGCCATGGCGCTGGGCACCAGCCTGGTCTCGCCGCTGGAGATGGCCCAGGCCTACGCGGCCTTTGGCAATGGCGGGGAGCGCGCCCAGGCCTACGGCATCGAGCGCATCCGCACGGTCGGCGGCCAGGTGCTGTATCAGCGCAAGGCTTCGCCCGCCCAGGCGGTGATCGCCAATCCGGCCCTCAGCGACCTCAACCGGATGCTGCGCGGCGTGGTCGCCTCGGGCACGGGAACCCGGGCGGCGATCGCCGGCTACGACCTGGCCGGCAAGACCGGCACCACCAGCGACTACAAGGACGCTTGGTTCGCGGGCTACACCGGCGGCTTCACCGCCGTCGTCTGGATGGGCAACGACAATGGCGCGCCGATGAAGCGCGTGACCGGCGGCGCGGCCCCGGCCGAACTCTGGCGCGGTTTCATGGCCAGCGCCCTGAAGCGGGCGCCTGCCCAGCCGATCCCGGCCGGTCCGCCGCCGCTGGTCCTGCCGCCGCCGGAGCCGGCCGAGACCATCGACACCTTGCTGGAAGCCGCGCCTGAAAACCTGCCGCCCGCCGAGATCGTGGACGAGCCGCCGATCTGAACGGCCTCAGTAGGGCCTCAGTAGGGAATGTCGTCCGCCGGCGCCTTCTGGGGCGGCGCCTGGGCGGGCGGGGCGGGCGTCCCGCCGCCGATCGCATCGACGATGCCGTCGACCAGGTCGCCGATCGGATCGGCCTGGGGCGGGGGCGTATAGGTCCCCCCCGGAATGGCCTGGACCTTCAGCCGCGGCAGCGCCTGGCTCATGAAGTCGCGCCACATGCCAGCCGGCGCGCCGCCGCCGGTCACGCGCTTCATCGGCTTGTTGTCGTCCTTGCCGACCCAGACGGCGGTCACGAAGCCGCCGGTGTAGCCGACGAACCAGGCGTCGCGATAATCGCTGGTGGTGCCGGTCTTGCCGGCCAGGTCGTAGCCGGGAACCCGCGCGCGCGTTCCGGTGCCGGCGGCCACCACCTGGCGCATCATCTGGTTCATGTACTGCAGCGAGGGCGTGCCGATCACCTGGGTGCGCGCAGCCTTCTCGACGCTGTGGTCGTAGAGGATCTTTCCGCTGGCGGTGCGAATGCGCGAGATGCCGTAGCCCTTGGCGAGGAAGCCGCCATTGGCGAACGGCGCATAGGCCTGGGCCATCTCCATCGGGCTCACCTCCACCGCGCCGAGCGCCATCGAGGGATCTAGCTGGATGTGCGAATTGATCCCCAGCCGTCGGGCGGCGGAGGCGACATTGCCGGTGCCGACCTCGTTGGCCAGGCGCGCGGCGACGGTGTTGATCGACTGGGCCAGAGCCGTCTCCAGCGTCATTGGCCCGCGAAAGTCGCCGGTATAGTTGCGCGGCGACCAGTTCCCGATCTTGATCGGCTCGTCGACCACCATGTCGGCCGGCGTGCGGCCGGCGTCCATCGCCGCCAGATAGACGAAGGGCTTGAACGCCGAACCGGCCTGGCGCTTGGCCATGGTCGCGCGGTCGAACTGGCTGACATTGTAGTCGACCCCGCCGACATAGGCGCGGATGCGGCCCTCGCCGTCGATGGCGACCAGGGCGGCCTGCTGCACGCCCTGGCCCTTGCCGGCCGCGACTCCGCGGCGGATCGCCTGTTCTGCGGCGGTCTGGATCGGCAGGTCCAGGGTGGTCTCGACCACCAGGTCCTCGGTCGGCTCGCCCACCAGGCTGCGCACCTGGTCGTCGACCCAGTCGGTGAAATACTGCGCCCGCTGGTTGGCCAGGGTCGGGTTGACCCGCACCGGGGTCTTGAAGGCCGCGTCGCGCTCGGCCGGGGTGATGGCGCCGGTCCGCACCATCTCGTCCAGCACGATGGTCGCCCGCCGCTCGGCCCGGTCGGTCTGCGAGACCGGCGAATAGCGGTTGGGGCCCTTCATCATGCCGGCCAGCAACGCGCTCTCGCCCAGGGTCAACTGGCTGGCGGGCTTGTTGAAATAGCGCTGGGACGCCGCCTCGATGCCATAGGCCCCGCCGCCGAAATAGACGCGGTTCAGATAGAGGGCGAGGATCTCCTTCTTGGAGAACTTGGCCTCCAGCCACAAGGCCAGCACCAGTTCCTGCGCCTTGCGCCGATAGTTCTGCGCCGGTGTCAGGAAGAGGTTGCGCGCCAGTTGTTGGGTGATGGTCGAGCCGCCGCGCAAGGGGCCGCCCTCGCCCCGGCGCGTGACGTTGTAGATCTGCGAGCGCAGGATGCCCCACGGGTTGAAGCCGGGGTGGAAATAGAACCAGCGGTCCTCGATGGCGATGAACGCCTTGGGCACGTAGGGCGGCAGCTTGTCCAGGTCGACCGGCGGCGCATACTGGCTGCCGCGTACGGCGACCAGTGCGCCGGACTGGTCGAGATAGGAGATCGAGGGCTGACGATCGACGTCATAGAGCGTCGAGGTGTCCGGCAGGTCGGTCGCGAACACCGCCAGGAAGGCCACCACGAAGATCGCGGCCCACACGCCGAGCACGGCTGTCCAGTAGAGCAGCGCCTGTAGGGGAGTGCGCCGGGCCGGCCGGCCGGGGCCCGGTCCTTGTTTGGCCATGTGTCGTCCTAAAAGCGCTCGCCGTCATCCGCCCCGGGGCGGAGACATATCCCAGCCGAACCAAATGCGCGACATGATTGACGGGAGGTGAACAAGCTCGGCCGTGAATGGTTCCGCGCGGCCTTGACCTGGCCCCTGGGGCCGCTCCCATCGGTATGGCGGTCAGCCACAGCGAGGTGAGTCGTGAACGCTTCCGCCCCCTATCTAAGTCCGTCCGAGGCCGCGCGCCGGCTTGGCGTCTCCGCCAAGGCCCTGCGGCTCTATGAACAGCGCGGGCTGGTCGCGCCTCTGCGCACCGCCGCCGGCTGGCGCGCCTATGGCCCGGACGAGATGGCGCGGGCCGGGGAAATCGCCGCCCTGCGCGCCCTCGGCCTCAGCCTCGCCCAGGTCGCCCGCGTCCTGGGCGGCGATTCGCAGGGGCTGGAGCCGGCGCTGGCCGCCCACCAGGCGCGGTTGGAGGGCGAGGGGCGACGCCTGGCCCATCTGGCCCGGCAGGTCCGTGACCTGCGTGCCGAACTCGCGGCCGGCCGCACCCCGGCGATCGGCGATCTCGTGCGCCTGGCCGGAACCATCGCCGATCCCGTCGCCGCCTTCGACCTGCCCTGGCCGTGGGGCGGGGAGCGGTTCGAACTGCGCGACCTGCGTGCGATCACCTACATCGTCGGGCCGCTGGGCAGCGGCAAGACGCGTCTGGCCATGCAACTCGCAGAGGCCCTGCCCGGCGGGCGCTTCCTGCCGCTCGACCGCGGCGCTTCGCCGCCGCCGACCGCCGCCGTCCAGGCGGCGATGGCGTGGCTCGAGGAGGAGGGGGCTCATTCCTCGCCAGCGCTCTTCGTCCTGCTCGCGGCGCTGGAGGACCCGTCGCGCGCGGCGCTCGTGGTCGACATGGTCGAGGACGGGTTGGACGAGGCGACGCAAACCGCCCTGGTCGCCTATCTGCGCAAGACCGCCTCGGCTGAGCGGCCGCTGTTCCTGATGACAAGGTCCTGCGCGATCCTCGACCTGGGGGCCGTGGGGCCCGGTGAGGCGATCCTGCTCTGTCCGGCCAATCACAGCTTGCCCATGCGCGTGGCGGCCATCCCCGGCGCGCCTGGCTATGAAGCGGTCGCCACCTGTCTCGCTCCGCCGGAGGTGCGCGCGCGGACCCACGGGCTGATCGCCATGCGTCCGCCGGCTCCGTGAGGGCGGCTCACGGACCATGCGGCCAAGTCATCGTTTGATCGCAGCCGGCGCCGGCGCGAGGCTCGGATTCGGAAAGGAGGCGAATTCGGCGGCGATCAGCCTAGATGGGGATGCTCCCCCTCATCCGCATCCCCACATTTTCGCATACCCGCGTTGCGAAAAAACTGGTTGCCGGCGATCTTAACACCGTTATCTTAGCGATGCTTAGTTCAACTCGCGCAGCCGGTGGGGATACCGGTTGCGGGCTACCGGATTGCGCCGAGCCGTGTCTCGCAAGGATGCGCCTTTTCTCCCCGAACGCTGGAGGGCTTTCGATGAAGCTCCGTACCCTCGCGGCCGCCTGCGCCGCCGTCATGTCCGTCTCCTTCGCCGCCGGAGCGGCCATGGCTGACGATCCGATCACCGCCAAGCTGCAGACCCCGGTCGCCGAAAAGACCAAGTTCATCGCCGGCGGCGCGGTCTTCCTCTGCGAAGGCGACACCTGCCTGGCGGCGGCCCCGTCGTCTCAGACCTACGGCGCCTCGACCTGCAAGGACGTCGCCAAGAAGGTCGGCGCGGTCGTCTCGTTCGGCGGCGTGCGCAAGCAACTCGAAGGGGCCAAGCTCGAACAGTGCAACGCCGCGGCCCTGCCGGCCCAGCAGGTCGCCAATCGCTAGGCCCTGATCCTCATCCAGGTTCACGCAACTCCGAGCGCGCCTCCCAGCCGCAAGCTTCGTCGAGCCTGAGACTTCAAGGGCGCCGGGTCCTCCCGGCGCCCTTTTTTCTGATTCTTGCGGCGCTTCGCCCGCTTATAGGACCTGAAAGCTTGGCTTGCGGCCCTCCGCGCCCTTAAAGAGGCGCCGCCATGAACCAAGACATCATCCGCCGACAAACCTTCTGGCCCGACGGTCCCGCCGCGGCCGCCCGCCTGCTCGAACCGGTCCTCGCCGAGGCCGTGGGCGGGGACGTGGAGCCGGTCTCCCTGACCCTCGATTACGCAACGTCCGCAAGGGCTGGCGAGGCCGTGAGCCTGGAGGCCGGGGTCGACCGGGCCACCCGCACCCTGGCCTTCGTCTATGGCCGGTTGCTCACCGAAAAGGGCGATGTGATAGCCACGGGGGCGGCGGTGTTCCGCAAGATCACGGACATCACCAAGACGGGATAATACAAGGCACCGCGGCTGGTTCGGTTGCGACGCCGAAAAACGCGTGCTATCAGGCGCGCGGCTTCGGGCCAGGGGCTAAACCAGTCTCGACGGCCATTGTGCTTTTCCAAGCGCTTTCAAGCCTTTAGGGTCGCTGTGGAGTTTTCTTCGCCGCGGCTTTTTGCGCGCATCGGGCGGACAAAATAAGTGGCGGACGATTCCAAGGCTTCGAATGTGGGCGGCAGATATGCCCAAGCCCTGTTCGATCTCGCGAACGATGAGAAGAAACTGTCGGCCGTCGAGGCCGACCTCAAGGCGCTGAAACAGATGAGCGCCGACAGCAAGGATCTGCGGACCTTGCTGGCTTCGCCGGCGTTCAGCGCCGACGACAAGGGCAAGGCCTTGGCCGCTCTTGGCGACAAGGCGAAGTTCAATCCCACCACCCGGAAGTTCCTGGGCTTGCTGGCCGCCAACGGCCGCGCCTCG
>NZ_JAYRST010000066.1:0-16991 GCF_041920015.1 Phenylobacterium sp.
CTTGCCGCCGCCGGGGGTGTTCACCTCGACCACGTCGCCGGTCTCCTTGCCGATCATGGCGCGAGCTAGGGGCGAGACGATGGAGATCTTGCCCTGCTTCACGTCCGCCTCGTGTTCGCCGACGATCTGGTAGCGGGCCTCCTCCTCGGTGTCCTCGTCGACGACCGAGACGGTGGCGCCGAACTTCACCTGGGAACCGCTCAGCTTGGAGACGTCGATGACCTGGGCGCGGGCCATCCTGTCCTCGATCTCGGCGATCTGGCCTTCGATCCAGCCTTGCCGCTCCTTGGCGGCGTGATACTCCGCATTTTCCGAGAGGTCGCCGTGCGAGCGCGCTTCGGCGATCGCAGCGATCACGGCGGGCCGCTCGACGGTCTTCAAACGCTTCAGTTCATCGTCGAGAGCTTGCCAGCCCTCGGCGGTCATCGGGACTTTTTCCATCGTGGATGAGGACTCGAATCCGCCCTTTTAGGAGTTCGTGCCGGCCGCGGGCGCAGGCGTCCGGGGGGATGGAGGGTAGATGCGGCGGCGCAAAAACTCAAGGGCGCGCCCTGATGGGACGCCTTCGCGGCCGCATGAACCCTGTGGGCGACAGCGATTTTCGGCGGCGGTCAGGCGCTTTCGGAGACGATCGCCCCCACCAACTCCTGCGCGTCGGGGGCTTCGTAGACGCCTTCGATGAAGTCGAACATCTCGGGCGTGACCCCGATGGCGAAGGTCTCGCCGCGAACCTCGTTGCGCTCCAGTACGCGGGTCCGGCGCACCTCCTGCGGGGCGGTGACGAAGTGGAACTGCAGCGGCAACTCCACCGCCTGGGCGATCTCGGCCACGCGGGCGCGGTCGGAACGGCGCATGAGGCCGAGGTCCAGCACCACGGAGGTCCCGGCGGCGATGACGCCGGCGGCGGTCGACCATATCTGAGCCTCGCAGCGCTCGACCCGCTCCATCATCCAGTCGAACTCGATGGGGTCGGGCATGTCGGCCGCGAACAGGCGCGCCATCCAGTCGTCGATGGCGAAGTGGACAGCCGGCTCGCGGCGCGCCAAGTCCTTGGCGTAGGTGGACTTGCCGGCCCCCGAGGGCCCGAAGATGACGTGCAGCGTAGCGGACATGGACGCCCCCTAGAGCATTTCCAAAGGTTCGGAAACGCCCCAAGGGGGCCGAGGCGCCTATTTCACCGAAAGGCCGCCGTCGATCACCAGTTCGGCGCCGGTGACATAGCGGCTCTCGTCGGAGGCCAGCCAGAGGACGCCGTTGGCGATGTCCTCGGGATAGCCCTTGACGCCGAGGGGCACGCCCTCGGCGCTCATGGCGTCCAGTGCCGCGCCGCGCGGGGGACGGGCGTTGTCGCCGACCTCGCCGGTGCCGACGATGGTGTCCCAGATGGGAGTTTCGATGATGCCTGGATGGACCGAGTTCACCCGCACGCCGTCTTTGGCGTTGGCGCATTCCATGGCCACGGCCTTGGTGAAGAGGCGCACTCCGCCCTTGGTCGCGCAATAGCCGGCGAGGATCGCCGAGCCTTTCAGCCCGGCCACCGACGACATGTTGATGATCGAGCCGCCGCCGTTCTCGCGCATCAGCGGGATCGAGTGCTTCACGCCCAGGAACACCCCGTCGAGATTGACCGCGGTCTGCTTCTGGAAGTCGGCCAGGGTCATGGTCAGGACCGAGCCGCCGATGCCGATGCCGGCGTTGTTGACCAGGACGTCCAAGCGGCCGTGCTGGGCCTTGATGGCGGCGATGACGTCGATCCAGGCCTGTTCGGAGGTGACGTCGTGATGCAGGTAGCTGGCCTTGGCGCCCATGGCTTCGATGGCGGCGACGGTTTCGGCGCCCTTTTCATCCTGCAGGTCGGTGACGACGATGACGGCGCCTTCCTGAGCCAGCCGTTCGGCGCATCCGCGGCCGATGCCGCTCGCCCCGCCTGTGACCAGCGCCACCTTGCCTTCGACCCGACCGGCCATGCCTTGCTCCCTGAGTGATCGATCTGAGTGATCGTTGTTTAGTTGAGCTTAGGCCTAGCTCAGGTCCGCGCCCGAAGCCAGCCTCCGCATTCGCAGGCTGACGCACGCGGGCGATATCGAGCAAGATTGAGTACGCACGAAACCCGGCCGTCGGCTGACGGGACCGGGAAGAGGGCGCAAGGGCCCTCATGGGCCAAGCACGCCGGACGATCACCGGAGGTGATCAGGCGGTAGCTTGGGGAGGCGTACGGCGGCCAGGCCGAGTTGGCCCTACAGGCCGCCGCACCCCGCGATAGCGTGGCGAGGGTCTACCAGGTGACCTTGCCGTTGGCGGTGAGAAGTCCGATCAGCATGGCTGCGCCCAGGGCGATGATCAGCCCCACGACGATAAGGTCTGTATACCCCTCGAAGCGCTCCAGCAGATGTCTGTCCTTGTGATGGTGGACCTCACCCTCGTGGTGTCCGGTTTGCATGGCGTTTCCCTTCGCACGCTGTTTCAGAGGACACGTCCTCCGCCACACCGCGACAGGCGCCCATGCGGGCCGACCGGCTGGTCATCAGGGGCCGCCGGAACGCGCCCACTACGCGCCTGCCGAAGCAAGGCGACGCTTTGAGGTTGCGCCCCGATTCCGGGGCGGTCAATCCGCAATTCTACCTAAGTGGTTCACAAACCTGAGTTTGCGAGGCGGTTTCAGGCCGGAAACACAACCGTTGGATGGTGCGAAGGGGCGGCGGCCGCCCCTCGCAGGACTCAGGCGTAGCTCTGCAACGGGCGCACGTCGAGCGTGTCCTCGACGGTCGCCGCGATGGCCTGGGCTGCCGCCAGGGCGCCAGCCGTGGTGGTGAAATACGGGGTCTTCATCATCAGGGCGGTGCGGCGAATCTCGAAGGAGTCGGCCAGGGACTGCTTGCCCTCGGTGGTGTTGAAGACGAGCTGTATCTCGCCGTTCTTCATGGCGTCGACGATATGAGGGCGGCCTTCCAGCACCTTCTTGACCTGTTCGACCTCCAGGCCCTGCTCGGCCAGGTAGCCGCCGGTGCCGGCGGTGGCGACGATCTTGAAGCCCTGGCCGATCAGCAGCCTGACCGGTTCCAGAATCCACGGTTTGTCGGCGTCCTTCACCGAGACGAACACCTTGCCGGCCTTGGGCAGCTTCACCCCGCCGCCGAGCTGGCTCTTGGCGAAGGCGCGCGCGAAGGCGGCGCCGGCCGTCTCGCCGGAGCGGATCCAGTCCAGGCCCATGACCTCGCCGGTCGAGCGCATTTCGGGCCCCAGCACCGTGTCGACGCCGGCGAAGCGGGCGAACGGGAAGACCGCCTCCTTCACCGCGATGTGGTCGTAGGGCTTCTCGGTCAGGTCGAAGCTGGCCAGCTTCTCGCCGGTCATCAGCTTGGCGGCGATGGAGGCCAGCGGCCGGCCGATGGTCTTGGCGACGAACGGCACCGTGCGGCTGGCGCGCGGATTCACCTCCAGAACGTAGATGCGCGGAGCGTCCGAGTGCGGCTCCTCGATCGCGAACTGCACGTTCATCAGGCCGCGCACCTCCAGGGCCTTGGCCATGGCCTCGGTCTGGCGCTTCAACTCGGCGATGGTCTCGGCCTTGAGCGAGAAGGGCGGCAGGGAGCAGGCGCTGTCGCCCGAGTGCACGCCGGCTTCCTCGATGTGCTCCATCACCCCGGCGACGAAGACCTGGCCGGCGTCGTCGCAGAGGGCGTCGACGTCCACCTCGGTGGCGCGGCTGAGGTACTGGTCGATCAGGACCGGGCTGTCACCCGACACCTGCACCGCAGTCTTGATGTAGCGGTCGAGCTGCTCGTCGTCGCGGACGATCTCCATGGCGCGGCCGCCCAGCACGTAAGAGGGGCGGATGACGACCGGATAGCCGACCTTGTGGGCGGCCTCGAACGCCTCCTCGCCCGAGCGGGCGATAGCGTTGACCGGCTGGGCGATCTTCAGCTTGTGCAGCAGTTGCTGGAAGCGCTCGCGGTCTTCGGCCAGGTCGATGGCGTCGGGGCTGGTGCCGAGGATCGGGATGCCGGCGTCCTCGAGCGGCTTGGCCAGCTTCAGCGGGGTCTGCCCGCCGAACTGGACGATGACGCCCAGCAGTTCGCCGCGCGCCTGTTCGACGGCGATCAGCTCCAGCACGTCCTCGGCCGTCAGCGGCTCGAAATAGAGGCGGTCGGAGGTGTCGTAGTCGGTCGAGACGGTCTCGGGGTTGCAGTTGACCATGATCGACTCGACGTCGAGGTCTTCCAGGGCGAAGGCCGCATGGCAGCAGCAATAGTCGAACTCGATGCCCTGGCCGATCCGGTTCGGGCCGCCGCCGAGGATGATCGCCTTCCTGCGCTCGCTCGGCTCGCTCTCGCACTCGGGGATCTGGCCAAGCGCGCCGGTCTCGTAGGTCGAGTACATGTAGGGCGTGGCGGCGCGGAACTCGCCGGCGCAGCTATCGATGCGCTTGAAGACCGGGCGAACGCCGTGGGCCCTGCGCTGCTCGCGCACCTCGGCCTCGGTGGTGTGGGTCAGCTTGGCCAGGCGCGCGTCGGAGAAGCCCATGGCCTTGAGGGCGCGGAACTCGGCGGCGGTGGCGGGCAGGCCCTTGTCGCGCACGCCGGCCTCGGCGGCGACCAGCGCCTCGATCTGGCGCAAGAACCACGGCTCGTAGAAGCAGGCTCCGTTGACCTCCTCGACCGACAGGCCGTGACGGAAGGCCTGGGCGATGACGCGCAGGCGGTCGGGGGTCGGATTGCCCAGGGCGCGGATCACCGCGGCGCGGCCGGTCTCCGGATCGTGGGCGCCCTCGATCTCGATCTCGTCGAGGCCGGTGAGGCCGGTCTCCAGGCCGCGCAGGGCCTTCTGCAGGCTTTCGGCGAAGGTGCGGCCGATGGCCATCACCTCGCCGACCGACTTCATGGCGGTGGTGAGATAGGGCTCCGAGCCCGGATACTTCTCGAAGGCGAAGCGGGGAATCTTGGTGACGACGTAGTCGATGCTGGGTTCGAACGAGGCCGGGGTGGCTCCGGTGATGTCGTTCATCAACTCGTCGAGCGTGTAGCCGACGGCCAGGCGCGCGGCGACCTTGGCGATCGGGAAGCCCGTGGCCTTGGAGGCCAGAGCCGAGGAACGCGACACCCGCGGGTTCATCTCGATGACCACCATGCGGCCGTCGGCGGGGTTCACGGCGAACTGCACGTTGGAGCCGCCGGTCTCGACGCCGATCTCGCGCAGCACGGCGATCGAGGCCGCCCGCATGCGCTGGTATTCCTTGTCGGTCAGGGTCAGCGCCGGGGCGACGGTGATGGAGTCGCCGGTGTGGACGCCCATCGGGTCGATGTTCTCGATGGAGCAGACGATGATGCAGTTGTCCGCCTTGTCGCGGACGACCTCCATCTCATACTCCTTCCAGCCGAGGACGCTTTCCTCGATCAGAACCTCGGTGGTCGGGGAGAGGTCGAGGCCGCGCTCGACGATCTCCTTGAATTCCTCGACGTTGTAGGCGACGCCGCCGCCGGTGCCGGCCAGGGTGAAGGACGGGCGGACGATCGCCGGCAGGCCGACGAACTCCAGGCCCTCCATGGCCTCGTCCATCGTGTGGGCGGCCTTGGAGCGGGGGCTCTCCAGGCCCAGCTTGTCCATGGCGTCGCGGAACTTCTGGCGGTCCTCGGCCTTGTCGATGACCTCGGCCTTCGCGCCGATCATCTCGACCCCGTACTTGGCCAGCGCGCCGGAAGCCTCCAGGGCCAGGGCGGTGTTCAGCGCGGTCTGGCCGCCCATGGTCGGCAGCAGGGCGTCGGGGCGCTCCTTGGCGATGATCTTTTCGACCATTTCCGGCGTGATCGGCTCGACATAGGTGGCGTCGGCCACGTCCGGGTCGGTCATGATCGTGGCCGGGTTCGAGTTGACCAGCACGATGCGGTAGCCCTCGGCGCGCAAGGCCTTGCAGGCCTGGACGCCCGAATAGTCGAACTCGCAGGCCTGTCCGATCACGATCGGCCCGGCGCCGATGATGAGGATCGAAGAGATGTCAGTGCGTTTCGGCATGTCTACTCGCGCGCAAGGGCGGTCGCACATTCCAGCGCGCCCGGTCCCGATCAAACTGCAGGTTAAGAGGGCCGTTTAGAGGGGGAGTCGCCCCTGCGCAAGCGGCGTGTGCCGCACACGAAAACGGGCCGGCGTTTCCGCCGGCCCGCAGCCGTTTCGATGCAAGGGTTTTGAGGCCCTTTGCGGAACTGCTTAGACCTGCAGGTTCCCGGCGGCCATCTTGCCGCTGCGACGATCCTGCTCGAGTTCGTAGGTGATCTTCTGACCTTCGTTGAGGCTGCGAAGCCCGGCGCGTTCAACCGCCGAGATGTGGACGAAGATGTCGGCGCCGCCGTCGTCCGGTTGAATGAAGCCGTAGCCCTTGGTTCCGTTGAACCATTTCACAGTGCCGGTAGCCATAAGAAGTGCCGTCCTTGGTAAGTCGTTCCGCAGCCCAAGCCGTTTGGGTTGCGCATCAAAGATCGGGGTGGGTCGGGGAGCAGGTTCGGAGCGCCGGAGAGATGGAGCGTCGAAAATCAGCCGAACCATACGAGTTTGACACTCGAACGGTATCGCGGTTCCGCTGGCTCCGCAAGGCGATCCGGAGGGAGGCGAGGGCCGCGCCGACGCGGCTTCTCGGCGTCCCTTTTCCTTTGCGGCCGGGGTTGAACTGCGGCAGCCTGAGGCCGTGCCCGCGACCGCCGCAGACCCGCTTGCCGACCTGATGGCGCGTATCGCCTCCGGTGATCGCGCCGCCTTGCGAGGGCTCTATCAAGCGACCTCGGCGAAGCTTTTCGGCGTCTGCCTTCGTATCCTCTCCGACCGCGACGAGAGCGAAGACGTGCTGCAGGAGGTCTATCTGACGATCTGGCGACGGGCCGACCGCTTCGAGGCGAGCCGGGCCAGCGTCATGGCGTGGATCTCGACCATCGCCCGCAACCGCGCCATCGACCGGTTGCGCGCCCGGGGGCCGCTGGCCTTCGCCGAACCGGTTGAGGACATGGAAATCGAAGACGGCGCGCCCCGGGCCGATGCGCTGGTGGCGGCCGCCCAGGACGGCGCGGCGCTGAGCCGCTGCCTGTCGGAACTGGACGAGCGCGCCGCCGCGGTGATCCGCACGGCCTTCTATGAGGGCGTCACCTACGAGGCGCTGGCCCACCGGTTGGGCGCGCCGCTGGGGACGGTGAAGAGCTGGGTTCGCCGGGGCCTCCTGAAGCTGAGGGCGTGTCTGGAACGATGAGCGACCTTGGACCCGAGCCCCCGGGTGACGAAGCCCTGGCGGCGGAACATGCGCTGGGCGTGCTGACCGCGCGCGAGCGCGCCGTCGCCGAGGCGAGGATGGCGCGCGACCCGTCCTTCGCCGCCGAGGTGGATGCGTGGCGGCTGCGCCTGGCGCCGCTGGCCGAAGAGGTCGAGGCGGTCCCGCCGCCGGCCGGGTTGTGGGCGCGGATCGAGCGCAGGCTGGCCGCCAACGACAACGCCGCAGGGATGCGGCGCCGGCTGCGCTTCTGGCGGACGGCGAGCCTGGCCGGCGTGGCGATGAGCGCGGCTTGCATGGCGGGCCTGATCTTCATGGCCTCGCATCCGCCGCAGGTGATCGTCCAGCGTCCGCCGATGGCGCCGATGATGAATGCGCGGCTGATGGGCGCCAGCGGCCAGCCGCTGTTCCTGGCCGCCTACGATCCGGAGCGGAAGGCGATCCTGGTCGCCGCCCTGACCGAGCCCCGGATCGATCCCGATCACAGTCACGAACTCTGGCTGATCCCCGCTGACGGCAAGCCGCGTTCGCTCGGCATGATCGATTCCGAAACGCCCCAGGCGATGCCGATGTCCGAGCCGATGGCGCAGATGACGGTGGAGGGCGCCTCGTTGGCGGTCTCCATCGAACCCCGTGGCGGATCGAAATCGGCCGGGCCCTCGGGACCGGTCGCCGCCATCGGCCGGCTGGCGCGGCTATAGGCGGAGCCTGCGCCCATCGAACCGCAGTTCCTTACCGCCAGCGAACCACCTAAAGCTGTGACACGAAGCGTTCAGAGGGCCTGTTCATGAAATCGCTGCTTCTCGCCGCCGTCGGCGCGGCCTGTGTTCTTGCGGGCGCCGGCGTGGCCCGCGCCGCGCCGTTGCCTGCCGACGGGATGACCGTGAAGGAAGTCCAGACCTGGCTGCTGGACAGCGGCTACAAGGCCGAGAAAGCCAGGGAGGACGGCGAGGACTATCTGCGCAGCGCCGCCGACGGGGTGAATTTCGAAATCCACCTCTATGATTGCAAGAAGGATCGTTGCGCCTCGATCCAGATGATCGCCGGCTTCAATCTGGACGAGAAGCTGACCCTGCAGAAGGCCAACGACTGGAACACCAACAAGCGCTTCGTCGACTGCTTCCTCGACGAGGAGGGCGACCCCTGGTTCACCTACGACATCAACCTGAGCCCCGGCGGCACCCGCGAGGCCCTGGACGACAATTTCGGCGTCTGGCTGATGTTCCTGCCGGACATGAAGGAAATGGCCGGCTGGAAGTAGGCCGCTACTTCCGCGCCGCGTCCATGTAGCCGGCGAACCGCTCGAACAGGTAGAGCGAGTCCGTCGGTCCGGGCGAAGCCTCCGGGTGGTGCTGGACCGAGAACACCGGCTTGTCCTTCACCGCGATGCCGGCGTTGGTGCCGTCGAACAGCGAGACGTGGGTCTCGACCACCGCATCGGGCAGGCTGTCGCGGTCGACGGTGAAGCCGTGGTTCATCGAGACGATCTCCACCTTGCCGGTGGTGACGTCCTTGACCGGATGGTTCGCGCCGTGGTGGCCCTGGTCCATCTTCATGGTCTTGGCGCCCAGGGCGAGGGCCATCATCTGGTGGCCCAGGCAGATGCCGAACACCGGCGTGCCGCTGGCGACCAGCTTCTGGATCTCGGGCACCGCATATTCGCCGGTGGCGGCCGGATCGCCCGGCCCGTTGGACAGCAGCACCCCGTCCGGCTTGCGGGCCAGCACCTCCTCGGCGCTGGTCTTGGCCGGCACCACCGTCACGCGGGCGCCGATCGAGGTGAGGGCGCGCAGGATGTTGCGCTTGACGCCATAGTCGAGGACCACGACCTCGTACTTGGGCTGGGCGGCCGGCTTCTCATAGCCCTCCGGCCAGTTCCAGAGGCCTTCGTCATAGACGAAGGGCTGCAGGCACGAGGCGTCCTTGGCCAGGTCCGCGCCTTCGAGGCCGGCCCAGGATTTGGCCTTTTCCAGCAGGGCGGGAATGTCGAACTTGCCGTCGGGCGAATGGGCGATGACGCCGTGCGGCATGCCGTTCTCGCGGATCGCGCGGGTGAGGGCCCGAGTGTCGACGCCGGCGATGCCGATGACGCCGCGCCGCTTCATCCAGGCGTCGAGGTCGCCGTCGGAGCGCCAGTTGGCCGGGGCGGTCGGAACGTCGCGGAAGATCGCGCCGCGCGCCGCAGTCTCAGCCGAGCCCGACATCTGCTCGATGTCCTGCACGTTCACCCCCACATTGCCCATGTGCGGGAAGGTGAAGGCGACGATCTGGGACATGTAGGACGGGTCGGTCAGGATTTCCTGATAGCCGGTCATGGCGGTGTTGAAGCACACCTCGCCGACCGCATCGCCGGTCGCGCCGACGCCGATCCCCTGCAGGACGGTCCCGTCCGCCAGCACCAGGACGCCGGTGACGCCAGGGAGGAGTTCGGTGGTCATCGTTCAGGCTCCTTCGGTTGGCGCATGCTCTTACACCCGAAGCCTGGGCCCGAGTGCAAAATCCTGTCCGCTTTTCGGCAAACGGCGGCGTAGGTAATGAGTCCCGACCGGCGGGTCAATGCGTCGGCTGGTGGGGCTCGCTTTTCCAGCGTCAGCGGTTATTCCAGCGGCCATGAGCATCACCACGGTCGGCCTCGACGCCGACGACACGCTTTGGCACAACGAAACCATATTCCGCCTGACGCATGACCGGTTCTCGGAACTGTTGTCCGACGTCGCCGACAAGGACGTGCTGGAGCAGCGTCTGGCCGAGGTCGAGAAGCGCAACCTGCGACTCTATGGCTATGGGGTGAAGGGGTTCACCCTCTCGATGATCGAGACCGCCATGGAACTGACCGGCGGCGAGGCGCCCAGCCGGGTGATCCGCGAAATCCTGGCGGTCGGCCGCGAGATGCTGACCGAGCCGGTCGAGCCGCTGCCGGGGGTGGACGACACCCTGGCGGCGCTTTCGCAGCGCTATCGCCTGCTGCTGATCACCAAGGGCGACCTGCTGCATCAGGAGCAGAAGCTGGCCGCCTCGGGCCTGGGCGACCTGTTCGCCGCGGTCGAGATCGTCAGCGAAAAGGACGCCTCGACCTACGCTCGCGTCTTTTCCCGTCACGGCACCGGGGCGGAGGAGGCGGTGATGTGTGGCAATTCCATGCGCTCGGACATCCTGCCGGCCATCGAGGCCGGGGCCTACGGCGCCCATGTGCCCTATCCGCTGACCTGGGCGCATGAAATGGCCGATGCGCCCGAGGGCCACCCACGCTTCGTCGAACTGGCCTCGATCCGCGATCTGCCGGACTGGATCGCGAACCTGGGCTGACTTTTTCGGCGGCGGATGTCACAGACGCCGCGCCCGGACCGTCCTGCCTCCAGATGGTCCGGAGAAAGCCTATGTCGCGCATCCTCGCCGCCGCTATGGCCCTGGTGCTCGCGCTCAACGCGCTGGCCATGTTGTTTGCGTCCTTCTGGTGGTACGGCGCCGTACCCGGCGTGCCGGCCACGGGCCCCTACAATCCGCATTTCGTCAGGGACATCGGCGCAGCCTATCTGGTCGCGGCCGTCGGCCTGGGCTGGTTCGCAGCCCGGCCCGTGCAGGGCTGGCCCGCCCTTGCCGCGGGTGCGGCGTTCCTGGGGCTGCACGCCGGGGTTCACGTCTTCGACGCCAGTTGTTCGGCCGACCCGCTCGCCAATGCGATCCGCGACCTGCCGGGGGTCTACGCCCCGGCCCTGCTCGCCGCGGTCATCGCCATCCTCTCCCGTCCGAAAGCCTGAGAGACGCCCATGCTGAAAGCCATTCTCGCCCGTCAGATCGATCGCTTCGAGCGCCTTTGGGGCTATGACGCCGGCTATATGCGCCAGCTTTTGGCGGCCAGCCCCGGCAGCTTCATCCGCTTCAGCCTGGTTTCCGGCATGGTCGACGCAAAAGCCGCGCCAGCCGAGGCGATCGCGGCGGCCAAGCTGGTCGGAACCCTGGCCGAGGACTGCGGCCCCTGCACCCAGATCGTGGTCGACATGGCCGAGGCTCAGGGCGTCTCCCCGCAGGTTCTGCGCGCCCTGCTGGCCGGGGAGGAGGCGGCGATGGGCGCTGATGCGGGGCTGGCCTGGCGGTTCGCACGGGCGAGCCTGGCCCGCGACATGGAGACCGCCGATCCGCTGCGTGACGAGATCGTGGCGCGGTGGGGCGGGGCCGGACTGAACGCCATCGGCCTAGCGCTCACCACCGGGCGCATGTACCCCACGCTGAAATACGCCCTGGGCCACGGCAAGGCCTGCTCCAGGGTCGTAGTCGAGGGCGTCGCCGCCCCGGTGGCCCGCGCCCCGTTGGCCGCGTAAGACTGGGCGCCATGACCGCAGACGTCGACGCCTTCGAGGCCGAGCGACCGCGCCTGGTCCGGTTGGCTTACCGCATGCTCGGCTCGGTGGCCGAGGCCGAGGACGTGGTGCAGGACGCCTGGCTGCGCTGGACGCGGACGGACGAGGACGTGCGCGATCCGGCCGGCTGGCTGGTGCGTGCGGTGAGCCGGCTCTGCATCGACCGCCTGCGCTCGGCCAAGGTCCAGCGCGAGGCCTATCGTGGCCCCTGGCTGCCCGAACCGCTGATCGAGGAACTGAGCGTCGATCCGCTGGAGCGTGCCGAGGACGTCTCGGTGGCCTTTCTGCTGGCGTTGCAGCGGCTCTCGCCGCTGGAGCGGGCGGTGTTCCTGCTGCATGACGTGTTCGACGAGGACTACGGCGCCATCGCCGAGACCTTGGGACGCAATGAGGCGGCCGTGCGCCAACTGGCCGTCCGGGCCCGCGCCCACGTCAGGGCCAACCGGCCGCGCTTCACGGTCAGCGAGGCGGAGGCCGCCAGGCTGGCCGCCGCCTTCGTGGCCGCGGCCGCCCAGGGCGACATGGCGGCGCTGTCGGCGGTGCTGGTGCAGGACGCGGTGATGGTGACCGACGGCGGCGGCAAGCGCGTTGCGTCCTTGCGCCCACTGATCGGACGCGAGGACATCTTGCGGCTGCTGGAGGGCCTCTCCTGGCGCTCTGGCGGCGCGGCGCTCTGGCCGCTCCGCTTCCGGGCCGTGCGGATCAACGGTTATCCGGGCGTGATCATGGAGCGTGAGGACGGGCCGATGACCCTCGCCTTCCAGCCGGGAGAGGACGGCCGTCTGGCCGCCATCTACATGGTGCGCAATCCCGACAAGCTGACCCGGCTGCCGGCGATCTAGCGCGGCTTCCTCTTCGGAAACAGATGCAGCGCCGCGGCGATGGCGCCGCCGACCGCCATGCCGACAACGGCGGAGGCGAGCGCCATGGCGGTCCAGCCGGTGATCGCGCCGACGCCCGGCGCCTTGCCGGCCCAGTGCGAGAAGGCCTCGGCCCAATGCGGGATCGGGGTCAGGCCGAAGTGCTCCAGTCCGTGGACGATGATGCCGCCGCCGACCCACAGCATGGCCGCGGTGCCGATGGTGGTCAGCCAGTCCATCACCACCGGCATGGCGCGCACCATGAGGCGGCCCAGCGCCCGGCCGCCCGAGGTCCTGGCCTTGGCCAGGTGCAGGCCGATGTCGTCCATCTTCACGATCAGGCCGACGACGCCATAGACCCCCGCGGTGATGCCTATGCCGACCAGCACCAGGGCGCCTGCCTGCACGGCCAGCGGCCGATCGGCGACCGTAGCCAGGGAGATGGCCATGATCTCGCCCGACAGGATGAAATCGGTGCGGATCGCCCCGTCGACCTTCTGCTTCTCCAGCTCCTTGGCGCTGAGGGCCAGTTCGTGCGGTTCGTCGGTCTCGTCATGGCCGCTGACGGCCTCGATGATCTTCTCGGCCGCCTCGAAGCAGAGGTAGGAGCCGCCGAGCATCAGCAGCGGCGTGATCCCCCAGGGGGCGAAGGCGCTGAGCAGCAGCGCGCCCGGCAGCAGGAAGACGAGCTTGTTGCGCAGCGAGCCGATGGCGATCTTCATCACGATCGGCAGTTCGCGGTCGGGGGTGAAGCCCATGGCGTAGCCTGGAGTCACCGCAGTATCGTCGACCACCACGCCGGCGGCCTTGGAGCCCGCCTTGCCGGCCGCGCCGGCCACGTCGTCGATGGAGGCCGCCGCGATCTTGGCGATGCCGGCGACATCGTCGAGCAGAGCAAAAAGCCCTGAAGCCATCGAACTCTCCGTTCCCGAACCTCGCGCGTCGGTAGGGGCTGGGCCGGCTTGCGTAAAGCGCGATTGTCGCGCTTCGCCCGCACCTCGCCTATGATGAAGCGTGCGCGTCGACGAACATTTCCTGGACGAGATCAAATCCCGCCTCCGCCCCTCCGACGTGATCGGGCGGACGGTGAAGCTACGCAAGCAGGGGCGGGAGTATGTCGGCCTGTCGCCCTTCAACAAGGAAAAGACGCCTTCGTTCTATGTGAACGACGAGAAGGGCCAGTTCTTCGACTTCTCGTCGGGCAAGAACGGCGACCTGATCACCTTCCTGCAGGAGACCGAGCGGCTGACCTTCATGGAGGCGGTGGAGCGGCTGGCGGCCGAGGCTGGCCTGCCCATGCCGGCGCCCGATCCGCAGTCGGCCGCCCAGGAGCGCCAGCGCCAGGGCCTGTCCGACTGGATGGAGGCGGCCGCCCAGTGGTTCGAAGGGGCGCTGCGCCGGCCGGAGGGCAGAGAGGCGCGCGCCTATCTGGAACGGCGCGGCCTGCCTGAAGGCGAATGGGCGCGGTTCCGGCTGGGCTTTTCGCCATCCGGGCGCACGGCGCTGAAGGACTACCTGATCACCAAGGGGGCCAGGCCGGGCGAACTGATCGAGGCCGGCCTGCTGATCGCGCCGGAGGAGGGGGGCTCCCCCTATGACCGCTTCCGCGACCGCATCATCTTCCCCATCGCCGACCATCGCGGGCGCATCCTGTCGTTCGGCGGCAGGGCGATGGACCCGCAGGCCCGCGCCAAGTACCTGAACGGCCCGGAGAGTCCGCTTTTCCACAAGGGCCGCACGCTCTATGGCGCGGGCGAGGCGCGCAAGATCCTGGGCGCGGCGCCGAGCGGGGAAAATCCGCCGCTGGTGGTGGTCGAGGGCTATATGGACGCCATCGCCTGCCAGAGGGCGGGGGTCGCGGCGGTGGCGCCCCTGGGCACGGCCCTGACCGAAGACCAGATGGAGATGCTCTGGCGGCTGCATCCGGAGCCGACGCTCTGTTTCGACGGCGACCGGGCCGGGCGGCAGGCGGCTTCGCGCGCCATCGACCGGGCGCTGCCGCTGCTCAAGCCGGGCAAGAGCTTCCGATTCGCCCTGGTGGAGGGCGGCAAGGACCCGGATGAGGTCTTGCGCGAGCAGGGGGCCGCCGCGCTCCGCGCTCAGTTGTCGCAGACAACGCCGTTCGTCGAAGCGCTGTTCACCCGCGAGCACGATCTGGAGCCGCTGGATACGCCCGAGCGGAGGGCCGGCTTCAAGAGCCGCCTGCGCCACGCAGCCGCCTCGATCGCCGACAAGGATTTGCAACAGGCCTACAAGGAGGCCTTGCTGGAGCGCTTCGACGCCAGCGGCCCGCAGCCGCGATCGGCCAATGGCGCTGTCGGCCGCTTCGAGCGGGGAAGTCGTGGTGGATCAAGGGGTTGGCGTGGTGCGGGCCGGGACTGGATCGACCCGGCGCCCACCGAGGCCGGGCGTGCGGCGGCCCGACGTTTGGCCCAGTCGCTGGACCCGTTCGCCGCCGCTCTGGTCAAATATGCGCTGGCCGAGCCGGGCGTGCTGGACGAGCATCTGGAGAACGCGTTTCTCTCCAAGGGCTTCGCCGATCCGGCGCTGGAGCCCTTGACGGCGGAGATCATCCGTTTCCGTTTGGACGCCGATCATCTTGACACCGCGACTCTCGCGCGCCATCTGGCGTCTTGCGGGTTTAATGCGCTGTTGACAGACATCGACCGGGCCGCTGCGAAATCGGGCGCGCCCATCCTGAAACCGGATGTCTCCCTCGAAGTCGCTAAATCCCAGTGGTCGCAAGCTTTCGCGAGCCTTTCGAGGCTGGCGGCGCTCGACGAGGCTATCGCGTCCGCAAAGGGAAACCTTAGCGGTCGATCCGATATGGAAGCACTCGAGCGTCTGAAAGGCGAACGCGACACACTGAAACGCGCGATCAGAACGGGAACGATTTGGGCGGAAGAAGGGTCGTAGAGGAATACGACCGTCTTGCCGCTATTGAAGCATCTTCGGCGTTGTCCTCGTGAGAGGGACTTCGCCGAAATCCGGAGACCTAGATGAGCACCAACACGGCTGAAGCGGAAACCACGGAAACGACCGGCGGCGACGGCCCGCTGCTCGACCTCACCGACGCCGGCGTAAAGAAGTTCATCAAGCAGGCGAAAGCCCGCGGCTACGTCACCATGGACGAGTTGAACAAGGTGCTGCCATCGGAGGAAGTGACCTCCGAGGCCATCGAAGACACCTTGGCCATGCTGTCGGAAATGGGCGTCAACGTCGTCGAGGCCGAAGAGGACGCCGAGGGCGGCGAGGTCGCGGTCCGCGAGGAGACCGCGGTGGTCGAGACGGCCAAGGAGCCGGCCTACGACCGCACCGACGACCCGGTGCGCATGTATCTGCGCGAAATGGGTTCGGTGGAGCTGCTGTCGCGCGAGGGCGAGATCGCCATCGCCAAGCGCATCGAGGCCGGCCGCGACACCATGATCCGCGGCCTGTGCGAAAGCGCGCTGACCTTCGAGGCCATCATGGTGTGGCGCGAGGAGCTTGGCTCTGGCCGTATCCTGCTGCGCGAGGTCATCGACCTTGAACAGACCTATGGCGGCGCCAACGCCGCGGCCGCCGAGATGGGCGGCGGCGAGGCCGAGTCCGAAGAGGAAGAGACCGCCGAGGACGGCGAAGCCGCGGCCAAGGCCGAGGGCGATGACGACGACGATTTCGATGACGGCGCCGGCCCGACCATCAGCGCCATGGAAGGCGAGCTGCGCGAAGGGGTCATGGCGACCCTCGACGCGATCGCCGCCGAGTTCGATGCTTTCCGCGCCCTGCAGGAAAAGCTGGTCGGCAAGCGGCTAAAAGGCGAGGACCTCTCGGACGACGACCGCAAGGCCTACACCACCGCCTCGCTGACCATCGTCCAGCACCTGAAGACGCTGAAGCTGAACAACAACCGCATCGAGGCGCTGGTCGAACAGCTCTATGCGATCAACAAGCGCCTGATGGGCCTGGAAGGGCGGCTGCTGCGCCTGGCCGACAGCTACGGCATCTCGCGCAGCGAGTTCCTCAAGGCCTATTTCGGCCAGGAGCTGTCGCCGAACTGGACCGACCAGGTGAAGCCGCTGGGCGTGCGCTGGACCAAGTTCGTGGAGAACGACGCCAGCCAGATCGGCGACATCCGCCACGAGATCGCCGCCCTGGCCACCGAGACCGGCGTGCCAATCGACGACTATCGACGCATCGTCCAGACCGTGCAGAAGGGCGAGCGCGAGGCGCGCCAAGCCAAGAAGGAAATGGTCGAGGCCAATCTGCGCCTGGTGATCTCGATTGCCAAGAAGTACACGAACCGCGGCCTGCAATTCCTTGATCTCATTCAGGAAGGCAACATCGGCCTGATGAAGGCGGTCGACAAGTTCGAGTATCGCCGCGGCTACAAGTTCTCGACCTATGCGACCTGGTGGATCCGTCAGGCGATCACCCGCTCGATCGCCGACCAGGCGCGGACCATCCGTATCCCGGTGCACATGATCGAGACGATCAACAAGATCGTCCGCACCAGCCGCCAGATGCTGCACGAGATCGGCCGCGAGC
>NZ_JAYRST010000067.1:0-16879 GCF_041920015.1 Phenylobacterium sp.
GAGCGCGCCGTGGATGCGGCGCGCTCCCCCGCTTTGGCCGGCGCATGAGGCGCCGGCTGCGCGCACTGGGACGATGGGCTCGTTTTGGTGCGCGAGTGTGTCTCGAGGCTATAGGAAGCAAGTCGCGTGCCGGTTCAACCGGCCCGGCGCGGGCCGTTCAGGCAGGCGGGCTTCGCGGCGGCGTTCTTTTTTCGGCGCCCCGTTGCTCCGGCGGGCCTGTTTCGGCTATGGAGTGCGACCCGATTTGGACCGCAGCTTCGGCGGCGGCGCGATCGGATGGTGACGTGGCCGAGTGGCTGAAGGCAACGGTTTGCTAAATCGTCATACTCGAAAGGGTATCGAGGGTTCGAATCCCTCCGTCACCGCCACTATTTCCCAATAAAATCAATCGACCCTGGTCTTGCGTGGACGATTTTACGCAGGGGCGCGTCCATCTTGGCCGTTTCGACTTTTGGACCGGATGTGCGGCGCGACTGAGTATTCCACCCGGCCGCGCTTACCGCAAATTAAGGCGCAGGCCTAAAGACCGGCGGCGTGCTGACAGACCAACGCCAAGACGACGTCCATCGACTGTGGGATGAACTGGCCGACTTCGAGGTCGGCCGAGCCGATGTCGCCCTCCAGCATCTCATGCAGCGCCTGTGCGACATGGTCGGCGCCTGGAACGCTACCTGGGGCGGCGCTATCCGCCTGGGCGACGGGAGCGAGGGCGAAGACCCTCTGCGGGGCTGGCGCGTCGCCGTGACGCGATTGCTCCATCCCATCGAGGCGTTGCCGGAGGAGGGGCCTTTCAAGGATCTTCAGCTTCGGTGGAACCGCCGCGAGATCGATCCTTCGTTCCTGCTGCCCATGCGCGCCGTGGGCGAATTTCGGACCTACGCCCTGCGGCGCGACCTGCCCGAGGCGTGGTTCGCCAGCCCGTTCTACGACGCCTATTATGGCCGCTTCGGCACACTGGACGCCGCCTGGGTCGGGTTTCCGATCAATAGCGACGCCGAATCGCACTTCGGCTTCTATTCGCGGGCGGTCCTGGCCGAAGAGGACGTCGCGCTGCTCGCCTACGCCTTGCGCGGCCTGAAGTGGTTTCACCGTCAGGTGATGTTGACCAGCGGACCGCTGATCGCCAAGGCCCCGCTGACCCCCACCGAACGCAAGGTTCTGCGCCTGTTGCTCACCAAGGCGTCGGAAAAGAACATCGCCGATCAACTCGGCCTGGCCGTCTCGACCACACATCAGCGGATCGTCGCCTTGTTCCGCAAGTTCGGCGTGCGCAGCCGCGCCGAACTGATGAGCCTGTGGCTCAGCCACCCGCTCTGACGGCGTCCGGCTATCCGCAGAAGGCGCGGACGATCTTTCCTGTGGTTGGGTCGGTTTCGATGGTCACGCGCTCCTGACGATAATCGGCGGTCGCCGCATCGCCGGGCTTGAGCTGCCGCACCAGAGTCGCGCCGGTCAGCGCCTTGGCCTCGTCGTCGCTGACCCGGTCCTTGCCGGCCAGCGCCTCGGCGCTCTCCCGGCGGCAGGTCCCGGCCGGGTCGCCCGCCTCGGCCTGTCCGGTCTGGCAGGCTGCAAGCGACAGGGCGACAAGCAGCAGAGTTCCGGCGATCGGCAGTTTGGTCATCGAGCTTACGCCCCCGTTTCCTATGGCCAAGGACGGCCGCAACCCAATTCAGGCGACGCGCCGCGTGCGCCAGACGCCGTCGCGCCCCTGGACCACACGCCAACGGCGAGCTGCGACTTCGGTTCCCCGCGCCGTGAGATAGGTTGGGACCTCGAGATCGAAATCGTTCCCGTCACGGCGCCAGGCGGCGGCGACCACGCTGCCGTCTGCGAACTCGACCTCGCCCGCGCTGCCGACTGCGCCATCCTCCTCGACCATGACGCGGCCGCCGGGAAAGGCGTGGCTATGGGGAAACACGAAGCGCATCTGAAACTAGATCCCATGCCGCCCTTGCCGCCCTCGATCGTGATGACGGCGCGCGGGTTGTGTCAACGCATCAACCCGATGTCGCGTTGCGATGGGCCGGTCCCGCCGGAGGAGGCCGATCAGCTTCACCTTGCAAGCTTGGCTAGGGATTCCTCGCCCGCGAGGCGAAAATGATTGAACGCTGGATTCTCATTATCTAGAGAGTCTCTACATTGCGGGGGCAAATTTCCGAAACATTGATTCCAACTATCGGGGTGGCGGTAGGGGTGTTTTGGCCATGTTAGCCTTCGTGTAATTCATTGGATTCGGAGTCTATACATGCGCCTCGCCGCCTTGGCCGCCGCCGCTGTTTTCTGCTTGACGTCCCTCGGTACGCCCGCCGCCGCCGGCGTATTGGTCGCTTCTGGCGATGAGTGGCAGTTGTCGACGGCGGCCTATCAGGGAGATTACGCAGCCGGCACCCAAGGTTTCGTGAAGAGTCTCGCCAATACCTTTGGCGGCGTGAATTACCTCTTCCTGACCGGTAACGGCAATGTTCCGGGCTCGCAGCTAGGTGATGCTGCCGCCCAACTGACCTCCCTCGGCAAGACGATCAGCTATTCCGATACTTTTGATGCTGCGACGGCCTCCGGTTACGACGCCGTCTTTCACTTTGGTCAGTTGATCGACCAAAACGCGCTGGCCGCCTACGTGAATGGCGGCGGGAACGCCTATATCTCACTGGGCTCGGGCTGGTACGGAAGCGCCGCGGGTGAAGCGGCGGCCTGGAACCCCATGCTCGCCACCTTTGGCCTGGTCGCCGGGGATACTTGGTTCTCCGCCCAGGGCTTCGTGCAGGCGACCGTGACCTCGGGCCCCGCCGAGGCGACATCGCTGCTGTGGGGCTATGGTCAGTCCATTGAAAAGCTGTCTCCCGGCGCCGCCAGCCAATCCTATATTCGCGGCAGCTTTGCTGGCGGGCCGTCCGACATCGGTTTGATCGGCGCCAGCGCGCCGCTGTTTAGCAGCGCCGTGCCCGAGCCTTCGACCTGGGCGATGATGCTGATCGGCTTCGCCGGATTGGGCGCCGTGCTGCGTCGGCGTCGCGCGCTGACCGCCTTCGCCTGATCCGTCCGACAGGGTCGCGAACCAACGCCTCCGGCTCCGGCCGGGGGCGTTTTTCTTTGAGCCTTGTCCCACCTTCAGTCCACGCCCGCCACCGCGAGGATGGCCGCCAGGCCGACGCTCATCCCCTTCACCCCGCCGGACTTTTCCATATCGATCCATTCGTCCAGCGAGTGGGCGCGGCCGCCCTTGCCGCCGCCGCCGATAGTGATCGCCGGCACGCCCAGGGCCATCGGCGCATTGGAGTCGGTGGAGGAGGCCTCATAGGTCGGGGCGTAGCCCAGCGCCTGGGCGGCGGTCGCCATGTAGGCGACGATGGGCGCATCCTTCGGGGTCTGGCCGGCCGGGCGGTCGCCGATCGGCTTGATCTCGACGCTGACCGCGCCGACGCGGGTGGAGCGCGTGGCGTTCTCGTGCCGGGCGGCCTGGTTCATGATCTCCTTGAAGCGCGCGTCGAGCTTGGCCAGTTCGGCGGCGTCGGCCGAACGCATGTCGTATTCGGTGAACACCTTGTTGGGGATGGCGTTGACCGAGGTCCCGCCGCCGGTGACCGAAGCCGAATAGGTCACCTTCGGGTCGGTCGGCGGCTGGATAGCGTAGAGGTCCGCCGTCGCCTTGGCCATCGCCGCCATCGGATTGACGATGCCGAACGCCCCATAGCTGTGCCCGCCAGGCCCGCTGAAGGTGACACGGTAGCGCTTCGATCCGACCCCGACATGGGTGATGGCGCCAGGGTCCAGCCCGTCGACCGAGAAGAACGCCTTGGTGCGGTCCTTGTACTTGCCCTTGCCGAAGAAGTAGCGGACGCCGCGCAGGTCGCCGGCGCCTTCCTCCCCGACCGTGCCCACGAACAGGATGTCGCTGCGGGTGCGGATCTTGGCCGCGTCCATCGCCCGGATCCAGGCCAGCAGCACGGCCAGGTTATGGGTGTCGTCGGCGACGCCCGGCGCATGCAGCTTGGTCCCCTCGCGGCGCACCTTCACGTCCGTGCCTTCTGGGAAGACCGTGTCGAGGTGGGCCGAGACCACGACGACCGGCCCGTCCTTCGTCCCCTTGCGCAGGCCCATGACATTGCCTTCGGGATCGACCTCGACCTGCGTCAGGCCGTGGGCTTCCAGCATCGCCTTGTAGGCCTTGCCGCGTTCGGCCTCCTTGAACGGCGGGGCCGGGATTTCCGTCAGGGTGACGAGGTCGGCGACCGTTCGGTCATAGTCCTTGTCCAGCGTCGCGACCGCGGTCTTGAAAGCTGAAGAGCCGATGATCTTCGCCACCTCCTCCTTCGGCGCGGCCAGGGCGGGGGCGACGGCGAGGGCGGATACGGCCGCGGCGAGAGCGAGGGTGCGGCGCATGGAATCTCCAGGGGAAATGGCGCTTTGCGGGCATATTAGCGGCCGGTCGGCGGCCGGCTAGACCCGTCCGGCCTCAGCCGGTTCGATCGCCATCACGTCGGCCGCATCCTCGGCGTCCATGATCTTCAGAAGGCGCGCCCGAGCCCGGTTGACGCGGCTCTTGATGGTGCCGAGCGCGCATCCGCAGATCTCGGCCGCCTCCTCGTAGGACAGGCCCGCGGCGCCGACCAGGATCAGCGCTTCGCGATGCTCGTCCGGCAACTGGTTCAGGGCCGTCTGCAGGGCGTGCATGGCCACGCTCCAGTCCTGGGTCGGCGGGGTGCGGACGTTCGCGGCGTATTCGCCGCTCTCGTCGCGCACCTCGCGGCGGCGGCGGATCGCCTGGGTGTAGTAGGTGTTGCGCAGGATCGTGAACAGCCAGGCTCGGAGGTTGGTGCCGAGTTCGAACTTGTCGCGGTTGGTCCAGGCCTTGATCAGCGTGTCCTGCACCAGGTCGTCGGCGTCCGAGCCGTTGTGGCAAAGGGACCATGCGAAGGCGCGAAGGGCGGGAATCATCGCCACGACGTCCTCGCGCCACTGTCCCTCACTGCTCATGGTGACCTCGATCGGCCCCAACATCGCCCTGGGGCCCGAATGCTCGCGCGGTTCCTCAACGCGCCCTTCCGGCAACCGTTCCTGCCTCGCTGGCGTTGCTCGGTCGGCGCGCACGCCGCGAGGAGAGGCCGATGACGTCCACCGATCAGGCGAAGACGAGACCCCCGGGCCTGGAGCCGGCGAGGGACGCGCCCGGCCGCTATTGGCGCGTGCGGGACGCCAGCCTTGCCCTCACCGCGCTTCTCTCGGCCGAGGACCAGCTTGCGCAGTCCATGCCCGACGCCAGTCCGGTGAAATGGCACCTGGCGCACACCACCTGGTTCTTCGAGACCTTCCTGCTGACGCCGCACCTGCCCGGTTACAAGATCTTCGACCCCGCCTTCGCCTATCTGTTCAATTCCTATTACGAGGCCCTGGGGCCCAGGCAACCGCGGCCCCAGCGCGGCCTTTTGACTCGTCCTTCGCTGGAGCGCGTGCTCGCCTACCGCGCCCATGTCGATGCGGCGATGGCCCGGCTGCTGTCGAGCGACTTTACGCTGCACGATCTTCTCGACCTCGGCCTCGCCCATGAGCAGCAGCATCAGGAGCTGATCCTGATGGACGTGCTGCATCTCTTCGCCCAATCGCCGCTGAAGCCGGCCTTCGCTCCCGCGCCGGCCTTGCCGGTGGCGCGTGATCCCGGCCCGGCCGCCGAGATCGCCTTCGACGGCGGTCTGGTCGAGATCGGACATCAGGGGCCAGGCTTCGCCTTCGACAACGAGACGCCGCGCCACCGGGTCTATCTGGAACCCTTCCGGCTGGCCGACCGGCTGGTGACCAACGCCGAGTGGCTGGCCTTCATGGCCGATGGTGGTTACGCGCGCCCCGAACTCTGGCTGTCGGAAGGCTGGGCGCGGGTCCAGGCCGAGGGCTGGAGCGCGCCGCTCTACTGGCAGGAAGGGCCGGGTGGCTGGCTCGCCATGACCCTGCAGGGCCTGCGCGCGCTCGCCCCGCACGCGCCGGTGACTCATGTCAGTTATTACGAGGCCGACGCCTATGCGACCTGGGCCGGCGCACGCCTGCCGACGGAATCTGAATGGGAACACGCCGCGGGCGGCGCTTCCACTGAAGGCAATTTCGTGGAACGCGGCCAGTTCGGGCCGGCCGCCGCCGGCGGCTCGGCCGGTCTTCGCCAGATGTTCGGCGACGTCTGGGAGTGGACCCGCAGCCCCTACGGACCCTATCCGGGCTTCCAGCCGGCGCCCGGCGCCATCGGCGAGTACAACGGCAAGTTCATGATCGGGCAGATGGTGCTGCGCGGCGGCTGCTGTGCGACGCCGGAGGGCCACGTGCGCCCGACCTATCGCAACTTCTTCTACCCCCACCAGCGCTGGATGTTCTCCGGCGTCCGCCTGGCCTGGGACGGCCCACCCGAACCGGCGAAGGAACATGACGGTGAAACGGCCTGCGAGGTCGTGCGCGGCCTGTCGCGCCCGCAAAAGGAGCTGCCCGCCAAGCTGCTCTACGACGCGGCCGGCTCCGACCTCTTCGAACGGATCACCGAGCTGCCGGAATACTATCCCACTCGGACGGAACTGGCCCTGATGACGCGCGAGGCCCCGGCCATGGCGCAGGCCATCCCCGAGGGGGCGGCGCTGGTCGAGTTCGGCAGCGGGGCCAGCACCAAGACGCGCCTGTTGCTGGATGCCGCGCCCCAGGTCGGCGTCTATGTCCCCATCGACATCAGCGGCAGCGCCCTGGCCGCTGCGGCGGACGCGATCGCCCGGGACTATCCGAAGCTGACGGTCGCCCCACTGGTCGAGGATTTCACCCGCGCGCTCTCGCTGCCGCCGCAGGTCGGAGAGCGTCCCCGCGTGGGCTTCTTCCCAGGCTCGACCATCGGCAACTTCCGTCCGGCGGAGGTGGTCGCCTTCCTGTCAGGCGCGCGCCGGCTGCTGGACGAGGGCGCGCGTTTCCTGATCGGTCTCGACCTAGTGAAGGACGCAGAGATACTGACTGCCGCCTATGACGACGCCCAGGGCGTCACCGCCGCGTTCAACCTGAACCTGTTGGCGCGGATCAATCGGGAATTGGACGGGGATTTCGACCTCACGGCGTTCCGCCACCGCGCGGTCTGGAATGCGCAGGAAAGCCGGATCGAGATGCATCTGGTCAGTATAAAGGACCAGTTCGCCCGCGCGGCCGGACGCCTTTTCCGCTTCGCGGCGGGCGAGACGATCCACACCGAGAACTCCTACAAGTTCACCCTGGAAGGCTTCGAGGCCCTGGCGCGCGAAGCCGGGTGGCGGCTGGAGCGGAGCTGGACCAGCTCCGCGCCGAGCTTCGCGGTCGTCCTTCTGACGACCTAGCTTTCGAGCCGCTCTCCGCGGTTGCGGCCGCCGCCGCGCGAGGACTCGCCGCCCTTGCGTCCGGCCGAGGCGGCCAGGTCGCGGTCCTTGGCGAAGCTGCGTTTCTCGCCGGGCACGCTGGCGCCGCCCTTGCGGGCGATCTCGCGGCGGCGTTCTGGGTTCATGGCGGCGAAACCGCGACGGGACTTCGGCTTGGCGTTCGTATCAAGATCCATGAGCGGCTCCTCTGGGCGTCGACCGATGGGGGAGGCCGGTCGACGCATCACTTTCCCTACGGTCAAGCAAACTCGCCAAGGGCGAAGGAGGTTGCGCGCAAAGTGCGATCTTCCCCTGCGACCTTTCGCGCCACGGGGGAACAGAGCAGTCCAGGGGCCTCAGATCGGCAGTTGCACCCGTGCGGTGAGCCCGCCGCCGGGGCGGTTGACCAGCACGGCGTCCCCGCCGTGCGAGCGTGCGACCGACCGCACGACGGCGAGCCCCAGACCGATGCCGCCGGTCTGGCGGCTGCGCGACGGCTCTCGCCGATAGAAGGGTTCGAAGACCCGCTCGGCCTCGTCCTCGGGGATGCCGGGGCCGTCGTCGTCGATCTCGACGATGGCGTTGGAGCCCTCGCGATGAACCCGCGCCCGCGCCCGTCCGCCGAACTTCACCGCGTTCTCCAGCAGGTTGTCGATCAGCCGCCGCAGGGCCAGCGGATCGCCCTCCACCACCACCTTCTCGCCGCGCTCGACCTCGATATCGACCCCCGTCTCGGCCATCTCGTCGCAAACGCTTTCCAGCAGCGAGGAAAGCTCCAGCGGCGTGCGCTCGCCCGGCCGGCTGGTGTCGCGCACGAAGGTGAGGGCCGCGGAGATCATCTCCTCCATCTGGTCGATGTCGGCGGCCATCTTCACCCGCACGTCGTCGGGCACGGTCTCGATGCGGAAGCGCAGCCGCGTCAGCGGCGTGCGCAGATCGTGGGCGATGGCGCCCATCATCGCCGTGCGATCCTCGACATAGCGGCGCAGGCGCACCTGCATGTCGTTGAAGGCCTGGGCCGCGCCCTTGATCTCCGAGGGGCCGGCCAGTTGCACCGGCGGGGCGCGCGGGTCGCGGCCCAGGCGCTCGGCCGCCTCGGTGAAGACGCGCATCGGCGCCGACAGCCGGCGCGCGAACAGCAAGGCGATCGGCGCCATGGCCAGCGCCGTCAGCACGAACAGCAGGATGATCCGCTGCTGCCAGGGGTCGAGGCCGATCTGCCGCTGGGGCGAGGCCACGCGCCACTGGCCGTCCGCCTGTTTCACCGCCACCTGGAACGGCGCGATCAGGAAATGCTCTTCCCGCTCGCCGCCGTCGCGGGCGATGCGGTCGCGGATCACCTTGAACACCCGCCGGTCGGAAATTGGGAAACGCTCGGGCGCGGAGATGACCACGTCGGCGGCCGGAACCCCCAGGTCCTGGGCGAGCTGCTTGCGGATCACCGCGGTCATGCGGCCGTCCGAGACCATGGGCGGGGGCGCTGCGACCGCCCGGATCACCAGGGGGGAGCGTTCGGTGAAGGCCGGGGGACGGCCGCTCAGGGCCTGGGCGATCTCCGTCAGGCGATAGAAGTCCGGCGCAGGCGGCGGCAGGTTGAACAGCAGGACCAGGCTGATCGCCTGTGCGGCCACCAGGCTGAGGGTGATCATCGCCAGCAGCTGCCCGAACAGCGAGGCTGTCGGCTGCCCCGCCCAGCGCTTGCTCATGTGCGCTTCACCTTGGCGGTGAACATGTAGCCTTCGTTGCGGATCGTGCGGATCAGGTCCTGGCCGCCGCCGCCGTCGTCCAGCTTGCGCCGCAGCCGGCTGATCTGGACGTCGATGGCCCGGTCGAAGGCGTCGGAATCGGGGCCGCGCGCGAACTCCAGGAGCTGGTCGCGGGTCAGCACCCGCTGCGGACGCTCGACGAAGGCGCGCAGCAGCGAGAACTCGCCCGACGAGAGGTTCACCACCACGCCCTGCGGCGAGCGCAGTTCGCGCCGCACCAGGTCCAGGCGCCAGCCGGCGAACTCGCAGCCGGCGCTGACCGCGCCCGGCTGGCCGCGCTGTTCGGCGCGGCGCAGCACCGCGCGCACCCGCGCCAGCAGTTCGCGGGGGTTGCAGGGCTTGGCCAGATAGTCGTCCGCGCCCATTTCCAGGCCGACGATGCGGTCGGTGTCCTCGCCCATGGCCGACAGCATGATGATCGGCGGGGAGGGGGCGACCGCCAGGCGCCGGCAGATGGCCAGCCCGTCCTCGCCCGGCAGCATGACGTCGAGCACGATCAGGTCGACCGGCCCGCGTTCCAGCTCCTGCTCCATCTCGGCCGCATCGCCTGCGGTGACGACCTGGTAGCCGTGGCGGCCCAGGAAGTCGGAGACCACGTCGCGGATGCCCGGGTCGTCATCGACCATCAGGATGCGCGCGCCGGCCTGACCGGGCGCGACGGACGTATCGAGGCGCGTTTCCATCCTGGTCATCTTACCCGCCTGCGTAACGCGCAGATTTCACGGCTGAAAGGCGTTATGCGCCGGCCAGGACCTGGTCGGCGACGAACGGGTTGGTCTTGCGCTCCTGCCCGAAGGTCGACATCGGGCCGTGGCCGGGCACGAAGCTCACGTCTTCGCCGAGCGGCCAGAGCTTGCCGGTGATCGACGAAATCAGTTGATTGTAATCGCCTTTCGGGAAGTCCGTGCGGCCGATGGAGCCTTGAAACAGCACGTCCCCGACCTGGGCGAAACGCGCCTGCCGGTGGAAGAACACCACATGGCCGGGGGTGTGACCGGGGGTGTGGAACACCTCGAACGCCGTTTCGCCCAGCGACACCGTGTCGCCGTCGGCCAGCCAGCGGTCGGGCGTGAACGAGCGAGCCTCCGGCATGCCCCATTTCGCGCCCGAGGCGGTGATCTCGTCGATCCAGAACGCATCGTCCGGGTGCGGGCCTTCGATCGGGCAGCCGGTGGCTTCCTGCAACGCCGCCGCGCCGCCGGCATGGTCCAGGTGGCCGTGGGTGATCCAGATCTTCTCGAGCGTCAGCTTGTAGGCCTTCAGCGCCTCCAGCAGGCGCGGAACCTCGCCGCCGGGATCGATGATCGCCGCCTTCTGCGTCCGGACGCACCAGACGATGGTGCAGTTCTGCTGAAGCGGCGTGACCGGCGCCAGCACGGCGCGGATAGGGGCTTGGACTTGCATGGCCCTAACATCGGGCTTGCGCGCCGATAAGAAAAGGCCCGGGCGAACCCGGGCCTTTTCAGATCTAGCGCCTGTCGCCCGGCGCCGGGGCGTCCGGCATGGGCGGGACGGCGGTGGGCGGCGCGTCCGGCGACAGTTCCGGCACCTCGACCAGGCCGCGGGCGACGTGGCTCTTGCGGTAGCCGTAGAGGAAATAGAACACCAGCCCGATCACCGACCACACCGGGAAGACCAGCTTGGCCGCCGGCGGCAGGAAGAAGAACAGGGTGATGCAGCCGGCGATGGCCAGCGGCGCGACGATGAAGACCAGCGGGGTCTTGAACGGCCGCCGGCGGTTCGGCTCGGTCTTGCGGAGCATCATCACCGCCAGCGCGACCATCAGGAACGCGAACAGCGTGCCCGAGTTGGAGATGTCGGCCAGTTGCCCCACCGGGAAGAAGGCCGCCGCCACCGCCACGACGCAGCCGGTCACCATGGTGACGATGTGCGGCGTCTTGAAGCGCGGATGGATCTTGCTGAACACCTCGGGCAGCAGGCCGTCGCGCGACATCACGAAGAAGATGCGCGTCTGGCCGTAGATCATCATCAGGATGACCGAGGGCAGGGCGAGGCCCGCCGCAAGGCCGAGCAGGTTGCCCACCACCGGATGGCCGATCTGGCGCATCACGTGGGCCAGGGCCTCGCGCGAGCAGACCAGCGGGGTGTCGGCGGCCTGCGACAGAGCCGCGCAGCGCGCCGCCAGTTGGGGCGAGCCGGTGGCCAGGTGTTCGCCGTTCAGGCCCATGACCGGCTGGGCGCCATAGGCGCCGATCGCCCCGGCGGCGACCAGCATGTAGAAGATGGTGCAGATGGCCAGCGAGCCGATCAGGCCGATGGGGACGTTGCGCTGTGGATTGCGCGTCTCCTCCGCGGCGGTCGAGACTGCGTCGAACCCGACATAGGCGAAGAAGATCGACGCGGCTGCGGCGATCACCCCCGAACTGCCCAGCGGCGCGAACGGCCGGAAGTGCGCATCGTCGATGAGCGGAACCGAAAGGACGACGAAGGCGGTCAGGGCGGCGACCTTGATGGCCACCAGCACCGCATTGACGGTGGCGCTCTCGGTGGTGCCGATCACCAGCAGGCCGGTGACCGCCGCGGCGATCACGATCGCCGGCAGGTTCACGATGCCGCCGGCATGGGGCCCGTTCGCCAGTTCGAAGGGTATGACTATGCCCAGTGAGTGGTCGAGCAGGCCGACCACATAGCCGGACCAGCCCACCGCCACGGCGCTGGCGGCCACCGCGTATTCGAGGATCAGCGCCCATCCCACCAGCCAGGCGACGAATTCGCCAAGCACGGCGTAGGAATAGGTGTAGGCCGAGCCCGACACCGGGGCCATGGCGGCCAGTTCGGAATAGCAGAGCGCGGCGACGGCGCAGACGAATCCGGCGATCACGAAGGAAAGCAGCATCCCCGGACCTGCCTTCTGCGCCGCCTCTGCGGTCAGAACGAAGATTCCGGTGCCGATGATGCCGCCGATGCCGAGCAGGGTGAGCTGTATGGGCCCTAGCGACCGGTGCAGTGATTTCTTTTCTGCGGTCGCCAGGATCGCGTCGAGCGATTTAACTCGCCACATATTTCCTCCTGGAGAATCCCGGCGACCCCCCGCCGCACGGGCTGATTTGACGTTACGTGGCCTCTTCGTCGGCGTACGGTCAAGCGGCAAGCGCGCCGCGGGCCGCGACGGCCAGGCCGGCGCCTGCAAGATGGGCGCGCGGCTTGGCCAGCGAGGCGGGCGCGGCTAGACCGGCTCCATGCTTCCCGTCGAGGACATCCTTCCCGCGCTTGGCGCTGCGCTGGAGGCGCGTAGCAGCGCCGTGCTGGTCGCCCCGCCGGGCGCGGGCAAGACTACGCTTGTTCCCTTGCGCCTGCTGGGCGCGCCCTGGCTGGGGCGTGGCAAGATCGTCATGCTGGAGCCGCGGCGGCTGGCCGCGCGCGCGGCGGCCCAGCGCATGGCTCAGACGCTGGGGGAGAAGGTCGGCGAGACCGTCGGCTATCGCGTGCGCCTGCAATCGAAGGTCTCGGCCCGCACCCGGATCGAGGTGGTGACCGAAGGCGTCTTCACGCGGATGATCCTGGCCGACCCCAGCCTGGAGGGCGTCGGCGCGGTCATTTTCGACGAGTTCCACGAGCGCAGCCTCGATGCGGACCTTGGCCTCGCCCTGGCGCGCGACGCGCAAGGGCTGCTGCGCGAGGACCTGCGCATCCTGGTCATGTCGGCGACCCTGGACGGCGCGGCTGTCGCCCGCCTGCTGGACGATGCACCGGTCGTCGAGAGCCAGGGGCGCGCCTATCGCGTCGACACCCGCTATCTCGGGCGTGACGAGCGCCTGCGCCTGGAGGACCAGGCGGCGCGGGCCGTGGAGCGCGCGCTGGCCGAGGAGAGTGGCGGCGTCCTGGTCTTCCTGCCCGGCCAGGGCGAGATCCTGCGGACCGCCGAGCGCCTGAACGAGCGTCTGGGTCGCTCCGACGTAATCGTGGCTCCGCTCTATGGCGCGCTGGACCCGGCCCAGCAGGACGCGGCGATCGCCCCAGCCGCGCCGGGAACGCGCAAGGTGGTCCTGGCGACCTCTATCGCCGAGACCAGCCTGACCATCGAGGGCGTCCGCGTGGTCGTCGACTGCGGCCTGGCGCGCGTGCCTCGCTTCGATCCGGCCAGCGGCCTGACCCGTCTGGCCACGGTCCGCGTCAGCCGCGCCGCAGCCGACCAGCGCCGCGGCCGGGCGGGGCGGACCGAGCCGGGCGTCGCCTACCGGCTCTGGGACGAGGCCGAGACCAGCGCCTTGCCGGCTTTCGCCGATCCTGAAATCCTCGACGCCGACCTGACGGGCCTGGCGCTCGACCTGGCCCGCTGGGGCGCGCGCGATCCGGCGGACCTGGCCTTTCTGGATCCGCCGCCAACGGCCGCCTTCACCGAGGCGCGGACCTTGCTGCGCCGCCTGGAGGCGCTGACCGACGACGGGGTGCTGACCGCGCACGGCGAAGCGCTCAGCGAGTTCCCGCTCGCCCCGCGGCTGGCCCATATGGTGCTGAAGGCCGGCGAGACCGGGCAGGCCGCCCGCGCAGCCCTGATCGCCGCCCTGGTCAGCGAGCGCGGGCTTGGCGGACGCGACGCCGACCTGCGCCACCGGCTGGAGAGCCTGCTCAAGGACCGTTCGCCCCGGGCGCGCGATGCGAAGGTCCTGGCCGAGCGCTGGGCCAGGCTCGCCGGGCGGGCGGGATCTGGCGAGGCGCTGGATGACGGCCTGCTGCTGGCCTTCGCCTATCCCGAGCGGATCGCCAAGGCGCGCGGCGGCCGCGGTGAATTCCAACTGGTCAGCGGCCGCGGCGCCTTCGTCGAGCCGACCGACGCCCTGGCGCGCGAGCGCTGGCTGGCCGTCGCCGAGATGGGCGGGGGCGAGCGCCGCGACCGCATCCTGCTGGCCGCCCCGCTGGAGGAGGCCGAACTGGTCGCCGCCTTCGCCGGTCAGATGGAGACCGACTACCGGCTCGAAGAAAGCGGTGGCGGCAAGCTGCGCGCCAAGCGCCTCACCCGGCTCGGCCGCCTGACCGTCCGCGAGGAGATCGACGAGACGCCGGACCCGGCGGTGATCGCCGCGGCCCTGGCCGAGCGCGTACGGACCGAGGGCCTGGGCAAGCTGCCCTGGGGCGAGGCCATCGCCTCGTTCCGCCAGCGCGTCATGTTTCTGCAAGGCCGGGGCGAAAACCTGCCGGATATTTCCGATTTCGGCCTCTTGCAGCGCCTTGACGATTGGCTCGCGCCGCTGCTCGTCGGCCTACGCTCCCTGGCCGCCCTGAAGCCCGACGCGCTGGACGGCGCGGTCCGCAGCCTCATCCCCTGGGACCAGCAGAGGCGGGTCGAGGCCCTGGCCCCCGCGCGCTGGACCGCGCCCACCGGCAACAGCTTCGCCATCGACTACGCGGCCGAGGGCGGGCCGCGGGTCGACGTGCGCGTGCAGGAGGTGTTCGGCCTCTCCGAGCATCCCACCGTGGGTGGGGTTCCCCTGACGCTTTCCCTGCTCTCGCCGGCGCACCGGCCGATCCAGACCACCAAGGACTTGCCGGGGTTCTGGAAGGGCTCGTGGAAGGATGTGCGCTCGGACATGCGCGGCCGCTATCCCAAGCACGTCTGGCCCGAGGACCCGGCGAGCGCGGCCCCTACGACCCGCGCCAAGCCCCGCGGGACCTAAGTCGCGGCGTAGATCATGATCCCCGTCGCCACCGACAGGTTCAGGCTGTCGGCGCGGCCGCGCATGGGAATCTTGACGTTGACGTCGCAGAGGGCGGCCATGTCGGGCGTCAGGCCCTGTTGCTCGTTGCCCATCAGGATGAGGGCGGGCCTCTCGTAGACGGCCTGGCGGTGATCGACCTCCGCGGTGAGCAGGGTGCCGACCACCGAGCCGGGCCAGTCCGAGCGCCAGCCGGCGAATTCGGCCTCGCTGGCCTTGACGATCGGAACCGCGAAGATCGAGCCCATGGTGGCGCGCACGGCCTCGACCGAGAACGGGTCGCAGCACTCGCCGACCAGGATCACTGCGCCGCAGCCGGCCGCGTCGGCGGTGCGCACGATGGTCCCCAGGTTGCCGGGATCTCGCACGCGATGCAGGGCGACGAAACAGGCCGCCGCCGCCGGATCGAGCGCCGACAGCGACGTATAGGCCTGGGCGAAGACGGCCACCACGGCCTGCGGGTTGTCGCGCCGCGAGACCTTGGCGAGAATGTCCTGGGTGACCTCGATCACCTCGCCCTTGGCGGCGAGCGTCGCCTGGATCGCGCGCTTCAGCAGCGGATGGCCCTCGGCGTCCTTGCCGTACATCAGGATGCGCGGCGCGCGGCCCAGTTCGACGGCCTCGGTGACGATCTTCAGGCCCTCGGCGACGAACAGCCCCGACTGATCGCGCTCCTTGCGCAGATGCAGGCCGCGAACGGCCTTGACCGTGGGGTTGGTCAGGGAGGTGACGACCCGGCTCATGCCGACCACCGACCGTAGAACGACATGCCGATCTGGCGGTCGGCGGCCTCCTCCACCAGGGTCAGTTCGCCCCAGTCGATCACCCCGGGGCGGCCCGGCAACTTTGACAGCATGAGCGAGGAAAGCGCTGCGCCGGAGATGCGCTCGGCATAGGCGTTGAGCAGCATGAAGGAAGCATTTTCCGAGAGAAGTTCAGCGCATAGGGCCGAAAGCTCAGGCAGATGCTCGAACAGCCGCCAGACCTCACCGTCCGGGCCGCGACCGTATTTCGGCGGGTCGAGGATGATCCCGTCATAGCGCGAGCCGCGGCGGACCTCGCGCTGGACGTAGCGGCGGGCGTCCTCGCAGATCCAGCGGATGGGGCGATCCTCCAGTTCCGACAGGGCCGCGTTCTCCCGCGCCCAGCCCACCGCCTTCTTGGAGGCGTCGACATGTGTCACATGCGCGCCGGCCGCGGCGCAGACCAGGCTGGCGACGCCGGTATAGCCAAACAGGTTGAGGATACGCGGCTGGCCATGGCGAAAGGCGCGCACCCGCTCGTCCAGCCAGGCCCAGTTGGCGGCCTGCTCGGGAAAGAAGGCCAGGTGGCGGAAGGCGGTGAAGCGCGAGTGGAACCGCACCTGGCCCCAGGCCATGGGCCAGCTTTCCTTGGGCTTACCGCGGAAACGCCACTTGCCGGCGTCCTCGTCGTCGCTGGGATCGAACACCGCGTCGGCCTTGGCCCAGGCCTCCTCCGGCAGCCGCGGCGCCCACATGGCCTGTGGCTCGGGGCGAACGACCGCGTAGGGGCCGTAGCGTTCCAGCTTACGGCCGCCGCCGCTGTCGAGCAGGGCGTAGTCCGACCAGCCGGTCGTGCGCATCACGCCGGGAAGCTCGGCGACGAAGGGAGCGGGGCTTGCCATCGGCACGCCAGTAGCCGCAACGCCGGGGCAAGGTCCAGCCCTGGAGGGTCAGCGCCCCTGGAGCGCGGCCTCGGTGCCCTCGATCTCCTCGCGGATCCAGTCATGGCCGTTGGCCGAGAGCACGCCGTCGAGGGCGGCCATGTGGATGGCAAGGCGCTCGCGGATCTCGGGGTCCACATCGTCTCGGCCAGACATCCATTTCGCGACGAGATGGAGGCCGAAAGCGCTGTGTAGGGCCAGGCGTTGCAGTTGGTCTTCAGGCAGTCTCATAGCCGCTCCGCTCGATAGGACGAGCGCCCGCACCTGGCGGACGCTACGGTCAAGGTCACGCGAGGAGAACGCACCATACACGAAAAGGCGGCGCCTTAGTCGCGGATTCGGCTGGCCTTTCATCCGTTGCAGACTTGCAACCGAAGCTGTTTTGGTCTCCGCTTGTTACAGGATGGACTCGGA
>NZ_JAYRST010000068.1:0-16454 GCF_041920015.1 Phenylobacterium sp.
TACGCGAAGCTGTTGACGGCAAAAGCGCTGGACGGCCGAAAGGCGGAGCCGGCGTCTCCAGGGTCGCCGGCTCCGCCTCCGGGGCCTCTTCGAACGGCGGCTGGGGGACAGGCCGCCTTTAGGAGAGCCACTTGGGCTGCGGGCGTCCGGCCGCAGCCATCAGGCTGAGGAGCGCCAGGCTCCCTTCGAAGAGGCAGAAGCCGGCCACGAGGACGACCGGCGTCTCCACGAGCGCCCGGGGGTCGATCACCACCAGGCCCATCCCGAGCGCCAAGCACGACACCGCTCCGGCCAGGGCGGCCCAGGACCGCCACAGCGGCGGGCGGCCATAGGTTCGGCGGGCCAGGCTGACCAGCACCGCGCCTATCGCCAGAAGCGCTCCCGCCAGGATCGTCATCGCACCAGGCTCCATCAGAACACGAAGCGGACCACCACCCGGCCGTCATAGGCCTCGTAGTCGTCGCGGAACTCCCCGCCACCCTCGACGGCGAAGTCGAAGAACTCCCCCTGCCCGCGCAGCGCCAGGCGCAGCACCGGCCCGCCGCCCGAGAGGTTCGGCGCGGCCAGGCTGAAGGCGGGACCTCCGGCGACGAAGCGGGCGGTCGTGACGTCCACTCCGTCGCCGGCTGCCTGACGCCATCCGGCGGTCAGCTCGGGAACCCAGACAAAGGCGCTCTCCTCGCCGAAGCGAGCTCCCAGGGTGAGACCCGCGAAGGCGCTGAGCTGATTGCTCGAACGCTCGTCGATCGACAGGTCCATGGCCTCGCCGCCGCCGGTTTCGGTGCGCCCGTCCTCCTTCAGCATGAAGTAGTCGGCGCTGGCCTGCGGCTTGACGAAGAAGCGGCCGAACTGGGCGAGATAGGACAGGCCGGCGTGGGCGGCGAAGGTCACGCCGCTCCAGTCCGACTTCGCCGACTTGTTGAGGCCCATGGTCGGATCGGAGAGGGTGCGGGTGCTCTTCAGCGTCGCGTAGCCGCCGTTCAGCCCCAGGTTGGCGGTGAGGCCTCCGACGCTGTCGCGCCAGTAGACGCCGGCCGAGAACACCTGGCCGCCCAGCGTTTCCGCCGCCGAGGCGAAGGCGTCGTCGACATTGACGTTCACGAAACTGGTCGACAGGCCAAGCGTGCCCAGGCCGTCGAACGGCGCCTCGACCCCGGCCGCCAGGCCAAAGCCGTTGGCGTCATAGTTGGTCGTCCGGTCGACGTCGCGTTTCACCAGCAGCGCGATCTCCTGGGTCCAGACCCGCGGGCCCTCGCTGGAGAGCTGGCCGTCGGTCTCGTCGATGGCGCGGTTGGTGGCGTCGGACGCCGCGGCGAGCGTATGGAACAGGCTGCCGGTGAAGTCGGGCAGGAATTGATCGTACAGCTTGGCGAAACTGCTCTCGTCGGTCTTGCCCAGCAGGGCGTCGCGCACCGTCGCATCGCGGTCGAAATTGGCGAACACCGCATCATAGGCGGCCGCCTCGGCTGCGTTCATGCCCGCCTCGGCCGCCGTGCGCCGCCGCACGTCCGCCAACACCGAATTGTTGGCGCCGTCGATACGCAGTTCGGCCTTGTAGAGCCAGGGGGTGTCGCTCAGCAGGCTGTCGTCCAGCGTTCCGGTGGTCAGCGCTCCGGCCTTGATCAGGGTGAAGCTGGCCGATTCGCTGAGCTTGGAGGCGAAACGCAGGCCAAGCTTGGAGCCGGTGGCCAGATCGGCCGCGCCGGCCACGTCCAGCAGGGTCGACTTGCCGGCCGCCGGGTCGGCGGTCAGCACCAGTTCGCCCGTCACGCCGAGGGTCAGGGAGGTCAGGTTGACCGTGTCGGCGTTGGTCGCCGTCAGACGGCCCTTGGCGATGTTCACCGTGAGGCCGCCGCCGGCGTCGCTCAAGGCGCCGGTCAGCTTGGCGTCGCCGTCGATCACCAGGGTGTCGTCTCCGGCCCCGAAGGCCACCGCCCCGTTCAGGACCCCGGCCAGCAACTCCAGCCGCGACGGGCCGGAACCGAACAGCACGTCGCCGGTGATGGTGGGCGTGATCGAACTGGAGCTGTTGGCGCTCTGGCGCACCGTCGCGCCGCTGGTGTTGGCCCGCAGGTCGATCGCCACGCCGCGGCCGGTCACCGTCTGGGTGGTGTCGGTCGTGGCCACGGTGGCGCTGATCTTGTTGATGTTCTCGATCAGGCCGAGCGAACCGGAGGCGTCGAGAATCGCGGTCGCGGTTCCCTTGGCGCCGTTGATGCTGGCCGAGATCTCGCCCGAGTTGCCGAGGTATCCGACCGAAGCGCCGCCATCGATCTGCACGGCCCGCACGTCCACCGCATCCACGGCCGTCGACGAGGCGCGGATGGCGCCCCCATCGACCCGGATCGTGGGCGTACCTGCGCCCGCGCCCAGCCGCAGGCCCGTCGCGTCCGCCTTGACCGCGGCGGCGGTGATCGCGCCGGCGACGCGCACGCCCCCGTCGACCGTCGCCTTGCCGCCCAGGCCGCCGAGCTGGATGGCGGTGGCGTCCACGCCGTCATACAGGCCGAGGCTCTGCACGTTGCCCTTGATGTCGACGCCATAAGCGCCCGCGCCGACGCCCAGCCGCACATCGCGGCTGTCAGACCCGACCAGGATCGCCGGCGCCGAGCCGAACGAGGTCACCGTGCCGGTCGTTTCCTGGGCGTCCGCAACGCCGTCGCCATCCTCGTCCGCGTTGTCCGGATCGAGGTCGGCGGGCGGGGCGTCGACCACCAGTCCGCCATAGACGTCGCCGCGCACCCGCACGGCCGGACCGCCGGTGAGCAGGTCATCGGCGTCGAGCTTCTCGACCGCCCCGTCGGCAGGCCGGGTCGTGTAGCGGAAGCCGGTCGTCGAGACCGCGCCCCCGATCACCAGCTTGCCGCCCACGTTGTCGTCGGTCGCCACGGCGACCGCGCCCTCGCCGATAGCGCTGACGGTCGAACGGACTGCGACGTCGCCGCCGACCGTTCCGGCCGTATGGACGCCGTACGAGCGGTCGCCGACCACCGTGAACGCGCCGGAGGTGCTCACCGAACCGTCGATCGCCGTCTCCACCGAGATCGCAGCGGAATCATTGCCTTCGATATTGATCGAGCCGGCCGACTGCGTGATCGAGCCGTGGAAGGCGCCCGGTCCGGTCACACGGACGCCGAACCGGCCCGAGCCGGTCGCGAACGACCCGTCCAGGTCGCCGTCGCCATCGGCGTCCTTGGCCTCGGCGCTTTCGTCGATGGTGATGGAGCCGGCGTTCTTCACTTCGCCGGTCATGCCGCCCAGCACAAGGATGCCGGTCGCGTTGTCCGCGTCGCGAATGGCGATCTCGCCTTCATTGGCGACGCTGTTGTCGCTGTTCAGGGTGACCGCGGCGCCGCCAGTCGGCTTCACCGATCCGGCGCTGGTGATCTTGACGTCGTCTCGCGCGCCGCTCGCGGCGCTCGCCGTGGCGACCGGCGTGGTCACGGCGGTCGAGATGGCGGTTTCAGCCTGGGCCGCGCCCGCCATCAAACAGATGGGCGACGCCGCGGCGAACAGGAGATGGCGAAGGCGCATGATCACTCCAGACGGGCCTCACGACGTGGCGTTCGCCACAGACCCATGGGATAAGAACGACGAGGCGTTACGCGTCTCGTATAAATACGTTTCGTAACTACTGTACATTTACCGGTCAAGTGCGCAGGATGCGCCAGCGGCCTGTTTCGCCGCGCGAGAAGGAGTTGAGATATGCCAAGAGCCGCAGTCGATCCTGCGCGCGCGGCGGCGACCAAGAGTCTGCGCCAGGAAGCCGGACGCTGGCTGAAGGCCGGGCGCGAAGCCGCCGGTCTCACCCAGGCCGAACTGGCCGAACGGGTCGGCTTGCGCTACTACACCTTCGTCTCGCAGGTAGAGAGCGGCCTGGGCCGGGTTCCGATCGAGACGCAAGGCGCCTGGGCGGAGGCGATCGGCATCGTTCCTGCCGAATTCGCCCGTACCTTGCTGCGCTACTACGAGCCTGAGCTGTACAGGCTGTTGTTCGGGGACGCCGCCGAGGATGCGCCGAAGGCGCGGGCGGCCGGCAGGGGCTGAGGACCACCGTCGCAATGTCGAACGTCATCGCGTTTGCACCACGGCTGAACGCCGGGGGAGGATGGACCGCCGCCGAGCGCGCACGGCTGTCCGAACTCGCCGACCGGCTGGCGGCGGACGGGGTGAAGGTCGAGATCGTCTATGGCGTCACCGACGAGGGCGATCCCTGGTGCGTGATCAAGGACGACCAGGAAGAAGTCCTGATTCACGTGGCGCGCATCGACGGCCAGTTCGTGGTGCACGACGCCTCGGCCGACACGATCCAGGAGGGCGAGACCCTCTGGTCGGCCTGCGACCGCCTGCTGGGCGGCGACTGGCGCGAGCCGCGCGAGGACGTGGTGGTCTCGCTCAGCGCGCGGCAGGTCCAGACCTTCATCGCCCTGGTGGCGGCGGCGAGCTTCATCTACGCCGTGGACGACGCCGAGGCCGCGGTCGAACCGGCCCCCGCGCAGCAAACGCCCGACACCGATTCCGCGGCGGTCGCGGCGGCGTCGGCCTCCGCCAGCGAAGAGCAACGGCCGGAGCTCGCCGCGCCGGAAGAACGCGCGCCGGATCACCTCGTCCAGGGCTCCTCCGGCGAACCGAACGATCAGACGCCCGCGCCGATCCAGCCTTCTGCACAGGACGAGCCTTCGGTCGAGGTCCGCACCGCCAGCGAGCCGGCGCCCGATGCAACACCTGCTGCCACAACGTCGGGGACCGAAACCGTCGCCTCCGCCCGCAGCGGCGGCGAGACCCTCCACGGGAGCGACGGCGACGACACGATCCACGGCGGCGGCGGGAACGACAGCCTGCAGGGCGGCGCCGGATCGGACCATCTCTACGGCGGGGCCGGCGACGACACCCTGGACGGCGGAACCGCGCCCGAAGGCGGCTTCGATCATCTCGACGGCGGCGAAGGAAACGACCAGCTCATGCTGTCCGGTTCGACCATCGCCGCCGGCGGCAAGGGCGCCGATCTCTTCGTGCTGAAGGGTCACGCCATGCCGGACGGCCTGCTGGGCGTCATCATGGACTTTTCGCTGCGCGAGGGCGACCGCGTCGTCTTCCACGGCAAGGACATCGCCGTGACCTCGCGCACGGCGCAAGCCGACGTGTTCAGCGCCGAAAGCTTCGCCACGGCCGGCCAACGCCCGGCGCCGGGCGAGCGGGTCGGCGTCGACCTGGACGGCGACGGACGCGAGGACGGCCATCTGATGTTCGTCGCCGGCTACGGCAGGCCGCCTCTCGAACCGCCGCAGCATATCGAGGCCGAACAGGCGATCCAGTTGACCGGCGTCTCACACGTCGAGACCGACGGCGACGGACCGCTGGCTTAGCCGGCGATGGCGGCGGCGTCGCGGTCGCCGGTGCGGATGCGCAGCGCCTGTTCCAGGTCGAGCACGAAGACCTTGCCATCGCCGATCTTGCCGCTGTTGGCGGTGCGGGCCACCGCCTCCACCACCGCATTGGCGATGTCCGAAGGCACGGCGATCTCCAGCTTCACCTTCGGCAGCAGCTTCACCTCGTATTCGGCGCCGCGATAGACTTCGGTCTTGCCGCGCTGGCGCCCGTAGCCGCGGACCTCAGTGACGGTCAGGCCCGAGGCGCCCGCCTCGGTCACCGCTTCGAGGACCGCGTCGAGCCGGCTCGGCTTGATCACCGCGACGATCATCTTCATGGCGTTCCTCCCAAGACTCGCCCTTCAGGCCAGGGGCAGCCGCTTGTCTATCGCGGCTCGGGCGTCCGCGAAACCGGGGTGCGATTGACGGGAACCGGCGCCAGGCCCGGCCGGGGCGCCGCAGCCCGCACCCGCGCCGGACGCGCCTTGATCGCAAAGCTCTCCTTCACCGCCTCCGTCAGGACCAGGCCCGCAAAGCCCGGCCACAGGCGCGAACCGGCCTGCTCGAACCCTTCGGCCCAGTTCGCCAGCCAGCTTACCGGAGGTACGTAGAGCGCGCGCGTCCAACCCGTCGGCTCCAGCCCGGCTTCGCGCAGCAGGTCGGCGAGCTGGCTGCGGGTATAGGGCCGGCCATGGCCGAAGGGCGTCCGTTCGGCGTTGGCCCACAGGCCGTTGCGGGCCGCGGTCACCACCACCACCCGGCCGGTCGGCGAAAGCACCCGCCAGACCTCGCGCAGCAAACGGACCGGATCGGGGCTTTCCTCCAGGGCGTGGACCGCGAGAATCCGGTCGAAGAACGCGTTTTGAAACGGCAGCCCGTCCTCTTCGGCCAAGCAGACCAGGTTGCGGCGCTCGGCGGGCCACAGCTCCACACCCTGCTGGGCCGGCATGGCCGCGACCACCCGGCGCGCGGACGCCGTCAGGGCGCCCAGGAGCGGCGTGGCGTAGCCGAGGCCCAGCACGTCGAGGTCGCGCGCGTCGCCCCAGGTCTCCAGCACCTTGCGCGACACCATCTCGCGCGCCGCGCGCCCCAATGGCGTGGCGTAGAACTGTCGAAGTTCGAGGACGTCGCGACGCATGACAGGCTTATTCTCGACTTGAGCCTCTGCGGACCCTAAATCGCGATAGGGCGGATACGAAGCTCGGACACTCAGGCCAGGAGATACCCATGTCGATCACCGTCCACCAGTTTCCTTGCCTTTCCGACAATTACGGCTTCCTGGTCCGCGACGACGCCACTGGCCTCGCCGCCTGTATCGACACGCCCGACGCCAAGGTGATCCTGGCCGAACTGGAAAAGCTCGGCTGGAAACTGGCCTTGGTCCTCAACACCCACTGGCACGCCGATCACGCCGGCGGCAACGCCGACATCGCCGCGGCCACCGGCGCCACCGTCGTCGGCCCCCAGGAGGTGGAGCGGATCGGCCAGGCGCCGGACCGCGTGGTGGCCGGCGGCGACGTCGTCACCCTGGGCGAGACCCGTTTCGAGGTGATCGAGAGCGGCGGCCATACCCTGGGCCACGTCGCTTATTTCGACGCCGCCGATCATGTAGCCTTCGTCGGCGACACCCTGTTCGCCCTCGGTTGTGGACGGATGTTCGAAGGCACGCCCGAGCAGATGTGGGCCAGCCTGCAACGCCTGGCCGCCTTGCCGGACGACACGCGCGTCTACTGCGCCCACGAATACACCGCCTCCAACGCCCGCTTCGCCCTGTCGGTGGACGACGATCCCGCGCTGAAGGCCCGCGCCGAGGACATCTTCGCCGCGCGCGAGCGGGGCGAATGGACCGTGCCCACCACCATCGGCCTGGAGAAGGCGACCAACCCGTTCCTGCGCGCGCCGCGCCTGGCCGGGCGGCTCGGCCTGACAGGCGCGGCCGACCATGAGGCCTTCGCCGCGGTTCGCGCCGCCAAGGACGGCTTCAAGGGTTAGGCCAGGTTCCTTGAGCACCATCACCACCGTTCTCATCCTGCTGCTGGCGGTCGTGCTCAGCGGCACCCTGGCCAAGGCGATCCGCCTGCCCCTGCCCCTGGTCCAGATCGGCCTGGGGGCGGTCATCGCCCTGTCGGTCATCCCGACGGTCGATCTGCAGCCGTCGATCTTCTTCCTGCTGTTCCTGCCGCCGCTCCTATTCCTCGACGGCTGGCGCATTCCCAAGGACGACCTCTTCCGCGACCGCGGCACGGTGCTGGCCTTGGCGCTCGGCCTGGTAGTGTTCACCGTGGTCGGGGTGGGACTGCTGATCCACTGGATGATCCCGGCCATGCCGCTGGCGGTGGCCTTCGCCCTGGCTGCGGTGGTCTCGCCTACCGACCCGATCGCCGTCTCGGCCATCGCCTCGCGCGCGCCGATCCCCAAGCGGATGATGCACATCCTCGAGGGGGAGTCGCTGCTGAACGACGCCTCGGGCCTGGTCTGCATGCGCTTTGCCGTCGCCGCCGCGGTGACCGGCGCCTTCTCGCTGCACGACGCAGTGGGCGCCTTCGTCTGGGTGTCGCTGGGGGGCCTGGCCATCGGGATCGGCGTCACCTGGACCGTCAACAACGCCAAGAACATCATCAGCCGCCGGTTCGGCGAGGACGTCAGCGCCCAGATCCTCATCAGCGTGCTGATCCCGTTCGGCGCCTATCTGCTGGCTGAGGAACTGCACTGTTCGGGCATCCTCGCCGCCGTCGCCGCCGGCGTCACCATGAGCTTCGGCGAGCAGGCCGGCCAGGCCCTCGCCTTGACCCGGGTGCGCCGCTCGGCGGTCTGGGACACCATCCAGTTCACCCTCAACGGCGTGATCTTCGTGCTGCTGGGCGAGCAGATGCCCAGCATCCTGGCCCGCGCCGCCGAGAACGTGCGCTATACGGGCCACCAGGAGCCCTGGTGGTTGGCGGTCTATGTCCTGGCTATTTCCGCGGCCCTGGCGCTACTGCGGTTCATCTGGGTGCTGGCCTCTTTGCGCCTCACCCTCTTCCGCGCCACTCGCAAGGGCCAGACCCAGCCGGTGATGAGCTGGCGGCTGGTGGCGGCCATGTCGTTCGCCGGCGTGCGCGGCGCCATCACCCTGGCCGGCGTGCTGACCTTTCCCTTCGCCCTGGCCGACGGCAGCGCCTTCCCGGCGCGCAACCTTTCGATCTTCCTGGCCGCCGGGGTGATCATCGTCTCCTTGGTCGCCGCCAGCATCGCCCTCCCGCGTCTGCTGAAGGGCCTGGAACTGCCGCCCGAGCCGTCGAAGCAGCACGCCGTCGACACCGCCCGCGTCGCCGCCGCCGAGGCCGCCATCCGCGCCATCGAACAGACCCAGCACGACCTGGCCGAGGGCCGCTCCGACGCCGACCTCTATACCGAAGCCTCGGCGCGGGTGATGGAGCTCTACCGCCTGCGCATCGACCGACGCGAGCAGGAGCCCGAGGCCCAGGCCCTCAACCAGCGCCTCGATCAGATCGAGCGGCAGTTGCGGCTGGCCGGCCTGCGGGCCGAGCGCGACGCCGTCTTCCGCCTGGCCCGCATCCGCCAGATCGACGACGAATCGGCCCGAAAGCTGATCCGCGAGATCGACCTGCTGGAAGCGCGCTACGCGGTGTAGGCGCTATTCGAGCACCACCACCGCGTCCGACAGCTCGTTCGGGTTGTCCCCTTCGCGCGGCGGGAAATGCTCGGCCAGGATCGCCCCGCACAGGCTGATGGCGTCCTCGAAGCCGTCGGCCGGCCGCCCGGCGCGGACGCCGTCGATCAACCGCGCCATCGCGCCGTCCCAGGCGGAGTTCTGCACCTTGGCGGAAATGCCCTCGTCGGCGATCAACTCGGCCATGTGCTCCTTGGCCGAGACATAGATCAGCACGCCGGTCCGCTCGCGGGTCGCCTGTAGGTTCTTGGCCAGGAACTGCTCCTGGGCCCGGCGGCGCACGCGCTCGCGCTTCAGGCCGCGCGGGGTCATGAACCGGCGGATCGGCGGGATCGCCACAAGGATCGCCACCGCCACGAACAGCACGCATTGCAGCAGGATCGTCCCGCTCAAGGCCGCGCGCGCCGCGCCCTCCGCGGCGCTAGTCATCTGCGCCGCGGTCCAGCCGCCGCCGAAATCGTCGGGCGCGGTGACGTGGATGCCCGCCGCAAGCAACACGGCCGGCGCGCCCAGGGCCGCGATCACGCCCCAGGCCAATGGCGTCTCGCGGTAGTCGGACGACTCGCCCGCCACCACGCAGTAGATCTCGCCGGTCGTGCCCGCCTCGGCCGCCTTGATCGCAGCTTCGATGCGCGCCCTGTCCGATTGCGTCAGCATCTCACCAGCTCCCCGAGGCCCCACCGCCGCCGCCCGAACCACCGCCGCCGCTGAAGCCCCCGCCGCCGAAGCCGCCGCCTCCGAATCCTCCGCCGCCCCCGCTCCAACCGCCGCCGCCACGGCCGCTGCTGTTGCTCAGGATCAGCGGCAGCAGCCACCAGAGCCCGCCACGCCGCCGGCGGCCGAAGCCGCCCAGCACGCCGCTCAGCAGCCAGAACACGATGAAGATGACGAGGATCGTCGCCGGTCCGATCTCGCCGCCGCTGCTGCGGGCCTTCTGGGCCTGGGCCGCCGCGGCCGCCTTGGCCTGGTCGTCGGGCAGGGACAGTTGCTGGACGATCGCCCGCGTGCCGTCGACCACCCCCTGCTCCATGTCGCCCTGTTTGAAGGCCGGGATGATCGTGCGGTTGATGATCAGGCTGGAGAGCGCATCGGTCAGCACCGGCTCCAGCCCATAGCCCACCTCGATCCGCACCTTCCGCTCGGCCGGGGCGACGATCAAGATGACGCCGTCGTCGCGTTCCTTGTCGCCGACGCCCCAGGCGCGCAGGAGCTGGTAGCCGTAGTCCTCGATCTCGTAGCCCTGCAGATCGGGCAGTGTCGCGACCACCAGTTGACGGCCGGTCTGGGCCTCCAGCGTCGCCAGCTCCTGGGTCAGCTCGCCTTCGACCTGCGGCGACAGGATGCCCGCATCGTCGACCACCCGCCCAGTAAGGGGCGGGAACTTCGGCGCGGCCGCAGCCATGCCGAAACTGCAGAGCAGGACCAGGACCGCAAGGAGCCCCCGCGGTCCCGCGATCTTCATCATTGGGCGTTGGCCGCCGCAGGCGCCGCCGCCGGAGCAGCGGAGACGGACGGAGCAGGCGGCGCGCCGAAGTTCACGCTAGGCGCGCTCTGGGCCGCGGCGCTGGCCTGGAAGGTCTGCATCGGCTTGGCCCAGCGGTGCACGGTTCCGGCCCACAGCGCGCCGGGGAAGGTGCGAATCTCGGTGTTGTAGTCCTGGACCGCGGCGTTGTAGTCGCGGCGCGCGATGGAGATGCGGTTCTCTGTGCCTTCGAGCTGGCTCTGCAAGGCCATGAAGTTCTCGTTCGACTTCAGGTCCGGGTAGCGCTCCTGGATCATCATCAGCCGGCCCAGCACGCCGGAGAGCTGGTCCTGGGCCTGGGCGTATTTCTCGAACTGCGCCGGATCGGTGATGGTCGAGGCGTCGACCTTGACCTGGGTCGCCGAGGCCCGCGCCTGCGTCACCTCGGTCAGCACCTGGCGCTCCTGGGCCGCATAGCCCTTCACCGTCTCGACCAGGTTCGGAATCAGGTCGGCGCGGCGCTGGTACTGGTTCTGCACCTCGGCCCAGGCAGCCTTGGCCTTCTCGTCCTTGGTGGGGATCGTGTTGATCCCGCAGCCGGCGATCAGCAGGGGCGCCAGCACGATCAGGGCCGCGCGCGCGAAACGGTTGCGAAGAATGGTCGTCACGTGAGGGTGCTCCCGAGGCCGCCAGTCCAAGCCTGGCCGGCGCATCATTGGCCTGGGGCGCGGGCTTGCGCAATCTTCCCGCCGCGGCGGTGAAACGGAAATATCCGACGCAGCTCCAGCCGCGATGGACTTGGCCCTCACGGCCGAAGCGGTGGAAAGTCGGGCTCGGCCGCGCGGCGCGGCGGCGATGACGTGCGGGGATCGAAACGTGGCGAAAGGCGAGGCGACCGGGCCGAACGACGTCTTCTGGCGCGCGCTCCCGCTCTATGCCCTCGCCATCATCGCGCTCAACACGGTCAACGCCTTCACCGCCTTCCAGGACCGACCGTTCGAACCGCATGTCGTTCCAGCGATCGAACAGGCGACGAGCGCGGTCTGCGCCATCGCGCTTCTATGGATCGGGTGGATCGCCTTCCGTATCGCGCCGCCGGGCAGCCGGCCGCTCTGGCGTATGCTGGCGGTGCAGGGCGCGGGCCTGCTCGCCTTCGCCGCGGCCCATATCACCAGCTTCTATCTGCTGCGCGCCCTCACCTTCCGGCTGCTGGACATCCCGTTCGACTTCGACCTGGCCGACCGGTTCGTCTACGAACTGCGCAAGGACGCCCTGGGCTATTGCATCGGGGCGGCGGGTTTCTGGGCCCTGGCCAAGGCCTATGCGCCGAAGAGCATGTCGACCAATGTCCCCCTGCCGGTCACCTTCGACATACGCGATGGCGCGCGGCTGCTGCGCACGCCGGTCGCCGACATCCTGGCCGCCCGCTCGGCCGGCAACTATGTCGAGTTCATGCTGGCCGATGGCCGCAAGCCCCTGATGCGCTCGGCGCTCTCGGCGCTGGAAGGAGAACTCGCGCCGCTCGGTTTCGTGCGCACCCATCGGTCCTGGCTGGTCAACGCCGCGCGCGTCACCGAACTGCGGCCGCAGAAGTCGGGCGATTACGCGGTCATGCTCGGCGCTCTGGAAGCGCCGTTGTCGCGCCGCTTCCCCGAAGCCCTCGCCCGCCTGCGCAAGGGCTAGAGCGTGATCCGTTTCGATAGAATCGGATCACGCTCAAGAATCTTTGAATTTAGAGCATTTTCTGCGCCGAACCGGCGACCACTTCGGCGGAAAATGCTCTAGGCGCCGTCCCTGGCCCAGCGTCTCGCCGCCTCCAGGTCCTTCATGTCGAAGGTCCGCAGCTCCACCGACAGGAAGGCGGCGAAGAACCGCGCCATCAGCCCGAGCCAGCCGCCGTCGGTGACCACCGCACAGCGGCCGAAGGCGTCGAGACGCGAGAAACCGTAGCCGATGTCGCGCCACCAGAGGCTCGGCTCCATACCGCCGAAGCTGCGCACCACCTCGACGGCGTTGATCTTGGCATGGGTCTTCAGCAGCGCCTCGATGGCCTGCACCGCAGCCTCGTACTCGGTCTTGTCGATGCTTCCGTCGACGGTCAGTTCGATATAGCCGGCGTCCTCATCGGTCTTGAAGTCCAGCATGGCTGCGTTCCTTTCCGCGGCTCGAAGCTCTATCGGCGATCATAAGAACGCTTCGGCGCAGGAACCGTCCATTCCGGAGAAGCCCGCAGGCTTGACGGCGGAAGCGGGCGCTGCGCATTGCCGAAGCTTGAAACCCCAGCCGCGCCGGAGACAGCCCGCAGGTGAGCGCCGAGGACTTCGAGGACGACGACCTCGCCCCCCCCAAGGCGACCGAGGGTCAGGCGCATGTCGTGATCCTGGCCCCCGACCAGGCCGGCGGGCGGCTCGACAAGACGCTGGCCGAGCACCTGCCCGAACTGTCGCGCGGCCGCATCCAGGCGCTGATGGCCCAGGGCCTGGTCAGCCGCGACGGCGAGACGCTTTCGGACGCCTCGGCCAAGGCCAGGCCAGGCGAATACCGTATCCTGGTCCCGGCCCCGACCCCCGCCGAACCGCAGGCCGAGGCGATCCCTCTTCAAGTGCTGTTCGAGGACGATCATCTGATCGTCGTCGACAAGCCGGCGGGCATGGCCGTCCACCCGGCTCCGGGCAATGAAACCGGCACCCTGGTCAACGCCCTACTGCATCACTGCGGCGACAGCCTGTCGGGCATCGGCGGGGTCGCCCGCCCCGGCATCGTCCACCGCATCGACAAGGAAACCTCCGGCGTGATGGTGGCCGCCAAGTCCGACGCGGCGCACCAGGGGCTCTCGAAGCTGTTTGCGACCCACGATATCGACCGGGTCTATGTCGCCCTGGTCCGCGGCGCGCCGCATCCGGCGCGGGGGACCATCGAGACCCGGATCGGCCGCTCTCCTCACGACCGCAAGAAGATGGCCGTGCTGAAGAGCGGCGGACGCGAGGCGATCACGCACTATATGACCGAGCAGGTGTTCGGCGGCGGCGACAAACCGCTGGCCGCCCGCGTCGCCTGCACGCTCGAGACCGGCCGGACCCACCAGATCCGCGTGCACATGGCGTCCAAGGGGACGCCATGCCTGGGCGACCCTGTCTATGGTTCCGGCCCGCCGGCCACAGCGGTGCGCGAGGCCGTGGCTGCGGCTGGGCTGAAGCGTCAGGCGCTGCACGCCGCCGTGCTGGGGTTCATCCATCCCGTAACCGGCCAGGCTTTGCGGTTCGAAAGCCCCCTGCCCGCCGATATGGCGCAACTGCAAGCCAATCTGACAGCTTTGTAAGAAAGCTTGTGCCTCAGCCGCCTTGAAGACGCCCACTTCGGCCTGTACAAATACCTGAGTTGAGCAGTCGGATTTTCGGGCCGCCAGTTTCTCCCAAGCTGGGCCCTTACGTCCGCCGCCGCCAGTACCTATCTGAGGGATGGAGGGGGTGGACGTTCTCGCGCGCCGGTGCGCTGCGACCTGAAAGTCCGCCGCAAGAAGAAAGGGGATACGTCAATGGCCGCCAATGCGCTCGCCGTGATGTCGCCGGAAGGCGGCCTCAGCCGGTACCTCACCGAAATCCGCAAGTTCCCGATGCTCGCCAAGGACGAGGAGTTCATGCTGGCCAAGCGCTGGCGTGAGCATGAGGACCCGGAAGCCGCCCACAAGCTGGTCACCAGCCACCTGCGCCTGGTCGCCAAGATCGCCATGGGCTATCGCGGCTACGGCCTGCCGATCGGGGAAGTGATCTCCGAGGGCAATGTCGGGCTGATGCAGGCGGTGAAGAAGTTCGAGCCGGACAAGGGCTTCCGCCTGGCGACCTACGCCATGTGGTGGATTCGCGCCTCGATCCAGGAATACATTCTGCGGTCCTGGAGCCTGGTGAAGATGGGCACCACCGCCGCGCAGAAGAAGCTGTTCTTCAATCTGCGCAAGGCCAAGAGCCAGATCAGCGCCTTCCAGGACGGGGACCTGCACCCCGACCAGGTCAGCCAGATCGCCACCAAGCTGGGCGTACTGGACGAGGAAGTCATCTCGATGAACCGCCGGCTGTCGGGCCCCGACGCCTCGCTGAACGCGCCTCTGCGCGTGGACGGCGAAAGCGAGTGGCAGGACTGGCTGGAGGACGAGGGCGCGGTCAGCCAGGAAGCCTTCGTCGCCGAAACCCAGGAGCGCAGCGCGCGCATGACCCTGATGGAAGCGGCGATGAGCGAACTGTCGGACCGCGAGCGTCATATCCTGACCGAGCGGCGCCTGAAGGACGACCCGACGACCCTGGAGGAACTGGCCGCCGAATACGGCGTCAGCCGCGAACGCGTCCGCCAGATCGAGGTGCGGGCCTTCGAGAAGCTGCAGAAGGCGGTCACCGCCGCGGCGCGGGAAAAGAACCTGATCGAGGCCTGAGCCGTCGATCCGAACTGAACGTCGAGGCGTCGCGGACCTTCCGCGGCGCCTTTTCTTTTCGAAGCTCAGGCGGCCTGGTCGCGGCCGGGATCGTCCTTGGGCAGCAGGGCCAGCAGGCCCTGGGCGCGTTCGGCCATCTCGGTTGGGTTGAAGGTCTTGGCCTGGGCGATTGTCGCCAGATAGAGCTGGAAATCGGTCGCCAGCCTGGCCAGCTTGGCGTCCTTGGTCACCGCCGCGCCGCGTTGCAGCTCGATCATCTGGGCCAGCAGGGCGCGCATCGCCTGGGTCGGGTCGGTGGCGATGGCGGGAATCGCCGAACGGACGATCTTCAAGGCCTGCAGGATGCGCTCGGCGTCCGGCGTCACCGCCACGTCCGAACGGCGCTTCAACGGTCCGCTGTAGTCGCCGGAATTGAACCGCCGCCGGTCGGGGCCGACATACTGCACCGCCTCGACCCAGTCGCGCGGATGCAATGTCACCGCTTCCAACCGGCGCAGCAGCTCCTTGGTGTTGTAGGGCTTGCGCAGGAACTCGTGCACGCCGGCGTCGCGCGCGGCGATGATCGCCCCGGCCGTCGCCGTCGCCGTCACCATGATCACCGGCGCCATGCGGCACGGCGCGTCCGAGCGGCGAAGCAGGCGGGTGAATTCCACGCCGTCGACGTCCGCCCCGCCCAGCTCGACGAAGATCAACTGCGGATTGACCTGGCGCGCGGCTTCCAACCCCTTGCGGGTGCTGGTCGCGTGCCAGATCTGCACCGGCGCGATATTGCGCATCAGATCGGCCAGCAGCCGCGCGCTGGCGTTCGCCGGATCGACGATCAGCACCCGCTGCATGAGCGGAAGCATGCGTTGGATCTGTTTCAGGTCGTCGGTGAACACGGGCGGGCGCTTGGGCTCCAGGGACTCTCGGCCAAGAGTGCTCCCGACGTCCTTAAGAACGCCTTACGCCGCCCCTGCGCCGTCAATCCTGGAACGGGTCGCGCACCATGATGGTGTCGTCGCGCTGCGGGCTGGTCGAGACCATCGCCGCCGGCGCGCCGATCAGTTCTTCGACGCGGCGGACATACTTGACCGCATTGGCCGGCAGGTCCTTCCAGGAGGTGGCGCCGGCGGTGCTCTCGCTCCAGCCGTCCATCTCCTCGTAGACCGGCTCCAGGGCCGACTGCGCCTTGAGGCCCGCCGGCAGGTAGTCGAGCACTTCGCCGTTCAGCCTGTAGCCGACGCAGATCTTCAGCTTGGGCAGGCCGTCCAGCACGTCGAGCTTGGTGAGCGCGATCCCGTCGATGCCATTCAGCGCCACCGACTGGCGCACCAGCACCGCGTCGAACCAGCCGCAACGGCGGGGACGGCCGGTGACGACGCCGAATTCGCGCCCCACCGTGCCCAGGTGCTGGCCGATCTCGTCGTCGAGTTCGGTCGGGAACGGACCCTCGCCGACCCGCGTGGTGTAGGCCTTGACGATGCCGAGCACATAGCCCGTGCCCTTCGGCCCCAGGCCCGAGCCCGCCGCGGCCTGGCCGGCCAC
>NZ_JAYRST010000069.1:0-16388 GCF_041920015.1 Phenylobacterium sp.
ACGCCGGAAAACCAAAGCGTCTCGCCATCGCCGCCATCGCAAGAAAGCTCGTCGTCATCGCAAACGCCGTCATACGAGACACCTCATACAACAACTCTCAACTGACTTGATGACACCCATATGCGATCGCCCTCCCCCAGCGGGGGAGGAATTATCGTTCAAAGAAAACTGTACGGGTCGACGTCGATGGCCACGCGGATCGCGCCCGGGGGGCGGACGCGGGCGCGCCAGGCGGCGAGGAAGGCCGAGAGGTCGACATTGCGGTCGGCGCGCACCAGGAAGCGCTTGCGCCGCCGCCCGCGCACCAGGGCGAGCGGCGCGTCGGCGGGGCCGTAGACCTCCACGCCCTCGGCGTTGGGGGCGACCTTGGCCATCTCCTGGGCGAAGGCCTCCAGCGCCGCGGGATCGGGGCCTGAGAGCACGACGGCGCCCAGGCGACCGAAGGGCGGCAGGCGCATGATCTCGCGCTCGGCCATCTCGGCCTCCACGAAGGCGTCGCGGTCCTGGGCCTTCAGCGCCTGCATCACCGCATGCTCTGGGGCGTAGGTCTGCAGGAGGGCGCGGCCGGGGCGGTCGTGGCGGCCGGCGCGGCCGGTGGCCTGGGCCAGGAGCTGGTAGGTGCGCTCGGCCGCGCGCAGGTCGCCGCCGCGCAGGCCAAGGTCGGCGTCGACCACGCCCACCAGGGTCAGCTTGGGGAAGTTGTGGCCCTTGGCGGCGGCCTGGGTGGCGACCAGGATGTCGATCTCGCCCTCCGCCATCGCCTCCACCAGCGCGCGGGCCTGGCCGGCGTCCCAGACCGTGTCGGAGGAGAAGACCGCGATGCGCGCCTGGGGGAAGAGAAGGCGCGCCTCCTCCTCCACCCGCTCCACGCCCGGACCGATGGAGGTCAGGCTCTCCTTGGCGCCGCAATGGGGGCAGCGGTCGGGCTTGGCCATCGAAAAGCCGGTGAGGTGGCAGACCAGGCGGCCGGTGTAGCGATGCTCGACCAGCCAGCTATCGGTGTCGGGCGAGGTCAGCTTCTCGCCGCAGGCCTTGCACAGCACCAGGGGGGCGTAGCCGCGGCGGTTGAGGAACAGCAGGGTCTGCTCGCCCATCGCCAGGGTCTCCTCCATGGCCCGGACCAGGGGCGGGGAGAGCCAGCGGCCGGGCTCCGGCGGCGTGGTCTTCAGGTCGATCAGCGAGATGTCCGGCAGGAGCGCCTCGCCGTGGCGGGCGGTCAGGCGCAGCCAGCGATAGCGGCCGGTCTCGGCGTTGCGCAGGGTCTCCAGCGACGGGGTGGCCGAGGCCAGGATCACCGCCGCCCCCTCGATCTTGCCGCGCATCACCGAGAGGTCGCGGGCCTGGTAGATGAAGCCCTCGTCCTGCTTGTAGGAGCCGTCGTGCTCCTCGTCGACGACGATCAGCGACAGGCGGCGGAAGGGCAGGAAGAGCGAGGAGCGGGCGCCGACGACGATGCGGGCGCGGCCGGCGGCGACGGCGTCCCAGGTCTTGCGGCGGACCGGCGGGGCGATGTCGGAATGCCATTCGGCCGGCTTGACGCCGAAGCGGTCCTGGAACCGGCCGATCACCGCCTGGGTGAGCGCGATCTCCGGCAACATGACGAGGACCTGGCCCTCGGGATCGCGGGCCAGGGCGGCGGCGGCCGCCTCCAGATAGACCTCGGTCTTGCCCGAGCCGGTGACGCCGTCGAGCAGGGCGACGGCGAAACCACCCTCACCCACCATCTCGCCCAGCGCCTGGGCGGCGGCGGCCTGGCTTGGGTTGAGCGGCTGGCCGGGGCGGGAAAGGTCGGGGTCGGGGAAGGCGGCCTCCTCCTCGACCAGGCGCAGGGCGAGCGCGCCCTCGTCGACCAGGCCCTTGACCACGCCGGCCGAGACCCCGGCGGCGCGGGCGAGGTCGGCGGGGGGCATGGGGCCGGCGGCGGCGGCGTCCAGCACCTTGAGGCGGGCCGGCGTGGCGCGGGCCGGCAGGGCTCCGGTGGCTTCGAGCAGCCTCTGCGGCTTGGCCTTGGGCGCGCGGGCGCCGCGGATGGCGATGGCGAGCGGCTGGCCCGGCGCATCGACGGAGTAGCGCGCGGCCCACTGGACGAACGCGATGGCGCCGGGCGGCAGCGGCGGGGAGTCGAGCTTGCTGTCCAGGGGCTTGAGCGGCCGGTTGCCGCCAGCCCCTTCGCGCAGGGCCACGACCACGCCACGCAGCAGCCGCGGGCCGAGCGGGGCGGCCACCTGGTCGCCGACCTGCAAGCCCATGCCCTCCGGCTCGGCGTAGTCGAACGCCTCGGGCAGCGGCATGGGCAGGAGGACGGAGGCGATGCGGCTCATGGCTCCGTTCACATAGAGCGTGACAGCTTCAAGTGGAAGCCGGTTGAAGCGCCCATCACGACCTAAGCTTTTGAAGATAGACCATTTTTATCCAATTCAGGCGAGATCGCCTGAATTGGAAAGGGTCTACGGCTGGCCGCCAGGCGAGGCAAACGCTAAACAGCCTGCAAATCTCCGCGCCAGAAGGTCACCCCATGCAGCTCTTCCTCGACACCACCGACATCGGCCTGCTCAAGGAGTTCACCGCCACCGGCCTGGTGGACGGGGTGACGACCAACCCCAGCCTGATCGCCAAGTCGGGCCGGCCTATGCTGGAGGTCATCGCCGAGATCTGCGAACTGGTCGAAGGCCCGGTCAGCGCCGAGGTGGCGGCGACCGACGTGGAGGGCATGCTGGCCGAGGGCGAGAAGCTGGCCAAGGTGGCGGCGAACGTGGTGGTCAAGCTGCCGCTGACCCGCAACGGCCTGATCGCCACGGCCGAGTTCGCCGTGCAGGGGATCGAGACCAACGTCACGCTCTGCTTCTCAGCGGCCCAGGCCCTGCTCGCGGCCAAGGCGGGGGCGACCTACATCTCGCCGTTCGTCGGCCGGCTGGACGACCATGGCGCCGACGGCATGGGCCTGATCCAGGAAATCCGCGCGATCTACGACAACTACGGCTACGACACCGAGATCCTGGCCGCCTCGATCCGCACGCCGGCGCACGTCACCGCCGCGGCCCTGGCCGGCGCCGACTGCGCGACCATTCCGCCCGGCGTCTTCGCCGACCTCTTCAAGCACCCGTTAACCGAAAAGGGGCTTGAACAGTTCATGAGCGACTGGGCCAAGACGGGACAGTCGATCCTGTAGCGGTTCCGGGGGCGAGCATGGACGGCGGGGCGAAGGCGAAGGACAGTTCTCTCGACCCGCTCGCGGTCCGGCGCTTCCTGGCCGACAACCCCGAGTTCCTGCGCGCCGATCCCTCGCTGCTGGCCGAGCTCGGCCTGCGCCCGGACGCGGCCAACATCATCGATTTCGGCCCGGCCGCCCTGGCGCGGGTGCACGAGGCGCACCGGCGCGAGAACGCCGCGCGCAAGCACCTGGAAGCCACCGCCCGCGCCAATTTCGCCGCCCAGGCCCAGACGCACGGGGCGGTGGTCGACATGCTGGACGCCCGCAACCACGCCGACCTGGCCCGGCGGGTGGACGAGCTGGCGCAACTGCGGTTCGGCCTGGTCGCCGGGGTCGTCGCCCTGGAGGGGCCCGAGCGCACGCCGGCCGGCTGGCGCGCCCTGGTCGAAGGCCAGATCGACATGATCATCGGCCACGACCGCGTGGCGCTGATGGGCTTCGAGCCGGTGGCGCTCGGCCTGTTCGGCGAACGCGCGCCGCAGGTGCGCTCCATGGCCATGGTCCGCATGGCGATCTGGGAGCCCTCGCGCGAGGGGCTGCTGGCCTTCGGCTCGTCCGACGAAAACGGCTTCACCGAGGACATGGGCGTCGAGTTGGTCGCCTTCCTGGCCCGCGTGGTCGAGCGGACGGCGGAGCGGTGGCCGGTCCTGTGACCAACGCCCGGGCGGCTCTGGCCCAGTGGCTGGAGCACCTGGCCAAGGAGCGGCGCGCCTCGCCGCGCACGGTCGAGGCCTACGCCTTCGCCGGCGCCCGCTATCTTTCGTTCCTGGAGCAGCATCGCGGCGGGCCCTTGAGCCTGGCCGACATGGGCGGACTGGCGCCCAGCGAGATCCGCGCCTGGCTGGCGCAACTGCGCCAGGGCGAGCCGCCGCTGTCGCCGCGCTCGATGTCGCAGGCGCTGTCGGCGATCCGCACCTTCCACAAGTTCCTCGACCGGCGGCTGGACACCCCCAACGCCGCCATCGCCCTGGTGCGCGGGCCGCGCGTCGCGCCCACCGCCCCGCGACCGGTCAGCGAGGACCAGGCCCGCGGCCTGATCGAGGAGCCGGCCCTGGACCCAGACCGCGATGACTGGGAGATCAGCCGCGACCAGGCGGTGCTGACCCTGCTCTACGGTTGCGGGCTGCGAATCTCCGAGGCGCTGTCGCTGAAGCGGTCGGACGCGCCGCTGCCGGACACCCTGCGCATCCTGGGCAAGGGCGGCAAGACGCGGCTGGTCCCCGTGCTGCCGGCGGTGCGCGCGGCGGTGGACGCCTATCTGGCCGACCTGCCCTTCGCCGCCAGCCCCGACCAGCCGCTGTTCCGCGCCAAACGCGGCGGAGCCCTGAGCCCTCGCCACGTGCAGGCCACGGTCCAGGCCCTGCGCGGACGGCTCGGCCTGCCCGACAGCGCCACGCCCCACGCCCTGCGCCACTCGTTCGCCACCCACCTGCTGGGGGCGGGCGCGGACCTGCGCTCGATCCAGGAACTGCTGGGCCACGCCTCGCTGTCGACCACCCAGCGCTATACCGACGTCGATGCGGCCTCGCTGCTCAGCGCCTACGCCAAGGCTCATCCGCACGCTTAACCGCCACAAACCTCGCAGGCCGGATCGGGACCGATCCGCACGGTGCGGCTGTCGCCGGAAAGGCCGTCATAGATCAGCAGGCGGCCGGCCAGCGGCTCCCCGGCGCCGGCGATCAGCTTGATCGCCTCCAGGGCCATCATCGAGCCGATCACCCCGGCCAGGGCGCCGACCACCCCAACGGCGACGCAGGTCTCGGCGTCGGGCGGGATTTCGGGCACCAGGCAGCGATAGCAGGGCCGCCCGGCGAACACCCCGACCTGGCCGGTCCAGCGACCGATGGCGCCGGAGACCAGGGTGCGCCCATGGGCGACGCAGGCGGCGTTGACGGCGAACCGGGTGGCGAAATCGTCGGTGCCGTCCAGCACCAGGTCGACGCCTTCGACCAGCGATCCGGCGTTGGCGGGCGTCACATAGACCGGCGCGCAATCGACCTGGACATGCCGATTGAGGGCGCGCAGGTGGGCGGCGGCGGCCTCGACCTTGCGCGCGCCGACATCGGCGTCGCGGAAGATCACCTGCCGCTGCAGGTTCGAGGTGTCGACCATGTCGCCGTCGGCCAGGACGATGCGCCCGACCCCGGCCGCGGCGAGATAGAGCGAGGCCGGCGCTCCCAGCCCGCCCGCGCCGACGATCAGCACGCTGGCGGCCTTCAGCCGCTGCTGGCCCTGGCCGCCGACCTCGCGCAGCACCAGATGGCGCGCATAGCGTTCGACCTCATCGTCGGTGAAGCTCATGGCCCGCTCGTCCGTCCTTAAGCCTGCGCCGCCGCTCGCAGCGCGCTTGACCTTGCCCCTCGCCCTGGCCACATCGGAGCCATGACGAGCGCAAATTCTCCCGCCGGTTCCTTTCCCGACTGGCACGGCACGACCATCCTCGCAGTGCGCAAGGGCGGCAAGACCGTGATCGCCGGCGACGGCCAGGTCTCCATGGGCCAGACCATCGTCAAGGGCAACGCCCGCAAGGTGCGCGTCCTGGCCGGCGGCAAGGTGGTGGCCGGCTTCGCCGGGGCGACGGCGGACGCCTTCACCCTGATCGAGCGGCTGGAGGCCAAGCTCGAACAATATCCCGACCAGTTGGCCCGCGCCTGCGTGGACCTGGCCAAGGACTGGCGCACCGACCGCTACCTGCGCAAGCTGGAGGCCATGCTGCTGGTCGCCGACAGGGAGCAGATCTTCACCGTCACCGGGGTCGGCGACGTGCTGGAGCCGGAGACCGGCGTGGCGGCCATCGGCTCGGGCGGCAACTACGCCCTGGCCGCGGCGCTGGCCCTGGCCGAGACCGACCTCGACGCCGAGACGGTGGCGCGCAAGGCCATGGCCATCGCCGCGCGCATCTGCGTCTACACCAATGGCGAACTGACGGTTGAGAGCTTGTAGGCGGCCCCTCGCCGGGGTCGGGGCTGGCGCATACGGCGCAGACGAGCAGCCGTCACCCACTTCGCATGTCGTCCCGGACAAGCGCTGCGCCGAAACCGGGAGGACACCCCAATAGGCGATCACCGAGACCGCAAGCTGCGCCTGCGAGCAGATTCGTCCTGTCGCAGAGCCGAGCTCATGACTATCTAGCGGCCCATGACCGAGTTCTCTCCCCGCGAAATCGTCTCCGAACTGGACCGCTACATCGTCGGCCATCCCGACGCGAAGAAGGCCGTGGCCGTCGCCCTGCGCAACCGCTGGCGCCGCCGCCGCGTGCCCGCCGACCTGCGCGACGAGGTGACGCCCAAGAACATCCTGCTGATCGGCCCGACCGGGGTCGGCAAGACCGAGATCGCCCGGCGGCTGGCCAAGCTGGCCCAGGCCCCGTTCCTGAAGGTCGAGGCGACCAAGTTCACCGAGGTCGGCTATGTCGGCCGCGACGTCGAGCAGATCGTCCGCGACCTGGTGGAAAGCGCCATGGCCATGGTTCGCGACAAGCGCCGCGCCGCCGTGCGCGCCCGCGCCGAGGCCGCGGCTGAGGAGCGGCTGCTCGACGCCCTGACCGGCCCCGGCTCGGTCGCCGCCCGCGACTCCTTCCGCAAGAAGCTGCGGGCCGGCGAACTGGACGACAAGGAGGTGGAGCTGACCTTGGCCGACACCGGCGGCGGCCTGCCGATGCTGGACATTCCCGGCCAGCCGGGCGCGCAGATGGGCATGCTCAACCTGGGCGAGATGATGGGCAAGGCGTTCGGCGGGCGCACCAAGACCCACAAGACCACCGTCTCGGGCGCCTGGGCGCCGCTGATCGCCGAGGAAAGCGACAAGCTGCTGGACCAGGAGGCCCTGACCCAGGAGGCGCTGGAGCTGGCCGAGAACAACGGCATCGTCTTCCTGGACGAGATCGACAAGGTCGCCTCCAACCGCGAGCGGTCGGGCGCCGACGTGTCGCGCGAGGGCGTGCAGCGCGACCTGCTGCCGCTGATCGAGGGCACCACCGTTTCCACCAAGTACGGGCCGGTGAAGACCGACCACATCCTCTTCATCGCCTCGGGCGCCTTCCACGTGGCCAAGCCTTCGGACCTGTTGCCCGAATTGCAGGGCCGCCTGCCGATCCGCGTGGAGCTGAAGGCCCTGACCCGCGACGACTTCCGCCGCATCCTGACCGAGCCGGAAGCCAATCTGATCCGCCAGCACCAAGCGCTGCTGGCCACGGAGGGCGTGACGCTGACCTTCACCGACGACGCCGTCGACGCCCTGGCCGACGCCGCCGTGGCGGTGAACGGCAGCGTCGAGAACATCGGCGCCCGGCGGTTGCAGACCGTGCTGGAAAAGGTGTTGGAGGAGATCAGCTACACCGCCTCCGACCGCAGCGGCGAGACCATCGGCATCGACGCGGCCTATGTGCGCGAGCGCATCGGCGGCCTGGCGCAGAACACCGACCTCAGCCGGTATATTCTCTGAATTCCTCCCCCGTCCCCCGTTGGGCAGGGCAATCGCATATGGCGCGGATAAGCGGCGGCAGCCCACTCGCATGTCATCCCGGAAAGCGCGCAGCGCTTGTCCGGGACCTATGAACACCAGATGGAGCAGGATGCGGCTCGGCCGCGCCTCGCCCTTCAATTCAGACGCGAATGGGTCCCGGTCTTGCTTCGCAAACCGGGAGGACACTCATATGCGATAGCCCTGCCCAGCGGGGGAGGAATTAGAGTCCCAACCGCCCCGCCACCTCTTCCCCGATGGCCAGCGAGGACGTCAGCCCCGGGCTCTCGATGCCGAACAGAGCGACCAGGCCCACCAGGCCGTGCCGGGACGCATCGTCGATGCGGAAGTCCGGCTGCGGCTCGCCCGGCCCATGCAGCTTGGGGCGGATACCCGCATAGTCGGGGGCGAGCGCCCCGTCCGGCAGGCCCGGCCAGAACTTGCGGATATAGGCGTAGAACTCCCCGGCCCGGGCCGGATCGACGCTGTAGTCGATCGCCTCCACGAACTGCAGGTCCGGCCCGAACACCGCCTGCCCGCCCAGGTCGCGGCGATAGTGGGTGCCGAGCGCGCCGGGGATCGGCGGCGGATAGATCAGCCGCGAGAACGGCGCCTTGCCGCTCAGCCGGAAATAGACCCCCTTGCCGTAGTGCAGCGGCGGAATCTCCGCGGCGGGGAAGCCTTCGATGCTCGCCGCCACGGCCTGGGCCGAGAGGCCGGGCGCGGTGACCAGCAGCCGCGCGGTCAGGGTCGTCGGCTCGGCGCCGCCGGCCCGGATACGGAAACCGCCGCTCTCAAGCAGGGTCGCGCCCTCGAACGGGGTCGAGGTCACCACCGCCCCGCCCGCCGCCTCGATCTCGCCCTGCAAGGCCAGCATGTAGCCGTGGCTGTCGAACACCCCGCTCTGCGGCGAGATCAGCGCCCCCTCGCAGGCCAGGTCCGGCTCCAGGGCCAGGGCCTCGGCTTTGGAGAGCTGCGCCATGCCCTCCACGTCATTGGTCCGCGCCTGGTCGAGAATGGCGTCCAGCCGCCCGACCTCATCGGCGTTGGTCGCCACCACCAGCTTGCCGCAGCGGTCGTAGGCGACCTTGTGCGCATCGAGGAAGGCGTAGAGCGCCCGGCGCCCCTGCACGCACAGCCGCGCCTTCAGCGAGCCGGTCGGGTAATAGAGCCCGCCGTGGACGACCTCCGAATTACGGGCCGAGACGCCCTCGCCGATGATGGCGTTCGCCTCCAGCACCGCCACCACCAGCCCGCGCCGCGACAGGGCGTAGCCGCAGGCCAGGCCCACCGCGCCGGCGCCGACCACCACCGCATCGAAATCGAAATCCGCCATCCCCAACGCCTAACTGAATGACGCCGGTATGCAAACCGCGCCGCGCTCTCTAGCCTGACCGCAGATCACAAGAAGAGCGGGAGGGCGCCCATGCACAAGATCAAACTCACCCTGGCGGCGATGACGCTGGCCGGCGGCCTGCACGGCGCGGCCCTGGCCCAGGAACCCCCGCCCCCGCCGGGCGGCAGTTCGCTCCTCACCTGGACGCCCGAGCAGCAGCGCTATGGCTACCGCAACATGGAGAAGGTCGCCCCCGCCCATGTCGTGCCGCGTGGACCGCATGTGAAGGAGCTGCCGCTCGCGGCGCATCAGATCGACCCGAAATGGACCTGGAACGGCGCGCCGCAGACGGTGGCCAGCTATATGGCCGCCATGAACACCTCGGCCGTGGTGGTGTTGAAGGACGGCGAGATCGTCCTCGAGCGCTATGGCCTGGACCGCAAGCCGAACGAGCGCTGGACCTCGTTCTCGGTCGCCAAGTCGGTGACGGCCACCCTGGTCGGGGCGGCGATCAAGGACGGCAAGATCAAGAGCCTGGACGACAACGTCGCCAACTACATTCCCGAACTGAAAGGCGGCGCCTATGACGGCGTGACCGTGCGCCACCTCCTGACCATGACCTCGGGCGTCAAGTGGAACGAGGACTATACCGACCTCAATTCCGACGTCGCCCGCGCCGGGATCGTTCCGGGCGAGCCGGGCATGAACCCCATCGTCAGCTACATGCGCAAGCTGCCGCGCGAGGCCGAGCCGGGGACCAAGTTCGTCTACAAGACCGGCGAGACGGACCTGGCCGGAATCCTCGTCTCCAACGCGGTCGGCAAACCGCTGTCCCAGTACCTCTCGGAAAAGCTCTGGGCGCCCTACGGCATGGAGCAGGACGCCATCTGGATGGACGACACCGCCGGCCACGAGCGCGGCGGCTGCTGCATGTCGATGACCGCCCGCGACTATGCGCGCATCGGCCAGTTCATGCTGGAGGGCGGCAAGGTAAACGGCCAGGACGTGCTGCCTCCCGGCTGGGTCGCCGACGCCACCCGCGCCCACCAGTCCTTCCCGCCCGGCGGCGTCGAGACCGGCTACGGCTACTTCTGGTGGATCATCGACGGCGGCTACGCGGCCGAGGGCATCTTCGGCCAGCAGATCTTCGTCTACCCCGCCGAAAAACTGGTCATCGCCGTGAACTCGGCCTGGCCCGCGGCCTCCAAGGACGAGCTCTGGCAAGCTCAGGCGGCGTTCGCGCAGGCGGTGCGCAAGGCGACGAAGTAACGGCCTCCTCTACACAGGGTCGTCATCCCGGTTTGCGAAGCAAGACCGGGACCTGTGAACACCGGATGGGTCAGGATGAGGCTCGGCTGGGCCACAACCTTCGAGATCAGGCGCGCATAGGTCCCGGTCTTCGCCTATGGCGAAACCGGGAAGACAGCCGTGGTGTGCTGGGAAGATCAGCAGGCAGCCAGACGCAAGGGCGCCCGGCTCAATGGCAGACGTCTGGATCGTCGGAGAAGGGTGGATTGCGGTCATGGGGCCTTAGGCACAGCCTGCTCGGCGAAGATCAGGTGGGGCAGGTCGAGCGGCTGGCATCCAAACCCCAGCATCGAGATCGCCGCCGTGATCTGGCCTCGGTGATGGGTCGCGTGATTAAAGACATGGAGCAGCGCGGCCGGCATCGGAAGCGTGCGCGCCTGCCCGGTCGTCATCGTGAAGCGCAGATCGGCGGCCAGCGCAGCATCGCTCAGGTTATCGACATATTCGGACCATCGGGAGGTCGCCGCGATCAATCGGGACGACAGCTTGACGCGATCGTTCTCGATCTCAGCATCCAGCTCGATGATCTCCGTCCGACCCCCGGTGAACCTCGGATACCAAATCTCGCTGTCCGTCAGGAGCAGGTGGTTTAGTGTGCCGTGCACGGACTGGAAGAACACGCCGCAGGGGCCACGGTACGCCTCTTCGGGCATGGGTTCGATGGACGCCAGCAATCGCGTCGTCGCCCACCCATGATACCGCGCCATCAGAGCAAGCTGGTCCTTCACTGAGACGGTCATGATACCCCCAGGCCTATCGCGAAGCGTGAGCTTATCCGGCAGTCCTGCATCCGCAAGCAGGCCTTCTCGGCGTCCGCTAGGGGTCGCAAGCGGCCGCAAGCATCGACACCCTATCGAACGCCCGATCTCGCAAGCGGCAAGGCAGGGGTATCGCCCAGTCGCCTACGCCTCCAATACCCACACCGGCAAATCGGCCACGAGCTCGAAGCCGAGACTTTCATAGAGCGGCCGCCCAGCTTCGGTGGCGCCCAGGTGGAAGCGCGTGACGCCGCGACGCCGGTAGTCGTCGATCACATGGCTCAACAGGGCTCGGCCCATGCCCTTGCGCTGATGCTCGGGCGGCGTGGCCATCAGCGAGATCGCCGCCGTCTCGCCCGTGGGGGTCACCGAGACCGTGCACATCGGCGTCCCGTCGCTCCAGGCGACATAGGTCTCCACGCCGGCGGTCGGCGTGATGCAGACGTCGATACAGCGCGCGATGACGTCGCGCGGCTCATCGAAGGCCGCGGCGATCAGGTCCCCGGCGACGCGGGCCAGGTTCGGGCCGAGCGCGCGCACGACCTTCGTCGGGCGGCTCGGGCGAACGGGAACGTCCGGGCGAAGCACCATGAGCGGCGCAGTTCCGACCTGGGCCAGCCCCAGCTTTGTCGCCGCCGGTGAGAGAGCTTCCGCCGCCAGGGGGCTCATGGTGGCGACGAGCGGGCGACCACGCTCCTTCGCCCGCGCCACCGATCGAACGAGGAAGCCCTCGGCGTCAGGATCGGCGCCCAGGGTCAGCCGGTTGAAATCGGCCAGAGGCTCGTCGGTCAGGCCCAGGACGCAGTTGCGGGTGACGTGCAGCTCGATCCCCGGCGCGGCGATCATCTGCGAGACGAGCGCGCGCACGCAAAGCTCGATCAGTTCTTCGGTCTCGTCCACGGCCCCGCCCCATGCCGACCTGTGGGGCCGCCAAAACGCACGTTCCGAGGCTAACGGATGCTCAGACGGCTTTCCACCCGTTCAGCCGGCGCCTCCCACCTCGCCCACAGCCTCTCCTCCTCGCCCTTGGCGGCCTTCACCGAGGCGTCCTTGATGTGGCCGAAGCCGCGGATGGCCTGGGGAATCTCGGCGATCTGGACGGCGAGCGGCAGGCGTTCGACGTCGAGGCGGGCCAGCAGCCGGTCGAGGTTCGCCTCGTAGGCGGCGATCAGGCCGCGCTCCATCTTCCGCTCCTGGCTATGGCCGAAGATGTCGAGCGGGCCGCCGCGCAGGCCCTTCATGCGGGCCAGGACTGGGAAGGCCGTCTTGAGCATCCAGCCGCCGAACTCGATCTTCCTCGGCTTGCCATCCGGCCCCTTGGGCGCGATCAGCGGCGGGGCGAGCAGCACCTTGACCTTGCCGCCCTTGAAGACGGCGCCCGGCTCGGCGGCGAAGCGGCCGTCGGTATAGAGCCGCGCCACCTCGTACTCGTCCTTGTAGGCCATCAGCTTGTAGAGGTTGAGCGCCACGGCGCGGGTCAGCTTGTCCGAACCCAGCGGCGCCTCGGCCGCGGCGACCCTGGCCACCCGGTCCGCATAGCGCCGGGCGTAGGCGGCGTCCTGATAGGCGGTCAGCTCGCGCGTGCGATGGGCGATCAGCTCGTCCAACGGCATCGTCTGATGCGTCGGCGCATGATCTTCCGCCGCCTTGGCCAGGCTGGGGTCGTGGGCGACGCGGCGGCCCAGCTCGAAGGCCTGTAGATTGGCCTCGGCCGCCACGCCGTTCAGGCGGATGGCGCGATAGACCGCCCGGCTGGAGAGCGGGATCAGCCCTTTCTGCCAGGCGAAGCCGACCATGATCATGTTGGCGTAGATGGCGTCGCCGAAATTGGCCTCGGCCAGGCGATTGGCCGGGCATTCGTCATAGCTATGGGCCGCCGCCTTGATCTTGCGCGACATCAGGCCGGCGTCGAAGCGCACGTCGCGGTCGCCGACGAAATCGGCGGTGGGGGCGAAGTCTTCGTTGCCGACCGCCGCCGTGCGGTCCTTGGCGTAGAGCGCCAGGGCGTCGGCGCCCGCGGCCGAGAGGATGTCGCAGGCGATCAGCACATTGGCGCAGGCCGCCGGCACGCGGCCGCCGACCACGCTCTCCTCGGTCTCGCCGATGCGCAGGTGGCTGAACACCGCCCCGCCCTTCTGGGCCAGGCCCGTCATGTCCACCACCGAGGCGGCGCGGCCATCGACATGGGCGGCCATGGCCAGGATCGAGGCGACCGTGGTCACGCCCGTCCCGCCGATGCCGGTGAAGACGATGTTGCGCACGCCCTGCAGCGGCTCGAACGTCGGCAGGGGCGTGGACTCGGCGGTCAGGGCCGGCGCCGATCTGGCGTGGGCGTTCTCGCCGCCCTCGATGGTCACGAACGACGGGCAGAAGCCCTGCAGGCACGAATAGTCGGTGTTGCAGCTCGACTGGTTGATCTTGCGCTTGCGGCCGAACTCGGTGTCCAGCGGCTCGACCGAAACGCAGTTGGAAACCTTCGAACAGTCGCCGCAGCCTTCGCAGACCAGCGGGTTGATGAAGACGCGCTTCGCCGCCGGCTCCATCGCGCCGCGCTTGCGGCGACGGCGCTTTTCGGTGGCGCAGACCTGGTCGTAGAGCAGGACCGTCGTGCCGGGCGTGTCGCGCAGCAGGGCCTGGACGGCCATCAGCTCAGAGCGCGGCCTGACCTCGACGCCGGGCGCGAGGTCGCCAACGCCGTCATAGCGGCCGACGTCGTCGGCGACGATGATGGTCCGGGCCACGCCTTCGGCGGCGAGCTGGCGGGTGATCTGGGCCGGGGTGAAGCCGCTCTCGGGCGCCTGGCCGCCGGTCATGGCCACCGCGTCGTTGAACAGCAGCTTGTAGGTGACGTGCGACCCGGCCGCGACCGAGGCGCGGATCGCCAGCGAGCCGGAGTGGTTGTAGGTCCCGTCGCCCAGGTTCACGAACACATGCGGCTCGGTGGTGAACGGCGCCGCCCCGACCCAGCTCAGGCCCTCGCCGCCCATGTGGCTGTTCAGGTCGGTCTGCGGATCGTTGAAACTGGCCATGTAGTGGCAGCCGATGCCGGCCAGGGCCCGGCTGCCCTCCGGCAGGCGGGTCGAGGTGTTGTGCGGGCAGCCGGAGCAGAAGAACGGCTTGCGCTGCTGGTCGGCGGCCAGCGTCACCGCCGCCATCGAGGCGGCCGAGACGCGGGCGAGATAGTCGTTGACCCGATCCATGTGCGGGCCCGGCGGCAGGCGGTCCGCGATAGCCAGCGCCACCTCGGCCACCGACAGCGCGCCGAGCTGCGACAGCAACGGATGGCCCTGCTCGTCCACCTTGCCGATCACCTTGGGCCGGGCGTGGGCGGGCAGGTCGTAGAGGGCGGCCCTGGCCTGGGTCTCGATCAGCGGGCGCTTGTGCTCGATCACCATCAGGGTCTCGAGCCCGGCGGCGAAGGCGCGCAGGCCGGTCGGCTCCAGCGGCCAGGGCATGCCGACCTTGTAGATCGCGATCCCGAGGCCCGCGGCCTGCTGCGGGGTGAGGCCCATGGCCGCCAGGGCCTCGATAACGTCCTTGTAGGCCTGGCCCTGGCAGACGAGGCCCAGGCGCGGGCGCGCCGCGCCCAGCACGACGCGGTCGATCCGGTTGGCCTTGGCGAAGGCCAGGGCCGCCGGGATCTTGAAGTTGCGCAGGCGGCGCTCCTTCTCCAGCGGCTGGTCCTTCAGCCGGATGCCCAGCCCGCCGGCCGGTATCTGGAAGTTGGAAGGCGAAACCGGCCGATGGCGGCCGATGGAAACGTCGATGGTGGCGCCGGAGTCCATGGTGTCGGCCAGGGCGATCAGCCCGACCCACAGGCCCGAGAACCGCGACATGGCGATCCCCAGCAGGCCATAATCGAGCACCTCCTGCACGTCGGCCGGCGACAGCACCGGCATCTCGAAATCCTGGAAGGCGTATTCCGACTGCGAGGGCAGGGTCGAGGACTTGCAGGTGTGGTCGTCGCCCGCCACGGCCAGCACCCCGCCCTTGGGCCAAGTTCCGGCGAAATTGGCGTGCTTGAACGCATCGCCCGTCCGGTCCACGCCCGGCGCCTTGCCGTACCACATGCCGGTGACGCCGTCGTACCTGGCGCCGGGGAACAGGTTGGCCTGCTGGCTGCCCCAGACGGCGGTGGCCGCCAGGTCTTCGTTGAGGCCTTCCTTGAAGACGACCTCGGCCTCCTGAAGGAACTTGGCCGCGCGATGGGCCTGCTGGTCCAGCCCACCGAGCGGGGAGCCGCGATAGCCGGAAACGAAACCCGCCGTGTCGAGGCCCGCCGCCTTGTCCAGGCGGCGCTGGTCGATCATCACGCGAAGCAGGGCCTGGACGCCGGTGATGAAAACTCGGCCTTCCGTGAGCAGGAATTTGTCGTCAAGCGTCACCTCAGCGTGCCGCATGGCAATATCTTTCCTTTTCCGCTCCCCAACGCCACCAGAAGATCATATAAGAACGCAGGAATTGCTTGCCAAAGGTATGCCCTGGAAACTCCGGTTTAGGGCAAGAACGACGCTCAAAAACGCCGTTTTATGGAGGAAAAATTGCCCGAGGCCCTCGACGCGGTCGACGCCAAGATTTTGGACCTGATCCAGCACGACGCCGGATTGTCGGTCGCCGAGATCGCCGAACGAGTAGGTTTGTCCTCCAGCCCCTGCTGGCGGCGGATCAAGCGGCTGGAGGACACCGGGGTCATCCAGCGCCGCGTGACCATCCTCGACCGCGACCTGCTGGGCCTCGGCTTCGAGGTCTATTGCACGGTCAAGCTCAGCCTGCCGACCAAGGACAATCTCGACGCCTTCGAGACGGCGATCGCCAAGCTGCCCGAGGTGGTCCAGTGCGCGACCGTCACCGGCTCGGCCGACTATGAGCTGCGCGTCGTCACCCGCGACATGCACGCCTTCGACGATTTCCTGCGCGACAAGATCCTGTCCCTGGGCCTGGTGTCGAACATCGAAAGCCGGATCGTCATCCGCTCGGTGAAGAACACCACCGCCGCCCCGCTCGGCCTTGTCAGTCCCTATGTGAGCGCGCAAGGCTGACCTCCGCCTCCTGCTTTCCCGCAGGAGAAACGCCCGGAGGTAGCAAATGATCGACCTCGTCATCGACCAGCGCCGCCGCGACCTCGGCGGCTTCGAGGTCGGCCGCGTGCTGCCCTTCGCCAGGCGCCGGATGGTCGGGCCGTTCATCTTCTTCGACCATATGGGCCCCAAGACCTTCGAGCCCGGCTTCGGCCGCGAGGTCGACGTGCGGCCCCATCCGCATATCGGCCTGTCGACCCTGACCTATCTGTTCGAGGGCGAGATCACCCACCGCG
>NZ_JAYRST010000070.1:0-16219 GCF_041920015.1 Phenylobacterium sp.
ACGACCGCCCCGCGCCGACGGCTGGGGACGCCCACAAGGGCTTTGAGCGGAGCGTCCCTTGTGGGCGGCTCCGGACGGTGGCGAGGTCTCAAGAGCCAGAGGACTCAAGGACGCCAAGACCGCCGATAGGACCCTTGACCGCCTTGGCTTCCTAACGCGCCGCGCCCACCCCAGTCTGCCGACAGGCTCAGTCTCGGGTTCGCGGCACCTGCGTCCCCTCGATGCGGTAGACGCGATCCTTCAGCTTGGGGATGCGGTAAAGGCCGCCCAGCTCGCTGCGATAGACGAGGCCGCTGCGCGCCCGCCCAGGCCAAGCGACCGCCTCGAAGCGGGAGAACGTCCGGCCATCTCGAAACAGAATCGGCTCGGCCAGGACCACAACATCGCCGGGTTTGGGCGTCGGCTTGGCGGCGCGCGCCGACCGTTCCGACAGCCGGGCGCGGCACCGCGCCCGCCAGGCAAGGGCGTAGGTGTTGTCGGTCGCGGTGAGCAGATCGAGGATCCGCGCCGGACACTCGGACTCGCATGGCCCCATGGATTCGGACATGTCCTTGTAGCCGAACACCAGGCCCTCCCGGTCGCGCGGGTTGTAGCGCACCAGGCAGACCAGGCCCCAGACTTCCCGCTCGCCCGATCCGGCGGTGATCCACTCGACGGCGGCGTAGTAAGTGCGCCGACCGACCAGGCATGAGGCCAAGACGCGAGAGCCGCCGGTGTCGCGGTCATAGGTGAATTGCGCGTCGAGATAGGCTTTTGGGGTCGCGTACCCCGCCAGCGAGCGCATGTAGAGCCAGCCCATGGCGGCCTCCTTGCAAAGATGTTGGGGGAAGGCCGGCGTCAGGCGGCCAGATCGACCGCGTCCTGGGCGCTGAACGCGAGCAGGTAGTCGACGGCGCGCTGGGCGTGACCGGAGGCTTCGAGCAAGGCTGAGGGCCTATGCCGCAGGATTTTCGCCCAATGGCCAAGATAGGCGGCGTGGCTGTCGAGCAGTTGCGGCGCGAGCCCGATGCGCAAGCCAAGCGCCGCCGCGCCGATCTCGGCGACCAGCTCCTCGAAAGCGTAAGCCTCGTCCCCGAACCGCTTGCCGAAGGCGCGGTCCAGACGATGCGCCGCGCCCGACCAATGCAGCTGCTCGTGCGCCTTGGTCGCCAGGAAGTCGTCGGGCGTGTCGAAGGCTTCGGGGCGCGGGAGCCGGATCAGGTCCAGCGCCGGCACATAACAGGGCGTTCCGCCGCCGAACTCGACCCGGGCCGGAATCGCATCCAGCACGGCGTTGCGCGCCGCCGCGCGGGCGGCCGGGTCGGGATCCACAATATCGAGGAAGGCGCGCGGGCAGTCTGTCAGCTGCTCGGCGTTGAAGACGCTGTAGATCTTCAGATAGCGCAGAACGCGCGGGTCGCCGGCGTCTTCCGCCGCGCCGACCTCCGCCCCCTCGGACGGCTCGCCGACCAGGCGGGTCTTGTAGAGGATCGCCGGCGAGGCCTTCTCGCCCTTGCCGACCGGCGCCGCGATGGCCAGGGCCTGGCGGAAGGTGAACCAGTAGGGCGAGCGATAGCCGCGCAACGCGCCGGCGAACGCCAGCAGCCAGGCATTGCTGCCGCTGAACGGCTCGCCGTTCGCTCGCAAGGGCAGTCTCGGATCGGCGCTGGCCGTCCAGGCCTGGCGCCACGGCGGAACGCCCGCCTCGATGCGGGCGATGAGATCTTGGATCAGGTCGTCGAGCGGGTTGGACATGGCAGCCTCCGGTCCGGCCCCGAGCCAATCCCGGAGCGCTTGCCCGCTCCGTCCCTTCCTCCAACTCTTTGCCGGCCAGGCCGCGGACGCAAAAAGAGCCGCCGGCTCATCACCGGCGGCTCCCGATCAGCGGCCCCGATCCGTCAGGCCGCGGCCGGCAGGATGGTCTGCGCCGGCCAGCGCTCGAGGATGGCGCTCAGCACCTCCGGCCGATCGGTCGGCACGAAGACGCGCGGGGTGTAGGCGATGATCTCGACGAAGCAGCCCAGCGCCACGAAGCTGGTGCGTTGCGCGCCCGCGCCGACGATCTCCAGCCGCTGGCGATCCATCACCTTGGCCCGGCGCAACCAAAGGCCGCCGCTCAAGGCGACGGAGGCGCCCTCGCTCAACACCAGGCGGGTGGCCGAGGCGCCGTCGCCGACCGCGCTGGCGGTATCGGTCAGGCCCAAGGCGATCTTGAGCGGGGTGACCTGCGCGGGATCGAGAAGGCGGCCCAGCCAGCGGCGCCCGTCCGGCGCCTTGAGCCGGCGCACGGACGTGCGCTTGTCGGGAAGGTTGCTCCAGATCGGCAGCAACAGGCCGGTGACCAGCACGAGTTCGCGGGTCACCCACGGGTCGACCGCCGCCAGCTCGGCATCCCAGGCCGCGCGCCAAGCCGCCTCATCGGCCGCTTCCCAAGCCGACTCCTCATAGGCCTTCAGCGGCGCGACGCTGCGCTTCTCCGGCCGGATCAGACGCACCGCCGGGACCAGGCGGTCGTCATCATTGGTGGTCGTGAGCCCCTGGACGACCAGGGCGGCGCGTCCGGACTTGCTGTTCACCGCGAACACCCGCGCGTCCGGGTCGGCGTCTGCCAGCGCCACCTCGGCGCTCATCAGCGACCGGGCGGTGCGCACCTGGACGCGAAGCAGCCGGGTCTCGGCCCCCGTCACCGCGTCGGTGCGGATGACCTCCTCGTCCAGCACCAAGAGGTCGTCGGCCACGACGTCCTCCATGCCCCGGTCCAAGGCGCAGGACGCCGCCGCCCGTTCCAGGATGCTGGCCAGGATCTCGTCGAAGGCGGCAAACAGGCTGTTCTGATCGGCGATCCGCAAGGCCAGCAGCCGATTGAGGAAGGTATTCATCGGGGGCATGTCGTCGGTCGATCGCAGCTCGCCATCCCCGTCGAGCAGCCGCAAGCCCGTCTTGGCCTCGAAGGTCTCCCGGTCCATCGCCTCGACGTTGCCGAAGTGCAGCGCGATGTAGAAGGCCTGCAGCGCACGATGCGCCCAAGGGCTTTCGAGATTGTCCTCGGCGCGGAACAGCCCATTGCCGGCCGTCCGCCGCTCGCCCCGGGTCAGGGCGCCCAGGCTGTCGAGGCGCCGGGCGATGGTCGACAGGAAGCGCTTCTCGCCGTGGATGTCCGTGGTCACCGGCCGAAACAGCGGCGCGACAGCCTGATTGGTCCGATGCGAGCGCCCCAGGCCTTGGATCGCCGCATCGGCCCGCCAGCCCGGCTCGACCAGATAGTGGACCCGGCGCTGCTGGTTGGCCACGCCCAGATCAGCGTGATAGCTGCGCCCGGTGCCGCCCGCGTCGGAGAACACCAGGACGCGCTTCTTGCCGCTCATGAAGGCGTCGGTCTCGGCCTTGGCGGCCGAGGCGCTGCGGCGCTCCACCACGCGGCGGCCCTCACGGCGGATCACCCGGCGGCTGCGCCCGGTGATTTCGGCGACCTGCTCGGTCCCAAGCGCCTCCAGCACCGCATCCAGCACGCCGGGCACGGCCGGCAGGCAGGCCAGGTGGGTGACCAGCTCGTCGCGCAGGCGCAGGGCCGCCTGGCTGACGACAGGCGCGCCATCGACCATCACCGGGACCATGGTGACGTTGCCGTCGTCGTCCTCGACCGCGTCCATCGCCATGATCGGGAAGGCGCCCATCAGGTAGTCGAGCACCTGATCCTTGGGCGTCAGATCGACGGCGAGGTTGTTCCATTCCTCCGGCGGGATCTCGGCGAGACGCCGTTCCATCACCGCCTCATTGGTCGAGACCACCTGGACGATGGCCGAGCGGCCGGCCGCCAGGTCCTGGCGAATAGACGCCACGAGGGAAGGGGCTTTCAGGCCCGCCAGCAGGTGACCAAAGAAGCGCAGCTTGGAGCCCTCGAAAGCCGACATCACCGCCGACGCCGCCTGGCCGCTCTTGGCCTTGCCCTCTTCGGTGACCCCGACCGCCTCCAGGGCGGCGCGCAGATTGTGGTGGATCAACTGGTAGGCGTCGGCCCAGGCGTCCCAGATGCCGATGTCCTCGGCGCTGAGCGGATGGCGCAGGGCGTCATACTCCACGCCGTCGAACGACAGGGAGCGGGCGATGTAGAGTCCCATCGCCTTCAGCTCCCGGGCGATCAGCTCCATGACCGCCACGCCGCCGGTCTCGACGGCGTCCATGAAGGCCTCGCGCGTCGGGAACGGCGCATCTGGCCCGCCCCACAAGCCCAGGCGGGCGGCGTAGGCCAGGTTCTCCGGGGTCGTCGCCCCCGTCGCCGAGACATAGAGGATGCGGGCGTTGGGCAGGCGGTTCTGCAAGGCGAGACCCGCCATGCCCTGCTGCGAGGCCTTCTTCGGTCCCCGCGCGCCCTTGGCCCCGCCGGCGGCGTTGGCCATGGCGTGGGCTTCGTCGAAGACGATCACCCCGTCGAAATCCGCGCCCAGCCACGCCACGATCTGATCGAGGCGAGACGGCCGGTCGCCCCGCGCCGGTTGGCGCAAGGTGGCGTAGGTGGTGAAGAGGATGCCGCGATCGAGGCGGATGGCGTCCGCCTGCTTCCACGCCGACTGCGGGGTCAGATCACTGGCCGCGCCGCCGATCGCGCCCCAGTCGCGCCGCGCGTCTTCCAGGAGGGCGTCGTTCTTCGACAGCCAGACTGCCCGGGTTCGCCCCTGGGCGAGGTTGTCGGCGATGACGCCGGCGATCTGACGGCCCTTGCCGCAGCCGGTGCCGTCCCCGAGGAAAAAGCCCCGCCGGAAACTAACCGCGTCGGGAGTGTCGTCGCCGACCAGCAGCACCTGGTGCGGCGCTTCGCCGAGCCGCCAGCGGCCCGGCAACAGGTTGGCGTGGGCTTCGCCGGCGTAGATCACCGTCTCGAGCTGGGCGTCGGAGATTAGACCCGCGTCCACGATCTTGCCCGGCAGGACCGGCCGATAGGTCGGGGCCGGCGGCGCCACGGACGCCATCGGTCCGGATTCCACGAGCGGGGAGGGGTGAGGGCGGCTCTGGGCGAAGCCGATCCGACCGAGCCGGTAGGCCTGATAGAGGCCGACATCGTGGCCTTCGCCCGACCAGGCCCGGGTCTCATAGGCGACGGGCGCCGTGGTCGCGAGAAAGGCCAGCCGGTTCGACGGGGTCGCCAAGGCCCGCGCCCGCGGCGCGAGGATGGCGACATTGGAGACGGCCCGGAACTGGCGCGGTTGCGCGCTCGGCCGGGCCGCAACAGCGCCCGCCGCCCGGGCCGCATCCGCCAAGCTCTCCGCCGCGATCACCGGCGATGGTTCGCCCGCCTGGCCGCGGTCAATAACCAGGAGGCCCGTTTCGACCGAGGTCCCATGCTTGGCGTAGGCGCGTGGCGGAAAGGCCAGCTGGAGGACAATCGCTCCCCGCCCCGCCAGCCGGCGCAGGACCGGGGCGTCCTCGAAGAGCCGCGTCGGCACGATGGCCGACAACCGGCCGCCTTCGGCCAGGGTGTCCAGCGCCGCGTGCAGGTGCTCTTCCAACATCTGGAAGGGCGGATTGGCGACAACGGCATGGAAGCTGCCGGACGCGGGCAGGATGTCCTTCAGATGCCGGGCGTCATGGGCGCTGCGCGCGGCCAGCGGAAAGAGGCCCTCCAGGATCGCGCCGCGCTGATCGGCGATCTCATTGAGGGCCAGGTTGGCTCCACAGGCTTCGGCCAGCACGGCCAGAAGGCCCGTGCCAGCGGAGGGTTCAAGGACCTGGTCGCCGGGGCGGATTTGCGCGGCCAGGACCGCCAGGGCGCCGAGCTGCGGCGGGGTCGAAAACTGGTCGAGCGCCACCTGCTCTTCACTGCGGCGCGTGTGGGTGAGGCCAAGCTCAGTGAGATTGGCCAGCAGGGCGCAGATCTCGGCCGGCGCATCTTCCAGCCGGCTGATCTGCGGCGACAGCCTGCGCAGCTGCAGCACCAGAGCCGCCTCGACCGCGTCATAGGCGTCGCGCCAGATCCACGCGCCGTCCGCGTCCGAGCCGCCGAAGGTGGTGGTCATGACCCCCGCCACCAGCCGCCGGTCGAGCGCGCGGGATCGATTGAGCTGGGGGGTTAAGGCGCGCGCGGCGGCCAGAATGTTGGCCGCCTTGTGCGACGCGGGGTCGGACGCTCCAGCGGTCGCGAAGAGGGGAAGCATGGCGTTCATGGCGGGGATCCGTTCACCCGCGGCGGAGGGCGCCTCCCTCCAGTCCCGACGGGCTCGCCCGTCCGCCTCCCTTCCTTGACCCTTTGGCCGGCACAGCAAGAGCCCCCGCCGGTCAGACGAGGGCTCCGCTGGATCAGGCCGCGATGGCGTCGGCGACCGCTTCGGGCTCAGCCTCGTCTTGGGCCTCGCGATCACCCGCCTCGTCGGGTTCGGCCGCGACCTCTTCGGCCCCGCCGTCCGCTTCGCCGTCGTCGTTGCCAACCGCCGCCGGACGGTCCCAGGACAGCACCCCGGGGGCCCACTGCCGTTCGGCCGCCGCCTCGGCGACAAAGCTCACCAGGGCGTCCTTCTTCAGGGTCTTGGCGCGGTCGTCCTCCACCCCCAGCTCTTCGAGCAGGACGAGCAACTGGGCCTTCGAGTGGACCGCCAGATAGGCCTCGTCCGGCGTCCAGTGCGCGGAGATGTCCGCGCCGCACAGGGCGGCGATCTCAGCCGCCTCGGCCCGGGCGCCATGGCGCAGCAGGCTGGTGCGGGCCTCGCGCATGTTGAGCGAGATCGCGGTCAGCTCCGCCATCAGGGCCATCTTCTCCCCGTGCGGCAGGGTCTCGACCCAGGTGATCGGACGCAGGCCCGAGGCCCGGTAGGCGTCGCGGCGGGCGTCTAGGCGGCCCCGCACCTCGCCGTCCAGACCCGCGATCGGCGCCATCGCGCCGCGTTGGTAGCGGGTCGCGGCGATCTGCGCCGCCGAGCCGTCCAAGCCTCCGCTGGACTGCAGCGCCAGCTGCTTGAAGAGCTGAGCGACCAGCACGGTCAGGGCGGCGCTGGGGTCGTCGGCAAGGTCCCGGATAAGACCGCGGGTGGCCACATCGGTGCGGGTCTCGTGCAGGACGTGGCTGGCGCCCTCCACCTCCACATCTGCGCGGGGGACCTCGACGTCGTTCGTGACGACGCCGGGCCGGCCGCCAACCGAAGCCGTGTCGTCATCGCCTTCCTCCTCCTCCGGCAGGTCCTCGACCGGCAGCGGGACCGAATAGAAGGTCGCCGCCAGGCCATGGCCGTCCGACGGGCTGAGCAGCACCGCGCCGATCTTGCTGCGGGTCAGCACCGCTCCGGCCGCCACGCCATAGGCGCTGACCAAGGGCGCCAATTGAGCCGGGGCCTCGTCCGTCGACGGATCGAGATCCTGCAGCGCGGTCTCAAGCTGGGTGACTGCGTAGCGCGCATCGGCCAGCGCGGTCTTCTGCGCCTCGTCCAGGTCACGCTCCCAGACGTGGGCGAGGCGGAAGAAGCCGTCCGGGGCGCCGTAGCCCGCCTCGCGCGCGACATAAACCGCCAGGCCTTCGGCCTTCAGGTGATCGACGATCGGCTGCACCCGCTCGCGCCAGGCGCCCTGCAGGACCTCGGGATCGAGCAGGTAGTCGGGGTATTCGCCGAACAGGTCGGAGGCCACCCGGCCGCCGGCGGCCAGGTAGCGGTCCATCCCGACCAGGGTGAAGCGGTCGTCCTCGACCGTCGCCCGGTCATGCTCGACGACAGCACGCAGCTGATAGTCCTGGAAGTAGCCGTCGAGCGCGGTCTGGGCGATCTCGGCCTGCTGCTTCTTGTCGGGCAGGCGGGCGAACAGCCGAACCTGCTTCAGGGTCAGCCGGCCTTGGCGCAGCGCCTTCAGGACCGTCGGGTGGACGGCGGCCAGGGCCTCCAGTCGCTTGATCTCCAGCTCGGCGTAGCCGAGCGCGGTCGAGATCGCCTGGGTGTCCATCTTGGCTTTGCGCAGCTTGCCGATGGCGGTGATCACATCGGCGATGTGGACCGGCGCGTGCTCGGTGTTGGGCAGCACGATGGCGGCCGCCTGTTGGGCCGGGGTCTCGGCCAGCAGGCAGTCGATCAGGTAGTCGTCACCGATGTCGCCGCGCTCACGCAGCAGGATCAGGCCAAAGCGCCGGCGACGGCCGTCGAGCGCCATGAACGGCGCCTCGCCCTTGCGCCCAGGCCGCACGATCGGCGGGATCACCACGCCTGCGGCCAGCAGGGTGTCGGCCAGTTGCGGCACGCCGTCGTCGGCCGGTTCGTGGAAGCGCAGGTTCTCCTTGGCCAGGCCAAGGTCGCCGAGGCGCACCTGGATGCGGCTCATGGCGGCCGGGGAGGCGGGGACTTGATCGGTCATCGGGGTCTAGCTCCTCGCGCCTGGGCGAGGGACATCCTGCCCCTGGGCGCACCCGCCCGATCCCTTCCTCCCTCCTTTGGCGGCTTAGCTCAGGACCGGATCCAGCAGGCCCGCAGCCTCCGCCTCGTTCCAGTCCCCAAAGCCCTCCGGCGGCAGGGCGACCCGCGCCTTCAAGCCGGCGATGGCTAGGCCGGCGCGCAGCTGCTCGGCCGAGGCCTCGCCGTCGGCCCCGCGATCGGCGGCGATGAGCACCTCGCGCACGCCCTCCGGCGGCCGCCAGTGGCGCAGGTTGCGTGTCGACATCAGCGCCCAGGCCGGTAGGGCGAAGCGCGCGCTGGCCGACAGGGTGGTGAACAGGCCCTCGGCCACCAGCATCTGCGGCGAGGCCGGATCAATTCGCACCGCGCACCGGGCCGGCGAGGGACCGACCGTCTTGCGGCTGAGCCGCAGGTCGATCGCCCGGCGGGCGTTGGGCGCCAGGTAAGTGACCTCAACGGCCGTGAAGGCCCCGGCCTCATCGGTGATCGCCGCCAACAGGGCCGGGCGATGATGGCGCGACGCGGCATAGGCCGACACCGGCGTCTCGCCGCCATGGCGCAGCACGTCGGGGCCGGGGAGGGGACGGCTGACCCCGCGCAGCGCGCAGTGCCGTGCTGACAAGGTGCCGGCGAGCGGCCGCCCAGCCTCCCAGATCCGTAACGCCGCCAGGCGGCGCTCCAGCCCGGTCGCGGGCCCGGACGCTTGGGCGCGACGCGCCTGCGAGAGACTGGTCGGGGCATTGTGCGCATCGACCAGGCCTTCGCCGCGCAGATAGTCCAGCACATCCTTCCAGTCGCCATCTCCGAAGGTGTGGACGATCACCCGGCCTTCCCGCAGCAGCAGCGAGACCGAACGGTCAGCGGCGCTATGGCCGGGCGCCGGGATATTCGCCCGAAGGCCGCGATCGTAGAGATCGCCGCCCAGGGCCTGGACGATGGGTTTCAAGGACATGGGTCGATCCTCCTTTGCCCCACAAGGGTCGCCCCAAGGCCGCTTCCCTCCGCCTTCGGCCGCCGCAGGCCGGCCCAATCCCTCGGGGGGCGTTGCGGGGGACCGCCCCCGCTGGAGGGGGTAGGCGCTCAAGGCCTGCCTTTGCGACTCAGGGGGAGGGCGCTCCCCCCGCCTCGCGCTTGAAGGCTCATGCCATGGCCGCTCAAGGGACAGGACCCAGCAATGCGGCTCAAAAATACGACGCCTGCCCGGCAAAACCGGGCGAACTGTCACGCTTCGTCGCCAACCGCCCCGCGACAGCACGGTGCTTTTCTGCCAAGTTAAGCACGATTGTAGGGGAGCAGGCTTTGCCGCAGCAGATGATGGCTGAACGGGAAACAGAAACGGACGCCCGCGAGGAGGCCTGGGTCATCGCGACCAATCCCGACTTCCCGATCCGCGCCCGCAACGTCAATTGGTTCCTGGAACGCGGCGGCTCGATCAAGGAAGTCCGGCTCACCGAGTCGGAAGCTGGCGAGTGGAGCGTCTGGCTGCGCCTGGCCGGCCGTTCGGGCGAACACCGCCTGGCAATGTTCAAGTCCGACGAACCGCGCGTCTACCGCGACGTCGCCCGCGCCATCGCAATGTGCCGTGACGACTTCGGCTACTTCGGCCCCATCACGCTCTCCACAGACCGGCAGCCAATGGGCGCTTCCGAGCAACGGGGATCCAGCGCAGCTTAGGCCCGTGATGGCTTAGTTCAATGCCAACAGACGACCCGAATAGACGGCGATTGCAACGGAAGGCCATTTCGAGGCTAAGCGCAAAGCATTACCTACTCTATGAAAATATATAAACACGAGTTGATCGATTTCGCAGAACGAATAGGTGGCCTCGATTGGGCCGGATGACGAGCGAGACATCTATAGTTTGAGACGGGAGGGCGGCATGGGTTGGCGAAATTGGATCGACCGCCTCGAATTTTCCCTAACCTCTTCACCAGATCTGGATTCAATGATCATCGCTATCCTCCTGATAGCGGGGGCCATCGGGATCGGCTGGTACATTGGACGAAGGACGGGCCCGACTCTCGCCGCCCAACTGACCCGTCTTACTGGGAAAAATTTCATCGGCAGCCCAACAAGCACGATGGGCATGGTTCAATACGCCACAATCGCCCTGCTGCTGTTGGTCGTCGGTCAGTCAATCTCGCTTAGGCCGCTCGCAAACATCGCCCTGGCGTTGGCTCTTAGCCTAGCGGTCGGCCTGCTGGTAATGACCCTGTTGCGCGCCATGCGCCTGAACCGAGGCACGGCAGGGTTCGTCTCGATTGGTATCTCGCTCGCCTGCGTGGCCGGGACGTTGGGCGGCATGCAACCTCTGATGACGGGCCTGGACGACATAGGCTTTACGATCGGGTCGCACCGCCTATCTTTGCTGGCGCTCTTGAACGCCCTCGTCGTCGTCGTGGTGCTGTATCTGCTTGCGCGCGCCGCCAATCAGGTTGTGTCGCATCTGATTGGCCGGGCCAGCGCGCTCGACCTATCTCAACGCGTGCTCGCCCAAAAGCTGGCCGGTATCGGGGTGATCGCCGCGGCGGTGCTGCTTGGCGTAGATATGCTTGGCATCGACCTAACGGCCTTGACGGTCTTCTCCGGCGCTGCGGGTCTGGCCGTCGGCTTCGGCCTGCAGAAGACGTTCGGGAATCTGATCGCCGGTCTGATCCTGCTGATGGATCGGTCGGTCAAGCCGGGCGATGTCATTGTTGTCGGGGACACGTTCGGGGCGATCAGCAAGATCGGCGTCCGCGCCGTTTCTGTCGTCACTCGCGACGGCAAGGAGCACCTGATCCCCAATGAGCAGCTGATGACTGAGGCTGTTGAAAATTGGTCGTACTCGTCCCGAAATGTCCGTGTGCATATCCCTGTCGGCGTCGCCTATTCGAGTGACCTCGCCCTAGCTCAACGGCTTATGATCGAGGCCGCCAGCAACGCCGCCCGCGTTTTGGCGGATCCCAAGCCCTCTGTCTGGCTAAAGGGGTTTGGCGACAGCTCCGTCGACCATGAAATCCTATTCTGGATCTCTGATCCGGAAGACGGCGTAGGCAACGTCCGATCAGATATCTTGAACCGGGTCTGGGTGCTATTTGGCGACAATGGAATCGAAATTCCCTTCCCTCAGCGCGACGTCCACATCCGGACAAGTCCTTCGACGAGTTGCCCGACTCAGGCCGAGCACCCGGAAGAGGACGTTCAGTGAGCGCGCCAAAATCTCGACCGACCAGTAGCTGCGTTCGATCGCCCCGACTCGCTAGCCTCCGCCCGGCTCTGATAAGGACGTTTCGACGGGCGTCAGAGATCGGACGGTCAACTTGACACTCGACCGCGAAAGCGAGACCCACGGTTTCTCTGGCTCGGCCACTCGCGAAACGGGGGCGGTGGATCCTATCCTCACGCCGGCAGAAACCCCGAAAAACATCGCGGGCCTAAGCGGGCTTCAAGCACGCCTTCGGGGTCTCTATCACGGCCATTCTAGGGCCGCGGTTCGGTTTCGCATCGCGATCATCGTGCTGGATATCCTGCTGGTGGCGTTTTTCATTGCCGCCCCACTCATGAAGGAGACGCCCGGCTTCCTTGCGCTCGACTATTTCGTCGCCTTCCTCTTGGCGCTCGACCTAGGCGCCCGCGCACTGGCTTGGCGTAGTGTCGGGGATTGGATTCGCCGGCCGATCGTCTGGATCGACCTGTTCGTTTTGGCGACACTGCTGGCGCCGCTCTGGTTCATTAACCTCGCCTTCCTGCGCGTGCTTAGGCTTTGGACGCTGTTTCATAGCGAGTTCTTTTGGGGGACAATCGCACGCCGGTTTGATGACACGCCTTGGGAAGACGCTATCCGCGCCGGAGCCACGCTATTCACATTCGTCTTTGTCGTGACCGGCTTCGTCTACACAATTTTCAACGGACGCCATGAGGGCATAGAGGGTTATGTCGACGCGCTCTATTTCACGGTTGCGACCCTTACGACGACGGGTTTCGGCGACATTGTCCTCCCGGGTACGCTTGGCAAAGTGATCTCGATCGTGACGATGATCGCCGGCATCACACTCTTTGTACGTCTGGCCCAAGCGCTCTTCCGGCCCAACAAAGTCCGGTTTTCTTGCCCCACCTGCGGCCTCGCCCGACACGACCCAGACGCCGTACATTGCAAAGCCTGCGGAACGATTCTCAGGATACCGAACGAAGAGAAGGGCTGATCGGGAGATCGACACGAGCAAACCCAGGATGTCTCAGCCCGCCAAATCAGGCTAAGATCATCGCCCGCGGGTTGGGGCCGGCCTTTCGGTCCACGATGTCGAGCGGTAGGACATCGCCCCATGCCAAGCCTCACTGCCTTTGACGCCGCTTCGATCCTCATCGTGCTCGCCGCAGCCCTGGGATATCTCAATCACCGGGTGTTCAGACTGCCCGCCTCAGTCGGGCTTACCGTCATGGGCGCGGTAGCTTCCCTATTGGTGATCGGGATCGACCGGCTTCTGCCGGGCGCTGGATTCTCCGTAATGATGGTCCGGTTTGTCGACTCCCTGGATTTCCACACCACCTTGATGGACGGCATGCTGTCGTTCTTGCTGTTTGCTGGCGCCTTGCACGTCGACTGGAGCGAGATGCGCCGAGGGCGTTGGCCCATTCTCATTCTGAGCACCGTCGGCGTCTTGATTTCGACCGCGCTCGTCGGCAGCGGTTTCTTCCTTTTGAGTCAGGTTCTTGGCCTCGCCACACCTCTCCTTTGGTGCTTCGTTTTCGGCGCGTTGATCAGCCCGACAGATCCCGTGGCGGTCATGGCCGTGCTCAAACGCGCGCTCGTTCCCCCCACCCTCCAAGCCACAGTCGCCGGCGAAAGCCTCTTTAACGACGGCGTTGGGGTCGTGGTCTTCTCGATCCTTGTCGTCGCGGCAATGGGAACCGAGCCGTTCTCCTTAGCCAGCGCGAGCCTTGAGTTCGTTCGTGAAGCCGGCGGCGGCGCCCTGATCGGCCTCCTCGCTGGATGGGTGGCCTACCGCGCGATGCGCAGCATCGACGACTACAACGTCGAGGTGATGATCAGCCTGGCGGTTGTCATGGGCGGCTATAGCCTGGCGCATTGGCTGCACGTCAGCGGGCCGGTGGCGATGGCGGTCGCCGGACTGTTGATCGGCAATGCGGGTGTCGCCCACGCCATGAGCGACACGACCAAGGACTACCTCCTCAAGTTCTGGGCGCTGATCGATGAGATCCTCAATGCCGTCCTCTTCCTGCTGATCGGGCTGGAGGTAGTGGCGATCGCGCCGGACTTACGACTGTTGGCACTGGGTGCAGCCGCAATCCCACTGGTCATCCTCGCCCGGACTGTCGCCGTGGGCGCCCCATTGTTGCTGCTACGAAGAGCTCTCGATCTGGGCCCACTCGCGATGCCGACCTTAGTCTGGGGCGGCCTGCGTGGCGGCATCTCCATAGCCCTAGCGTTGTCTCTGGAACGCGGTGAACTGCAACCCATTCTTCTTGGCGCCACATACGTCGTAGTGCTGTTCGCGGTGATCGTGCAGGGCGGCAGCGTCGGTTGGCTGATCAAGCGACTGTCAGGCGGAGCCGTCGCCAAACCTGTAACCTAAACCACATCCCCGACCGAAAGGCAGGCGGGACTGATCACTTTGCGTCTGCCGGCGGCGGGGTCGCAGCCTCCAGACTGAGGCGAACCACGAGGAACGGACGTTCATCCGGAAGGGCGCGATCAGGGACGAAAGTCGACTGGGTGACAGAGACGAGACCTGAGCTCGCCAGCACCTGAGCGACAGCCGCTGAACGCCGCGCTGCCATCTTCAGGTCCATCGGGCGGGGACCTAATCGACCGGGGCTGGCGCGGCCCTCGGCGCGAACGGCCTTCACACCCCACCTCTGCAAGGCCCAGCTGATCGTCGCCAGGTCTTGCCTCGCCACCGTGTCGATCGTCGAGCTACCACGCGCGAAAACGACCTCTGGCAATGGCATGAGGGGGGGGATGATCGCGACGGAGGTGTCAGGCAAGAACCGCTGGGCAGCCTGCTCTACGGCACGATAATCCCCCAAACTCGGCGCCCCCTTCAGGACAAGTTTGACGGCAAGCCCCGTAGGCGATTGATCGATGCCGGCGACCTCACCGGCCGAACTCAGCATCATCCTCAAACGTTGTTCTGGCGATGTTTCGGACCCTGGCAAGGCCGGCCGGCTGCCGAGGGAATTGGTCGCCAGAACGGAGCGCTTGTCCCCACCCGCAATGACGATCTGCTCAATGCTGACTTGGGCGCCGGGCTGCAACGCCCTGGCCACACTTGCGGACGCGCCTGACACATATCTTCGGGTGACAACCACACAATTAACGGTTCTGACCTTGCCGCGATCGACCGCGACCGCCAGGTCGGTGATGTGCGGGCCCGCGTCGGCAAAGGCTCGCTCGATGGCGCTGCGGACCCGGTTCGTCTCTCGCGCCTCCACAACTATGTTGCGCAGCGACAAGGCCAGAGGCACGCACAGGATAACTGTGACGGCAAAAAGTGCGTAGACTTCCCAGGCCGCACCATGGCGTTGCGCGGGCCGGAAGCCGTAGCGGCGGGCGACGCCGAAAACCGATCCCAGGATCGCCACGACGTTGGTCAGGAACAAGAGGAGCGCGCCGCCGGCGATCGGCCAGGAAGCCGTGGCAAGTCCGTAGCCGACGACCGCCAGAGGCGGCATGAGCGCCGTCGCAATGGCGACTCCGGCGATGGAGCCGCCCTTTCGATTGACCGTGAGGTAGGCACCGACAAACCCCGATAGCAGCGCTACGACCAGATCCAGAAGGGTCGGGCGGGTTCGAGCCAGGATCTCCGACGTGATGTCCTTGAGAGGCGAGGCCCAGACAATCAGTGTCGAGGCCAGAATGGAAAGGCCGGCGCCGACCGCCAGGGTTATGGCGGCCCGTTGAAATTCTCGCGGCTCGACCCGGGCAAGAGACATGCCCATCGACAGGATCGGCCCCATCAACGGGGAGATCAACATGGCGCCGATAACAACCGCGACCGAGGATTGCAGAAGGCCCAGAGCGGCGATCCCGCAAGCGCTGAACAGCAGGAAGCCGTAGCCGCTCGTTAGTCGCGCCCCATCATGAATCTCCCCTTCTATGGCGACGCGATCTTGTTCTCCGAGGAGGTGGGCCGGAGAGTGCAGCGCCTTCAATAGAAGACCGCGGAAATCTCGCCAGCTGCGCCCAAGTTGGGCGTTCAATTCATCCAAGGTCATTCAGTGCTCCGGCCCTTGCTTGCCGAGCGCCACACAGAGCGGCGCCCGCGCCGGGTCACAGGTGATATTTCCACACCAGCAGGACCGACAGGGTCACGATCATAAGCAATACCAATGGTGTGCCGGCACGCACGTAATCCTTAAATTGGTATCCGCCCGCGCTCATGATCAAGATGTTGGTCTGATAGGCTACGGGCGTCGCATAGCAAAGATTGCAGCCAAACAACACCGCCAGGACCAAGGGTTCGGGCGGAACGCCCATCTGCCGCGCCAGGCTGATCGCGATCGGCGCGCCGACAGCGGCGGCCGCGGTGTTTGAAGAGAAGTTTGTCAGAAGAGCCGCGAACGCCATCATTGTCGCCAGGACGGCTGCGGGGGGGAAAGCGTGCATGCCTAACGCCAAGGCTTCGCCCAGCCATTGCGCCGCTCCGGTTTCGAGAAGTGCGCGGCCAAGCGCGATGCTCGCGGCAACCAACACGATGACTTTAGCGCTCAGGGCACGACCGATCCTATCGAATTTGACACAGCCCGTCGCAAGCATGGCGATGCCGCCGGCGAGCGACGAAACGGCGATCGGCGCCAGGTGGAAGGCGGCAACACCAACGGCGACGACAAAAATCATGATCGCCAACGGCGCCTTGGCGCTGCGCGGCAACTCCGCT
>NZ_JAYRST010000071.1:0-15974 GCF_041920015.1 Phenylobacterium sp.
CGCCCGGGTCGAGGACGTCTTCTTCCAGGCCGGCGAGTGGGCGCCGGCCAACCAGCCGATCGTCTCGCTGCTGCCGGACGATAGGATCAAGCTGCGGTTCTTCGTGCCCCAGGCCGAGATCGCCGCCTACCGCCCCGGCGCCAGCGTCCGCTTCGCCTGCGACGGCTGCCCTTCAGGGCTGAGCGCCAGGATCAGCTACATCAGCCCGCGGCCGGAGTTCACCCCGCCGGTGATCTACAGCCGCGAGACCCGCGACCGCATGGTCTTCCTGGTCGAGGCTGTCCCATCGGCCCGGCTCAATCCGGGCCAGCCGGTCGACGTCCAGCCGCTGGAGCGCGGCAAGTGACGCTGGCCATCGACGTTCGAGGCCTCAACAAGAGCTTCGGCGACAAGCACGTCGTCCAGGACGTCGACCTGCAGGTGGAGGAAGGGCGCATCTGCGGCTTCCTCGGCCCCAACGGCTCGGGCAAGACCACCACCCTGCGCATGCTGTGCGGCCTGCTCACCCCCGACAGCGGCCAGGGCACGGCGCTCGGCCTCGACATCATCGCCCAGGCCAACCTCATCAAGCGCCGCACCGGCTACATGACCCAGAGGTTCTCGCTCTACGAGGACCTGACCATCGAGGAGAACCTGCAGTTCGCCGCCCGGGTGCACGAGCTCGACCGCCGCAAGGCGCGCGTCGACCGGGCGCTGGAACGCCTGGGCCTGCTCGAACGCCGCCGCCAGCTCGCCGGCTCGCTATCCGGCGGCTGGAAGCAACGGCTGGCCCTGGCCTCCGCCACCCTGCACGAACCCCGGCTGCTGCTGCTCGACGAGCCGACCGCCGGCGTCGATCCCAAGGCGCGGCGCACCTTCTGGGACGAGATCCACGCCCTCAGCGCCGAGGGCCTGACCGTGCTGGTCTCCACCCACTACATGGACGAGGCCGAGCGCTGTCACGAGATCGCCTATATCAGCTACGGCCGGCTGATCGCCCGCGGGGCGGCCGACGAAGTGATCGCCGGCGCCGGCCTCGTCACCTTCAACGGCGAGGGGCCAGGGATCGACCGGCTGGCCGGCGAGATCGCCGCCCTGCCCGGCGTCGACATGGCCGCCCCCTTCGGCCAGTCGCTGCACGTCTCCGGAACCGACCGCGCCGCGCTTGAAGCCGCGCTGGCCCCCTACCGCCGCGCGCCGTTCCGCTGGGAAGAGGTCCAGCCCAGCCTCGAAGACGTCTTCATCCGCCTGATGGACACGTCCGAGGACAACTTCAAATGAGGCTCCTTCGCCAAGGCTTCGGAGGGCGAGCCCTCTCCCCTTCGCCAGGACCTGTCCTGCGAAGCTCCGCCAGGAGCGAAGCAGGATGAGCAGCTTCTCCCTGACACGCGTCGCGGCGGTGATGATCAAGGAATTCAAGCAGCTCACGCGCGACCGGCTGACCTATGCGATGATGCTGGCCGTCCCGGTCATGCAGCTTCTGCTGTTCGGCTATGCGATCAATTCCGAGCCGCGCCACCTGCCGACCGCCCTGCTGGTGCAGGAGGACAGCGTCTTCGCCCGCTCCATCGTCGCGGCCTTGAAGAACAGCTCCTATTTCGACCTCGTGGCCCAGGCGCGCAGCCCCGCCGAGCTGGACGATCTCGTCCGCCGCGGCGAGGTCCAGTTCGCGATCACCATTCCGGGCGACTTCACCCGTCGCCTGGCCCGAGGCGACGGCGCCCAGGTGCTGGTCGAGGCCGATGCTTCCGACCCGTCCGCCACCGGTCCGGCGGTGGCCGCCCTGGCGGCCCTGCCGACTCAGGCCCTGGCTCACGATCTGAAGGGCGCGCTCGCCCCGGCGATCGGCAAGGCGCCGTTCGAGGTGGTCGTCCACCGCCGCTACAATCCCGAGGCGATCACCGCCTACAGCATCGTCCCCGGGCTGCTGGGGATCATCCTCTCCATGACGCTGGTCATGATGACCGCCCTGTCGGTGACGCGCGAGGCCGAGCGCGGCACCATGGAGAGCCTGTTGGCCACGCCCGTCGAGCCGATCGAGGTGATGGCCGGCAAGCTCGCGCCCTATGTCGCCGTCGGCCTGATCCAGACCGCGATCATCCTCATCCTGGCGCGGCTGCTGTTCGACGTCCCGATGGTCGGAGGCTGGCTCGGCCTGTCGCTGGGCGTCGCCCTCTTCATCGTCGGCTCGCTGGCGCTGGGGTTCCTGATGTCGACCGTGGCGCGGACCCAGCTCCAGGCCATGCAGATGAGCATGTTCTACATCCTGCCCTCGATCCTGCTGTCGGGCTTCATGTTCCCGTTCCGCGGCATGCCCGCCTGGGCCCAGGCGCTCGGCGAGATCGTCCCCGTCACCCACTTCCTACGCGTGGTGCGCGGCGCGCTGCTGAAAGGCCAGGGAACCCTGGACATGTGGCGCGAACTGGCCGCCCTGCTCGCCTTCGCGTGCGTGGTCACGGCCCTGGCCATGGCCCGCTATCGCCGCACCCTGGATTAGCGCGATTTAACGAGGCGCTTCGCCCGGCCCGGTGTAACAGCGTTGGGGCCTGTTACGACAGCACATCGGGGAGCCTCAAAGTCATGCAAAGCCGTCGCGACCTCCTGACCAGCGCCGCGGCCTTCGGCCTCGCCGCCGCCGCGCCGAAGATCGCAGCCGCCGCCGCTCCAGCCTCGGGCGAGGCGGCGAAGATGTACGCCTTCTTCGACAAGGCCATGGAGCGGACCTTCCGCCGCTCGCCCGAGCTGCCCACCGAGCTCGGCCTCGACAAGGGCGTCCTGGCCTGGACCAAGCACGAGCTGTCCGATTTCTCGCTGACCGCCCTGGCCGAGAACAAGGCCGACACCGCCCGGGACCTCGCCGAGCTGCGCCGCATCGATCGCAAGCAGCTTACCGGCATGGACGCGGTGAACTACGACACCGTCGACTTCGTGCTGTCCGTGCAGGACGAGGGTAATCGCAGGTTCGACTATGGCGGCCAGGGCTCGGGCGCGCCCTATGTCATCTCCCAGCTCACCGGCTCCTACCAGCAGATGCCGGACTTCCTCGACACCCAGCACGTGATCGAGGCCAAGCCGGACGTCGACGCCTATCTTTCGCGCATGGAAGCCTTCGGCCGCCTGATGGATCAGGAGGCCGAGGTCGTGCGCCACGACGTGGCCCTCGGCGTCGTCCCGCCCGACTTCGTGATCGACAAGTCCCTGACCCAGCTCAAGGCGTTCCTGGCCTACGAGCCCGACAAGGCGCCGCTGGTGGCCAGCCTGGTGCGCCGCACCGGCGAGAAGAAGATCGAAGGCGACTGGTCCAAGGCCGCCCAGGGCCTCTATCTCGACAAGGTCCGCCCGGCCATGCAGCGCCAGGCCGAACTGCTGGAAAGCCTGCGCCCCAAGGCGGTGCACGACGCCGGCTGCTGGCGCCTGCCGAAAGGCGATGAGTACTACACCGTCTCGCTGCGCAACTACACGACCTCCAACATCGGCCCCGACGAGGTGCACCAGACCGGACTCGACCTGGTCCGCAGCCTGGGCGCGGAGGCCGACGTGCTGATGAAGAAGGCCGGCTATTCCAAGGGAACGGTCGGCGAGCGCTATCGCCAGATGGCGACCGACCCCCGCCAGGTCTATCCGAACACCGACCAAGGCAAGGAAGAGCTGCTGGCCAAGCTGAACGAGCAGGTGAAGGTCATCCAGGCCAAGCTGCCGCAGTGGTTCGGCCAACTTCCCAAGGCGCCGCTCGAGATCCGCCGCGTGCCCCCGGCCATCGAGGCCGGCGCGCCGGGCGGCTATTACAACTCCCCCAGCCTCGACGGCTCGCGGCCCGGCATCTACTGGATCAACCTGCGCGACACCGCCGAGGTGCCCGCCTGGACCCTGCCGACCCTGACCTATCACGAGGGACTTCCGGGCCACCACCTGCAACTCGCCCTCAACAACGAGGCCGGCGACCTGCCGCTGATCCGCAAGGTGACCGGGTTCTCGGGCTATAGCGAAGGCTGGGCGCTCTACGCCGAGCAACTGGCCGTCGAGATGGGCATGTACCGGGACGACGTGCTGGGCCACATCGGCATGCTGCACGACGCCATGTTCCGCGCCGTGCGCCTGGTGGTCGACTCGGGCATGCACCACAAGCGCTGGAGCCGCGAACAGGCGCTGAAATACTACATCGACAACATCGGCGACGCCGAGGCCGCCGCGATCACCGAAATTGAGCGCTACTGCGTCTGGCCGGGCCAGGCCTGCAGCTACATGGTCGGCAAGATCACCTGGATGAACGGCCGCGAGCGGGCCCGGAAGGCGCTGGGCCGCAGGTTCGACATCCGCAAGTTCCACGACGCCGGCCTGCTCGCCGGTGGAACCCCGCTGACCGTGCTGGACAACGTGATCGACAACTACATCGCCGCGGCGAAGAAGTAGGACGATCAATTCCTCCCCCGCTGGGGGAGGTGGATCGATGCATAGCATCGAGACGGAAGGGGGACTGCTCTTCTCGTGAGAGGAGTCAAAGTCCCCCTCAGTCGGCCATTCGGCCGACAGCTCCCCCAGCGGGGGAGCAACTTGGCCGCCAAGCCCCGCTTGCCGCGCGCCGAATCCCGTCCCACCTTGAGGCTATGAGCGCGCGTTTCTCGGACGCCGGGCCGCCGAAACTGACGGCGGTGCTGGGGCCGACCAACACCGGCAAGACCCATCTGGCCGTCGAGCGGATGCTGGGCCACGCCAGCGGCATGATCGGCCTGCCGCTGCGCCTTCTGGCGCGCGAGATCTACGACCGCATCGTCAAACTGCGCGGCGCGGCGTGCGTGGCGCTCATCACCGGCGAGGAGAAGATCGTCCCGCCCCGGGCGCAGTACTTCGTCTGCACGGTCGAGGCCATGCCGCTCAGCCGCCAGGTCGAGTTCCTGGCGGTCGACGAGATCCAGCTCTGCGCCGACCCCGAGCGCGGGCACGTCTTCACCCACCGCCTGCTGCACGCCCGCGGCCGCTTCGAGACCATGCTGCTGGGCGCGGGAACCATGGCGCCGCTGGTCCGCGCCCTGCTGCCCGACGCCGAGATCGTGACGCGCGAACGGTTCTCGCGCCTGACCTATTCGGGGCCGAAGAAGCTGACCCGCCTGCCGCGGCGCTCGGCCGTGGTCGCCTTCTCCGCGGACCAGGTCTACGCCATCGCCGAGCTGATCCGCCGCCAGCGCGGCGGGGCGGCGGTGGTCATGGGCTCGCTAAGCCCGCGCACCCGCAACGCCCAGGTGGCGCTCTACCAGTCGGGCGAGGTCGATTTCCTGGTCGCCACCGACGCCATCGGCATGGGCCTGAACATGGACGTCGACCACGTGGCCTTCGCCGGCCTGCGCAAATTCGACGGCCGCCGCACCCGCTTCCTGCACCCGTCCGAGGTCGGCCAGATCGCCGGCCGCGCCGGGCGCTTCACCCGCGACGGGACCTTCGGCGTCACCGGCGACTGCGAGGACATGGACGCCGACCTGATCGAAGCGGTGGAGGACCATCGCTTCGACGCCATCGCCGGGGCCGAATGGCGGAGCGCCGACCTCGACTTCAGCTCGTTGCAGAAGCTGCTGAAGTCGCTGACCACCCCGCCCGGACGGCCGGGCCTGAAGCTGGCGGGCGAAGCGCTGGACGAGAAGACCCTGCACGCGCTGTCGGACGAGCCGGAGGTGATCGAGCGCTGCGCGCGCGACCGTACCGCCCTGACGCGGCTCTGGGACGTCTGCCAGACACCGGACTTCCGCAAGACCTCGGGCGAGGAGCACATCCGGCTGGTGCGCGAGTTCTTCGGCTGGCTGACCAGCCGCAACCGCAAGGTGCCGGAGGACTGGATCGCGGGCCAATATCGGCACCTGGATCGTACCGACGGCGAGATCGACACCCTGGCCGCGCGGCTGGCCAGCGTGCGCACCGTGGCCTATGTCGCCAACCGGCCCGACTGGCTGGCCGACCCCGGCGCCTGGCAGGGCAAGACCCGCGCCCTGGAGGACCGGCTCTCCGACACCCTGCACGAGAAGCTGATGGCCCGGTTCGTCGACCGGCGGACCAGCGTGCTGATGCGGGCGCTCAATGTCCGCAGCGACCTCTTGGCCGGGGTGGCGAGCGACGGCGAGGTGACGGTCGAGGGCCAGTATGTCGGCAAGCTGGCCGGCGTCGCCTTCCAGCCTGCCCAGGGAACCAGCGCCCTGGAGGAAAAGGCTCTGCGGGCCGCGGCGGTCGCCGCGGTCTCGCCGGAGATCGCCAAGCGGCTGGGCCAGTTGGCCGCCGAGCCGGACGCGGCGTTCGGCTTCACGGCCGAGGGGTTGGTGCTGTGGCGCGGCGAGGCGGCCGGCGCAGTGGCGGGCGGTACGCCGCTCGCGCCGCGCGTGCGGCTGTTCGGAGAGCTCGGCCCGGCCCCGGCGCGCGAGCGGGCGGCCCGGCGCCTGGAAGCCTTCCTCGCGGCCGAGGCGGCGCGCCGGCTCGGCCCCTTGCGCAAGCTGGAAGCGGCCCTCGCCAGCGGCCGAATCAAGGGCCTGGCCCGCGGGATCGCCTATCGCCTGATCGAGAACGGCGGGGTGCTGGACCGCGCCCTGGTTCGCGCCGAGGCCAAGGCCCTCAGCCAGGTCGAGCGCCGGGCCCTGAAGGCGCTGGGAGTGCGGCTGGGCGCCTTCAGCCTCTACCTGCCCGGCCTGCTGCGGCCCCAGGCCATGGCCTTCGCCCAGGGCTTCGTTCCGCGCGAGGGGCGCCCCCGGCCGGGGGCCGTCAATCGTCTGACCGCCCCGCCTCCGAGCCCCGCCGTGCTCGCCGCCTTCGGCCTGCGCGCGGTCGGCCGCCTCGCCGTCCCGGTCGAGGCGCTGGAGCGGCTGGATGCGCTGCTGCGCTCGGCGGCCAAGCCTGGCCTGCTGTCGGACCAGGCGCGCGAGGAGCTCGGCTGGAGCGAGGGCGAGGCCCGCGAAATCCTCCGCGCCCTGGGCTTTGCGCCGACCGCGAAATCCAGGGCCGGCGAGCCCGTGGTCTGGCGCCGCCGCGGCGAGAAGGCCCGCGAGCGTCCCGAGCCGCCGCCCTCGCCCCATTCGCCCTTCGCGGCCCTGGCGGCGCTCAAGGACAGGCCTGCGCCAGCCCGACGCCCGAGGCGGCGGCGCAGGCCCAAGGCGGCGGTGCCATGAGCGACGAGGCCTGCCGCGCGGACGTCTGGCTGTGGCGCGCCCGGTTCTTCAAGACCCGCTCGCTGGCGGCCAAATTCCTCGACGAGGGCAAGGTGCGCCTGACGCGGGGCGGCTCGGAGACCCGCATCGACAAGTGCGCGCGGCCGGTGAAGGTCGGCGACCGCCTGGTCTTCGCCCTTGGCGGAAGGCTGATCGCCGTGGTGGTCGAGGCCCTGGGCGAGCGCCGCGGCCCGGCGCAGGAGGCGCGCGGCCTCTATTCGCAGATGGACGCCGGCTGAGGGCGACTTGGCCTGAGCCCCGCCCCGGCCTAGAGAACCCCATGGCCTGGACCCGCAGATACGAAGATCCCGAACCCCAGCGCGTCAACAAGTGGCTCGCCCAGAGCGGCGTCTGCTCGCGGCGGGAGGCCGAGGGCCTGATCGCTCAAGGCCTGGTGTTCATCGACGGCGAGCGGGTGGACGACGCCGGCCGCAAGATCCAGCCCGGCCAGACCCTGGCGCTGAACGACAGCGCCCAACAGAAGCTGGATTCCAGCCTGTCGGTGGTGCTGCACAAGCCGATGGGGATCGTCTCCTCCCTGCCGCAAGGCGACCAGGTGGAGGCAGTCACCCTGTTGACCCGCCAGGCGCTGTGGGGCGACGCCGAGGCGAGCGCCCCCACCGCCGCCAACAATCTCGCCCCGCTCGGCCGGCTGGACCGGGAGTCCCGCGGCCTGCTGGTGCTGTCGGAAGACGGGGTGCTGGCGAAAGCTCTGATCGGGCCGGCCTCGGAGATCGACAAGGAATACAACGTGCTCCTGACCGGGGAGATCACGCCGAAGAAGATCGCCCTGCTGCGCCATGGCCTGGAGCTGGACGGCCGCAAGCTGCGCCCCGCCAAGGTGACCCAGGTCGGCGAGCAGAAGCTGAACATGGTGCTGCAGGAAGGCCGCAACCGACAGATCCGCCGCATGGCCGAACTGGTCGAGCTGCGTGTGGTCGACCTGATGCGCGTGCGGGTCGGGCCGCTGAAGCTGGGCGACCTGCCGGAGGGCAGGTGGCGGCCGCTGACGGCGGAGGAACGCGCCGCCCTCATCGCTGCGTCCAAAGGCCAAGGCTAGTCAGACGCCTCCGGGAGACCTAGCGTGGCCGCATGCAACGCTTGGTCCCCCTCACGCTCCTCGCCAGCCTTCTCGCCACCGCCGCCCACGCCGCGCCCCGGCAGGAGACCGCGACCGTCGCCGGCCTCTCCCATCCGGCGGAGATCCGCATCGACCGCTGGGGCATCGCCCACATCTATGCGGCCGACAAGCGCGACGCCTTCTTCCTGCAAGGCTACAACGTCGCCCGCGACCGGCTCTGGCAGGTGGACCTGTGGCGCAAGCGGGGCCTGGGCCTGCTGGCCCGCGATTTCGGCCCCGACTACGTGGCCCAGGACCGGGCCGCCCGCCTCTTCCTCTATCGCGGCGACATGGAGAAGGAGTGGGCCGCCTACGGCGCCGGCACGCGCGACAACACCGAAGCTTTCGTCGCCGGGATCAACGCCTTCATCGACGAGATCACCCTGGGCAAGCATCCCCTGCCCCAGGAGTTCAAGGTCGCCGGAACCCTGCCGGACCGGTGGAGCGCCCAGGACGTGGTGCGCATCCGCAGCCACGGCCTGACCCGCAACGTGCCCAACGAGGTCGGGCGCGCCCGCATCGCCTGCGCCGCGGGGATCGAGGCCGCCCGCCTCTACAAGAACATCGAACCGAAGTGGGAGCCGAAGCTTCCCGCCGGCCTCGACCCCTGCGACGTGCCCCAGGAGGTGCTGACCGACTACGACCTGGCCACCCGCGGCGTCCGCTTCGTCCCCGACGACGGCAAGCTGGCCATGGTGGAGGTTCCGCCCGAGGCGGTCGGCTCGAACAACTGGACCATCGCCGGCTCGCGCACCGCCACCGGCCGCCCGATCCTGGCCAACGACCCGCACCGCGAGCACAGCGCCCCGTCCCTGCGCTACATCGTCCACCTGGAAGCGCCCGGCTTCTCGGTGATCGGCGCGGGCGAGCCGGCCCTGCCCGGCGTCTCCATCGGCCACAACGGCACGGTCGCCTTCGGCCTGACGATCTTCCCGGCCGACCAGGAAGACCTCTACGTCTACGAGACCGACGACCAGGGCCGCTATCGCTACAAAGACGGCTGGGAGCCGATGACCCGCGTGGTCGAAGAGATCGCCGTCAAGGGCGAGGCCGCGCCGCGCAAGGTCGAGCTGTCGTTCACCCGCCATGGGCCCGTGGTCCATGCCGACGGCGCCAAGCATCGCGCCTTCGCCGTGCGCAGCGTCTGGGGTCAACCGGGAACCTCGGCCTATTTCGGCTCCATGGGCTACATGACCGCCAAGGACTGGACGGGTTTCAAGACCGCGCTCTCCGACTGGGGCGCGCCGTCCGAGAACCAGGTCTTCGCCGACACCAAGGGCGACATCGGCTGGGTCGCCGCCGGCAAGGTGCCGCGCCGCGCCGGGTGGGACGGCCTGACCCCCGTGCCGGGCGACGGACGCTATGAGTGGGACGGGTTCCTGACGCTCGACGAACTGCCCAGCCTCCACAATCCCGCCTCCGGCTGGTTCGCCTCGGCCAACCAGTTCAACCTGCCCGCCGACTATCCCTACACCGAGCGCAAGGTCGGCTTCGAATGGTCGAACGACGCGCGCATGAAGCGGATCGTCGAGGTGCTGTCCGCCGACGGCAAGCAGACCCTGGCCGGCTCCATGGCCCTGCAGACCGACCCGACCGACGTCACCAGCCGCCGGATGCAGACGCTGCTGGCCCAGATGAAGACCGACGACGCCAAGCTCGCCGCGGCCCTCGACCTTGTCCGCGGCTGGGATGGTCGCACCGACGCCGCCAGCCCTGGCGCCGCGCTCTACGAAGTCTGGACCACCAAGCACCTGGGCCGCACGGCCATCGCCCGCGCCGCGCCGCCCGCGGCTGCGGCGATCATGGGCAATGGCGACATCGCCGCGGTGATGGCCCTGCTCGAGGCGCCGGACGCCACGCTGGGCGCCGATCCAGCCGGCGCGCGCGACGCCATCCTGCGTGAAAGCCTCATCGCCGCCTATGACGAGGTCGCCGGCAAGCTCGGCCCCGATCCGAAGGCCTGGTCCTGGGGCGCCCTGCACCAGGCCCGCTTCGATCACGTCTTGACCCCTCGCCTGCCGACCGCCGAGCGCGAGGCCTGGTCCAGCGGAACCGCGCCGATGGCCGGCACATCGCTCTCGCCGCTGGCCGCCACCTGGCGGCCCAACGACTACCGCGTCGTCGCCGGCGCCTCGTTCCGAATGGTCCTGGACGTCGGGGCCTGGGACAACAGCCGCGTCATCAACACGCCCGGCCAGTCGGGCCAGCCGGGCGACCCGCACTTCCGCGATCTCTTCCCGCTGTGGGCCAAGGGCCAGTACGTGCCGCTCAGCTATTCGCGCAAGGCGGTGGAAGACGTCACCGAGACGGTGCTGAAACTGACGCCCGCGCCCGGCTCCTAACGGCCCTTGCAGATAAGTTGAGGGCGCCCGCCATTGACATTAGGCCGTCGTAGCCGGACAAACCGCCGCCCGATCAGTGCGGCCGGAGTTGTATACCGCGATGACCTACATCGTCATGGACCCTTGCATCAAATGTAAGTTCATGGACTGCGTGGAGGTCTGTCCGGTCGATTGCTTCTACGAGGGCGAGAACTTCCTCGTCATCAACCCCGACGAATGCATCGACTGCGGCGTCTGCGAGCCGGAATGCCCGGTCGACGCCATCAAGCCGGACACCGAGGACGACCCGGATTCCAAGTGGCTGCGGATCAACACCGATTACGCCAAGGTGTGGCCGAACATCACGGTCAAGGGCGAGCCCCCAGAGGACCGCGAAGAATACGAGCGCGAGACCGGAAAGTTCGAAAAATACTTCAGCGAGAAGCCCGGACGCGGCTCCTAGGGCGCCCTGACGCCGGGGCAAGCCTTTCTTTCGGCTGATTTTTATGCTAACAAATACGCTGATGAGGCGGTAGCGACTTCGCGCGCCCCGTCATTTCTGCAGAAAAGCCGTTCCCGGCCTATGTACGTCGCTGAAAAAGGCGAAGGGTGTCCTAAAGGTATAATCCGTTCCAACAAGGGGTGGCGCGCCGCAACAGTTTTGCGGAGGGCGCCCTTTACGCTGTCGGAAACTGATTAACGCCTTTTAACGGGTTCGGAAGAGTCGAAAAGGACTTGAGCGAATGAGCAAGAGCGGTCTGGAATTCTCTGTCGGCGATCACGTCGTCTACCCGGCTCATGGCGTGGGCCAGGTACAGGGGATCGAAACCCAGGAAGTCGCCGGCTATTCGCTCGAAGTCTACGTCATCACCTTCGACCACGAGAAGATGACCCTGCGCGTCCCGACCGCGAAAGCCCGCGGCGCCGGCCTGCGCTCGCTGGCCGAGGGCAATGTCGTCAGCCAGGCCCTGACCACCCTGAAGGGCCGCGCCCGCGTGAAGCGCACCATGTGGTCGCGCCGCGCCCAGGAATACGAAGCCAAGATCAATTCCGGCGATCTGATCTCGATCGCCGAGGTGGTCCGCGACCTGCACCGCGCCGAGAACCAGCCGGAACAGTCCTATTCGGAGCGTCAGCTCTATGAATCAGCTCTGGACCGCATGGCCCGCGAAGTCGCCGCGATCGAGCGCATCGACCGCGAGGCGGCGATCATCATCCTGAACAAGAGCCTGGTGAAGACCGCGGCCGCTGCGGCCTGAGCCTTCCAGACCTCGTCGGACTTCAAGACGCCCGGCCGCCCCGCCGGGCGTTTTTCATGTCGGCCTCAGGCGGCCGCCTTGAAGGCCGCGACCAGCGGGCGCAACGCCTCGTGGCTGACTGGCTTGCGCAGCAACGGCGTGTCTGGATAGTCGCCGCTCGGCAAGGTGCTGTAGCCGGTCGCAAAGACGAACGGCACGCCCTGTTCGCGCAGCCGCTGGGCCAGTGGGAACACCGTCTCGCCGCCACCCAGATTGACGTCCAGCAGCGCGCCGTCCGGCGGGGTGTCCTGAGCGGCCAGCCAGGCCAGCGCCGCCTCCAGCGCGCCGAACGAAGCGGCGATCTCGCACCCCAGGTCCGTCAGGAGGTCCTCCATCATCATGGCGACCAGCGGCTCGTCCTCGACCAGGATCACCCGCACGGCGGTCATGGCCGCGAAATCCGCGACGACAGGGGCGCGCGCAACCGGAACTGCAAGCCTTCGGGATCGAAGATCATCTGTCCCTGGCCGCCCAGCTCGCGCGCGACGCCGGTCTCGATCAGGCGCGAGCCGAAGCCGCGCCGCCGCGGCTCGCCCACAGGCGGGCCGCCCCGCTCCACCCACTGGAACTCCAGCTCGGTGGGCGCCTCGTCGCAGTCGAGCTTCCAGGCGACGTCCAGACTGCCGCCCTCGATGCTCAGCGCCCCGTACTTGGTGGCGTTCACCGCCAGTTCGTGCAGCGTCATGTGCATGGCCACCGCCGCCTCCGGCGTCAGGCCGAGGTCGGGGCCAGAGACGGAGATCCGCAAGCCCGCCACGGCGCAGAACGGGGTCAGCGCCTGTCCCACCACCTCGGCCAGGCCCGCCGGCCCCCAGGCGCCGCGGGTCAGCAGCTCGTGCGCCCGCGAAAGCGCCCCGATCCGGCCGTTGAACGACTCGACGAACTCGGCCGGCGATCCGGATCGGCGCAAGGTCTGGTCGGCGATCGACTGCACGGCCGCCAATGTGTTCTTGCAGCGGTGGTCGAGCTCGCGCATCAGCAGTTGGCGCCGCTCGAGGCTCTCAGACAGCGAGGCGTAGGCCTGGACGTTGGCGATCGCCGTGGCGGTGGCCCGGGCGATGATCTGCAGCTTGGCCACCTCGTCGTCCGTCGGCTCGCGCCGCTGGGCCCAATAGGCGCCGATGGCGGCCACCGGATCGCCGGGCCGCACCGGCGTCATCACCAGGCTCCTGACGAAGGTCGGCCGGTAGAGGTCGTGCGGGATGCGCGGGTCGGCATAGACGTCGGGGATGACCACCGTCTCGCCGTTCAGCATCGCCCAGCCGGAAATGCATTGGACCAGCGGGAAGCGACGCCCCTTCCACAGCGGACCGATGGCCAGTTCGTCGAGATAGTAACAGCAGTCCCCGTCGCGCAGCACGAAGGTCACGCCGTCGGCGTGCGAGACGGTCCGCGCGGCGGCCCGCACCACCGAGGCCACGTCCTCGATCGTGCGCGCCGCCGACAGCGCCTCGATCATCTCCACAAGCACGAGGGCGGCGTCGCGGGCATCGCCGCCCGCGCCTTCACCCTGCACCGGAGCCTCCAACATGGCGCGGTCTCCTGGAGCCGGAGAGACTAGCCCTGGGTTGAATCTTGCCCAAGGACCTACCTTCGCGCAAGTCCATCCAAGGTTGACGCATCCGATATTTCGCCCAGCGAAGCCGCCAGCCTAGTCGGCCGGCGCATCCGTCTCGCCCGCCGCCCTGGCCGGCAGCGGCCCTTGCGCCAGCTCCCTGGCCAGGACCTCGCGGTCCAGGTCGCCTTCCCATCGGGCGACGACCAGGGTGGCGACGCCGTTGCCGATCAGATTGGTCAGGGCCCGGCATTCGCTCATGAACCGGTCGACCCCGACCAGCAGGGCCAGGGAGGCGATCGGAATGGTGGGCGCCACGGCGAGGGTCGCGGCCAGGGTGATGAATCCCGCCCCGGTCACCCCGCTCGCCCCCTTGGAGGTCAGCATGGCCACGGCCAGCAGGGTCAGTTCCTGGGTCAGCGTCAGGTCGACATTGGTCGCCTGGGCCAGGAACAGGGTCGCCAGGGTCATGTAGATGTTGGTGCCGTCCAGGTTGAACGAATAGCCGGTGGGGATGACGAGGCCGGTGGTCGTCTTGCCGGCGCCCAGCCGCTGCATCTTCTCCATCATCTGCGGCAGCACCGATTCCGACGAGGACGTGCCCAGCACGATCAGCAACTCCTCGCGGATATAGGCCAGGAACTTGAAGATCGAGAAGCCGGCGGCTAGGGCGATCAGCCCCAGCACCACCAGCACGAACAGCAGCGAGGTCGTATAGAAGGTCGCCACCAGCGCGCCGAGCTTCACCAGGGCGGCCAGGCCGTACTTGCCGATGGTGAAGCCCATGGCCCCGAACGCCCCGATCGGCGCCAGCTTCACGATCACCTGGATGATCGAGAAGAACACCTTGGCGATGTCCTCCAGCACCCCGGCCGCCTTGTCGCCGAACTCGCCCATCCGCGAACAGGCGAAGCCGGTGATGATCGCGATCACCAGCACCTGCAGCAGGTTCCCCTCGGCGAAGGCGCCGAAGAAGGTCTCCGGAATCAGGTGCAGCAGATAGTCGACCAGGCTCTCGCCATGCTGGGCCTTTTCGGCGTAACCGGCGGCGATGCTGGGATCCAGGGTCGCCGGGTCGATGTTGAAGCCGGCCCCCGGCTTGACCAGGTTGCCGACGATCAGGCCGATGGCCAGCGCCACGGTCGAGACCACCTCGAAATAGAGCAGCGTCTTGGCGCCCAGCCGCCCGAAGGCCTTGATGTCGCCCATCCGCGCCACGCCCGCGACGATGGTGCAGAAGATCACCGGCGCGATGCCCATCTTGATGAGCTTGATGAAGGCGTCGCCCAACGGTTTCAGCGCGACCCCGACCTCAGGCCAGATCGCCCCCACCGCAATCCCCAGCGCGATGCCCACCAGCACCTGCACATAGAGGACGCGAAACACCCTCAAGAACGCCATGCACATCCCCCACCAGCCATTCACACCGGAACGGCGTTGCGCTATCACCCGCCCCGGTCGGCCCGGTAGCTCAGCAGGATAGAGCAGCGCTTTCCTAAAAATTAGACAAATTAGCAGCGCACCCGATCGCGGCCTCAATATTTCAATAATATCAATTATATAGCACTCTCTACGTCGTCGCCAATTTGACGCACAGCGTCTACTACAGTTCACTACAGCGACCGTTTACCCGCCTTTTAGCTGGAAAAAGTACGCTGTTTTCAATGCTCCAAACCACAGATCCACTACAGGGCCACACATCGTCTAGCGCAGGCGAGGAACACAAATCCTTTCGGATTTGCGACGGCAAGGTGCTCATTTTTCATCGGGCCGACAGCCCGAATTGGTACGCGCAATGGCGGCGCAACGACGGCTCGCAGTTCCAAAAAGGGCTCCGAACAGCTGATCGCGCCACGGCGATTGAGGCCGCGCGCACGGAATACATGAAGTACACCTTTCGCGAGGAACATGGGCTCAGCGAGACCACCAAGGGTTTTGGGGCGGTGGCTGACGTGCTTCTTGCCGAGTTGGACGCAAAGCGGCTCGCCCGTGGCGAGGGCGACGGGAAGGTGAAAGCGTACAGGCAGCGAATTGAGCGCTACCTAAAGCCCTATTTCGGCCAACGCGCCATTGATCAAATCCGGCCGGCTGACATCGAGAAGTACCGCGACTGGCGTCTGGCCTATTGGATCACCGGGCCGGGAAGCAAACAGGAGTTTCTCGAATATCGGCGGGCGGGAAAGATCATTCGCGCACCTCTCGCAAATCGGAGGAGGGGAAACGGCGATAAGGCGCTTGGGGAAGACGTCACGCTTCGCCAAATCTTCGCCTGTGCGGTCAAGAACGGATGGCTGGAACAAGGGCGGGTTCCCCTCGTCAAATCGAGGAGGCCCAGCGACAAATCACGACCGCATTTCACCCAGGCAGAGGTGGACGCGCTGATGGTTTCAGCACCGGCCTGGATCGAAGCGGCCCCGTACAAGCGATCCAAGCCCATTCGCCGACTGACAACGGACTTCATAACCTTGTTGTTCGCGACCGGGATGCGCCCGAGCGAGGCGATCAAACTCACCTGGAGCGATA
>NZ_JAYRST010000072.1:0-15960 GCF_041920015.1 Phenylobacterium sp.
CGACGAGCGATCCATCGAGACCGTCTGGCGGCGCATCGGCGATCTGCTCAATCTGTTCAGCCCCACCGAGTGCGCAAACTACCTTCGCCACGCCGGCTATGCTTCAATCTAAACCAAGCAGGCTCTAAGCCCTGTTGACCGTGTTCTGGCGGATCACCGCGGCCCCGTCCGGGCCGAGGTCCTGGCGGGTCGAGGTCAGGCTGAGCGGCCCATGCAAGGTGGCGTTGACCGCATCGATGCCGCTGGTGACGGCCGCGCCCCGCGCCACGAGATAGCGCAGCGAAATCCGCTCGTGGTCGGCGGCGTCCGGCTGGGTGCCGTGCAGAGTGCAGGCGTGCCACATGGCCGCAAAGCCGGTGTCGCCGGTCAGGACCCTCTGCGGCACGCGCACCTGCCCGTGCGCGCCGTTGGCGTAGGTCCACGCCTCCGGCCCCGCCGGCGTCAGGTCGTGCGGGAACACCGCCCCGCCAAGCTTGTGGCTGCCTTCCAGCAGATAGAGCGGCGCATCGGCGCGCGTGACCGGATGCAGATAGACGTAGAGCGTCAGGAAATCGGCTTCCCGGTCCTTGTAGTCGATCAGGTCCTGATGAAAGTCGATGCCGTAGAAATAGGTGATGTCGCGATATTCCGGCCGCACATAGGCGCCCAGGTTGTTCACCGGGTTGCCGAGGATACGCGCTCGCAGCCACGGCGGCACCGAGCTTTCCGGCACGCCGCAGACGATCTTCTTGTTGAGGATTTCATAGCCCTCGCCCAGCAGCGAGGTCAGAGCTTCGACGATGTGCGGCGCGCGTTCCACGAACCCGAGCTGATCCTCGAACTGCTCCAGTAGGTTGCGGCCAGGGCGCGGGTTCACCCCGGTATATTGCGGATCGGCGTCGAAGGCGGCCTCGGTCAGGAACAGGCTGTCGTCGAACCGGCGGGTCGCGCGGATGTCGGCCAGCAACCGCTCGCAGGCGGTCACCTCCAGGCGCTGGTCGAACAGATGCGCGCCGTTGGCGATGAAGTCGGCCTCGACCTGCTCGGCCAGGCTGCCCACGCGCGGCTGGATCATGGCGTTCATTCACCGGCTCCGAATCTTGCCGAATATGGTGAACGGCCCGGGGTTAAGCTCCGATTACCCATGGGCGGCCAAGCTGGGGGCGTACTTAGGGAAGTTTCGTCATGATTCTCGCCGTCCTCCAGGCCCGCCTCAGCTCCAGCCGTTTGCCCGGCAAGGTGCTGCTGCCCCTGGCCGGCGCGCCGATGATCCTGCGCCAGGTGGAGCGGGTTCGTCGGGCGGAACGGATCGACCGGCTGGTGGTCGCCACCAGCGACCAGCCGAGCGACGACCGGCTGGCCCAGACGCTCGCCGAGGCCGGCGTCGAGACCTATCGCGGCCCGCTCGACGACGTCCTCGCCCGCTTCGTCGGCGCGCTCGACGCCTGGCCGGCCGATCATGTGGTCCGGCTCACGGGCGACTGCCCGCTGATCGACCCCGGCCTGATCGACGCGACCATCGACCTGCACCTGAAAGCCGGCGCTGACTACGCTCAGAACCGTTTGGTGGACAAGGGTTTCCCCAAGGGCCAGGACGTGGAGGTCATCACCGCCGCCGCCCTGCGCCGGGCCGCCGCGAACGCTAGCACCCCGGAGGAGCGGGAGCACGTCACCTGGGGCGTCTGGAACCATCCAGAGACCTACAAGGTCGTTCGCCTGGAGCCGCCCACCGACCAGGGCCAGGTGCGCTGGACCGTCGACCGGCCCGACGATTACGAGTTCGTCAGCGCGGTCTACGAAGCCCTCTACCCCGCCAATCCGGCCTTCAGTTCCGACGACATCCGCACCTTCGTCCGCAGCCGCCCAGACCTGGCGACCTACGGCGGCGACCGCCGGATTTAGGCATTTTGCGCCCAAACGAACGACCGCATCGGCTTGTTCGTCCAACTCGTAGAGCAGCCAGCTTAACCCGTCCCAGGGGGCCTCCGCATCGGACTAAGCGCTGACGGAGGTGTCTCAACTCACCCATGCCCAGAGGGCATCGTCCCACTCCTCGTCCGCAACGGGTGGTTAGCGGACGTCACGCTCAGTAAGAATTCGCCATGGCCGATCCTGCAGATTCTCTCGAAGCGTTGAATATCCGGCCACGGCGGGATTGCCTCCGCGTCGCTATCGCCCAGACCCAGGTTGGCTTTGATCCGCGAACCAACGGCGCAGCGATCCGAGCGCAAATGCGGGAAGCGGCCGATGCAGGCGCAAGGCTGATCCAGTTCACTGAAGGCGCGATGTCGGGATACCCCTCGGGCGCGGGCAAACAAATCCTCGCCGGATGGCGCGTCGATTGGGCCGCCCTCCGCGACGAACTGGAGACTACCGCCGCTTTAGCCGCCGACCTCCGTCTCTGGACAATCATCGGCTCGAACCATCCGCTCACACCCCCAAATCGGCCTCACAACAGCCTCTATGTCATCTCTGAAAAGGGCGAATTGGTCGGCCGCTACGACAAGCGGCTGCTGTCCTACACGGAAGTCACTGACTGGTACGCTCCCGGGGCCCGCATGCTTACGTTCGAGGTGGACGGATTTCGCTTCGGTTGCGTCCTTTGCATCGAGATCCAGTTTCCCGAACTCTTCGTCGAATATGCCCGTGAGGACGTCGATGTCGTGCTGCTCTCGACGTTTTCACGTGACCCGATGTTCGCGATTCAAGCGCAAGGACACGCGGCGTGTGGCGCCTTCTGGCTGGGGTTTTCGGTGCCTGCGCAGTGTAGCGAGGCCGCTCCGAGCGGCCTGATCGGGCCAGACGGGCGGTGGATCTCCAAGGCGCTCCCAGACGGCGCCAACGCTCTAGTCATCGCCGACCTGGATCGGGGATCAGAAGCTGTGCGAGGCGCATTGGAATATGCGCGGCCGTGGAGGGCGCGAGCGCGAGCCGGCGAGTTGCATCAGCAAGCTCGCGTCGATGATCTTCGCAGCGCGCAGACGCTCCGCTTTTGAGCGCGGAGGTCGACACCCACAACGAGTCACAGGCTTCTGGCCAAGCGCTTTCAGCGGCTACCAGAGATGTCCCCTCACCGATCAGACGGCGATTTCAACCCACAACATTAGGTAGAGATTGGGTAATTGCTACCGTCACGGCGTTAAGCTCGGTCAATGAGGTCACGTGGCGAATCTTCGCTGGGTCAACCATCGCGAGGGCGGCGTCAATAGCTGGGCGCTCCGCGCGAGACAGAACGATCCAAAGGAAGCGCAGGCGCAATCTCTCGGTCGCTTCCTTTGGCAGTTCGGCCCTTGCACTACTTCGATGCCGAAGCCATCGGAGGATCACTCGCCAAGCGCAGAGCCAGCCAGGAAAGTCCAGATCGATTATCAGGTCCGCGGCGTGAGCGCGCTCCGAAAGCGCCGGATCAATATAGCCTTCAATGATCCAATCGCTCTTGGCGATTAGAAGGGACTGCGCGCTGATATAGAGCTTTTCTGGCACAGCCTCCCACTCACCGCGCCAGAATAGACTGTCCATATGGTGAAGACTAAGGCCCGTCAGAGCAGACAACTTCCTGGCGTAGGTTGTCTTTCCGGTCCCACTGATCCCGACGATCGCAATCCGCAGCATCACCCCCACCTAAGGCGCCGGCGGTAACGCGTCCGGGTCGTGGCCCTTGTCGCGCAGCCGCGCTTCGATCGCCGGGCGCGCGGCTTCCCAGTCGCTGCGCAGCATGCCCAGCCCGACCACGTCCTGGAACCGGCCGGCCTTGAACACATGTTCGCGATAGAGCGCCTCGCGCACGAAACCGAAGGACTCGTGCAATTTCCAGACGCCCTCGTTCTCCAGCAGCACCTCGCACCAGAGCTTGTTGAGCCCGCGCGTCTCGAAGACATGGCGCAGCACGATATATTCGATCCGCGCTCCCAGCCCCTGCCCGCGCGTCGAGGCTTCGCCGAGGTAATAGGCCCATTCGCAACGCTGCGCGGCGGCATCGATCCGCGCCAGGTTGGCCAGGCCCACCGGTGCACCGCCTGTCTCGATGATCCAGTAGCGCCGGTCGGGCAGGCCGAGCGCGCCGGCCAGCCAGCGGTCGTGCTCGTCCTGGCCGATCCGATGATCGGAATACATGTAGGCCGAAACCTCCGGCGAGTTGCGCCAGGCCAGGACCTGGGCGCTGTCCTCGGGGGTCAACAGGCGCAGGCGCAGGCTCATTTCGCCACCATCTCCCAGGCCAGCGGTTCGCCGCGGGCGATGTCGCGGGCCGCCCGCTTGCCCAGCACCGCCTCCAGATGAACCGGCGCCAGGCCGTTTCCCGGCCGGATCGAGCGGACGTTGGCGCGGGTCAGCGCCTCGCCCGCCTTCACCTCGGCGACGACATAGAGCGAGCGGCGAAACTGCAAGGAGCCGCGCTCGGAGCCCAGGGTGTCGTAATGGGCGCGTCCCAGAGCCCGCCAGCCATCCTTGCAGTCGCGCACCAGGGCGGAAAACTCGGCCGGCTCCAGGCTGAAGCCGGCGTCCGGCCCGCCATCGGCCCGCGCCAGGGTGAAATGCTTTTCCACCGCACAGGCGCCCACCGCCACCGCCGCCACCGAGGCGGCCGTTCCGGGCGTGTGGTCCGAAAGGCCCACCGGCGTTCCGAACCGTTCGGCCATGTCGGCGACGGTGCGGACATTGGCGTCCTCGAAGGTCGCCGGATAGCTGGAGACGCAGTGCAGCAGCAGCACGCCGGCCGCCCCCGCCTGAAGCGCCGCATCGCGCGCGGCCGTGATCTCGGCGAGGTTGGCCATCCCTGTCGAGATGATCAACGGCTTGCCCTTGGCCGCCGCATAGCGGATCAGCGGCAGGTCCACCGCCTCGAACGAGGCGATCTTGTAGGCGGGCGCATCCAGGCCGGCCAACAGATCCACCGCCGTCTCGTCGAACGGGCTGGAGAAGATCGTCACCTCGCGCCGCCTAGCGCGTTCGAAGATCGCCGCGTGCCATTCGAACGGGGTATGGGCCTCCTGGTACAGCTCGTGGAGGCTGCGCCCGTCCCACAGCCCGCCCTGGATGCGGAACTCGGGTCGATCCACATCCATGGTGATGGTGTCGGCGGTGTAGGTCTGGAGCTTGATGGCGTCGCAGCCGGTGTCGGCGGCCGCATCGACCATGGCCAGCGCCCGGTCCAGGCTGCCGTTGTGATTGCCCGACAGTTCGCAGATCACATAGGGCTCGTGGTCGGCGCCGATCCTGCGGCCTGCGATCTCGATCTCGGGTGACTTGAACATGGCGCGCCTCGAAACTTGGCCCGCAGCCTAGCGCGCCTGCTTGAAGCGTGCGTTAACCAACCGCGCCGCGCACCTGTCGCACGACGCCAGAATCTCACTTACATAGACGCCATGTCCGACACTGCTCCCCGCACCACCCGCTGCCTTGTCCTCGGCTCCGGCCCGGCCGGCTACACCGCCGCCATCTACGCCGCCCGCGCCCTGCTGAAACCGGTGCTGATCGCCGGCATCCAGCCGGGCGGCCAACTGACCATCACCACCGATGTCGAGAACTATCCGGGCTTCGCCGACGTCATCCAGGGCCCCTGGCTGATGGAGCAGATGCAGGCCCAGGCCGCGCATGTCGGGACCGAGATCGTCAACGACATCGTGGTGAAGGCCGACCTTTCCCAGCGCCCGTTCCGGCTGGAATGCGATTCCGGCGAGGTCTGGCTGGCCGAGACCCTGATCATCGCCACCGGCGCCCAGGCCAAGTGGTTGGGCCTGGAAAGCGAGCAGAAGTTCCAGGGCTTCGGCGTCTCGGCCTGCGCCACCTGCGACGGCTTCTTCTATCGCGGCAAGGAGGTGATCGTGGTCGGCGGCGGCAACACCGCCGTGGAGGAGGCCCTGTTTCTCACCAACTTCGCGGCCAAGGTCACGGTGGTCCACCGCCGCGGCGAGTTCCGCGCCGAGAAGATCCTGCAGGAGCGCCTCTTCGCCCATCCGAAGATCGAGGTGATCTGGGACAACGCCATCGACGAGGTGCTTGGAACCACCGATCCGCTCGGCGTCTCCGGCGTGCGGCTGAAGAACGTCAAGACCGGCGAGACGCGCGAGGTTCCGGCCGACGGCGTCTTCATCGCCATCGGCCACGCACCCGCCTCCGAACTCTTCAAGGGTCAGTTGGAGATGGACGCCTCGGGCTATCTCAAGGTCACGCCCGGCAGCGCCGCCACCGCCATCAAGGGCGTCTACGCCGCCGGCGACGTCACCGACGACGTCTATCGCCAGGCCGTCACCGCCGCCGGCATGGGCTGCATGGCCGCCCTGGAGGCCGTGCGCCTGCTGGCCGAGGAAGACCACGAGAAGGCCAGGCGCCCGATCGGCCACGACGAGGCCCAGAAGATCGGCGCCTGGTAGGCTCCCAGATACAGTTTCCACGACCGGGCGGTCCCCCGCCCCTCTCTTGAGATACGAGGCCGCGCGCCGCCATGACGAACCTGATCGTGCGAGGCGGCCGCGCCTTGCGTGGGACCATCATCCCGTCCGCCAACAAGAACGCCGTCCTGCCGGTGCTCTGCGCCACCCTGCTGAGCGACGAGCCTATCGTCCTGCATCGCGTGCCCGACATCACTGATGTCCGCAAGCTGCTGGATTTCTTTGGAAAGCTCGGTTCGTCGGTGGAGATGGACTACGCCTCCGGCACGCTTTGCCTGCACCATGGCCGCGACCTCGACCCGAAGGCGGCGCACCTGCCGCTGGGCATGCGCTCCTCGATCATGCTGATCCCGGCCCTGCTGCACCGCTTCGGCCGCGCCAGCCTGGAGGAGGACGTCACCGGCTGCACCCTCGGCTCGCGCGAGATCGACCCGCACATCGAGGTGTTCCGCGCCTTCGGGGCCGAGGTGACCAGCGAGCCGGGCGCCACCGTCATCACCGCGGCCAAGGGCTTCACCGCCACCCAGCACTGGCTGGACTACGCCTCGGTCACCACCACCGAGAACTTCGTGCTTTGCGCGGCGACCGCCAAGGGAACCTCGCGCCTGACCAACGCCGCCTGCGAGCCGCACGTCCAGGAGTTCTGCGAGTTCCTGGCCGGCATGGGCGCCCGCATCCAGGGGGTCGGCGGCTCGCGGATCACCGTCTCGGGCGTCGACAGCCTGGGCGGCCTGGAGTTCACCTTCGCCGACGATTTCCACGAGGTCGCCACCTTCCTGGCCATGGGCGCGATCACCGGCGGCGAGATCACCGTGCGCAACGGCTCTGTCGAGCAGTTCCCGCTGCTGGACCGCACCTTCGCCAAGTTCGGCGTCGAGGTGACCCACGAGAATGGCTGGAGCCGCGCCCACATCGACGGCAAGCTGAAGGTGCGCGAACCCTTCACCTCCAACATCCTGACCAAGGTCGAGGCCGCGCCCTGGCCCTACGTCCCAGCCGACCTGCTGCCGATCTTCGTGGCGCTGGGCGTCCGCGCCGAAGGCCAGGTGATGTTCTGGAACAAGGTCTATGACGGCGCCCTCGGCTGGCATTCGGAGCTGGGCAAGTTCGGCGCCCACGCCCTGCTCTGCGACCCGCACCGCCTGATCACCTGGGGCGGCAAGCCCCTGACCCCGGCCAAGGTCGAAAGCCCCTACATCATCCGCGTCGCCATCGCCCTCTTCATGCTGGCCGCCAGCATCGAAGGCGAAAGCACCATCCTCAACGCCAGCCCCATCCAGCGCGCCCACCCGAAGTTCGTCGAAAACCTCAACGCCCTCGGCGCCGACGTAAGCTGGGTCGCCGGAGACTGAAGCCCCGCCAATTCCTCCCCTGCGCTCAAGGGAGGATCTCGGTCTTGCCTCCCCAACCGGGACGACACCTGGCCATGAGCGCGCGCCCTGATTTCCCGCTTGAGTGACGGAAGGTCACCGTACCTAGGCTTCTAAAAAATCCCTGGGAGGGAACCATGTACGATCTGGTCATTCGCGGTGGCTTGGTGGTGGATGGCACGGGCGCTCCGGCGCGCCAGGCCGACGTGGCGGTGTCCGGCGGACTCATCGCCAAGGTCGGCGCGGTTCCCGAGCCGGGGCGGCGCGAGATCGACGCGAAGGGCCTGCTGGTCACGCCCGGCTGGGTCGACATCCACACCCACTACGACGGCCAGGCGACCTGGGACTCCTATCTCAGCCCCTCCTGCTGGCATGGCGTCACCACCGTGGTCATGGGCAATTGCGGCGTCGGCTTCGCGCCCGCCCGGCCCGACCGCCACGAATGGCTGATCGGCATCATGGAGGCGGTCGAGGACATTCCGGGCTCGGCCCTGGCCGAGGGCATGGCCTGGGACTGGGAAACCTTCCCCGAATATCTCGACAGCCTCGAGCGGCGCCCGCGCGTGCTCGACATCGCCGCCCAGGCGCCGCACAGCGCCATCCGCGCCTACGTCATGGGCGAGCGTGGCGCGCGCAACGAGGTCGCAACACCGCAGGACATCGCCGAGATGGCCCGCATCACCCGCGAGGCGGTGCAGGCCGGCGCCCTAGGCTTCTCCACCTCCCGCACCGCCCTCCACCGGACCAAGGACGGCGAGGTCATTCCCGGCACCTTCGCCGGCGCCGACGAGATGGTCGGCATCGGCCGCGCCATGGGCGAGGCCGGCCACGGCGTCTTCGAACTGGCCTCCGACATGACCATCCCCGAGGACGAATTCGCCTGGATGGCGCAATTCGCCCGGGAAACCGGGCTGCCGGTCAATTTCAGCCTGCTGCAGTCGCCGTTCCAGCCCGACAAGTGGCGCGACATGCTGGCCCTGACCGCGCAGGCCCAGGCGCAGGGCGCCGACATCAAGGCCGGCATCGCCTGCCGCCCGACCGGCATGGTGCTGGGCTGGCAGTCGACCGTGCATCCCTTCATGCGCAAGAGCGCCTATCGCCAGATCGCCCACCTGCCCTTCGCCGAGCGCCTGGAGCGATTGCGCGACCCGGCGGTGCGCGAGGCGATCATCGGCGAGCCGACGCCCGCGGCGGCGGCCATGGGCGCCCTGCTGCAGGACTTCGGCAACATGTTCCGCCTCGAGCGCGACGGCCAGCTCGACTACGAGCCGCGCCTGGAGGATTCGGTCGCAGCTCAAGCCGCGCGCGAGGGCCGCACGCCCGAGGCCGTGGTCTACGACATGCTCATGGAGAACGACGGCCGCGGCTATATCTACCTGCCGCTGCTGAACTACGCCCAGCACAACTTCGACCACATCGCCGAGATGATGGACGACCCCAACACCATCCTCAGCCTGTCGGACGGCGGCGCCCATTGCGGGGTGATCTGCGACGCCAGCTTCCCGACCTACATGCTGACCTACTGGGTCCGCGACCGGGTCCGCGGCCGGCGCATGCCGCTGGAGAAGGTCGTCTCGATGCAGACCCGCCAGACCGCGGCCCTCTACGGCCTCCACGACCGCGGCGTCGTCGCACCGGGCATGAAGGCCGACCTCAACGTCATCGACTTCGACGCCCTGGCCATCCAGGCCCCGGAGATGATCTTCGACCTGCCCGCCGAAGGCCGCCGCCTGATCCAGAAGGCCAGCGGCTATCGCGCCACGGTGGTCAGCGGGGTCGTCACCTTCGAGGACGGAGAAGCGACCGGCGAGATGCCCGGCAAGCTAATCCGCGGTCCCCAGGCCGCGCCAGCCGCCCTGGCCGCGGAATAGCCCGTCTCGACAGTCCGCAATCGCGATCAATCGCAAGGTGCTAAGGTCTCATCATGCAGAGACCCGACACCAGCCTGAACTACGGACGGCGGCTCCAGCGGGTGGCCGAGCACATCGCGACCAATCTCGATGCGTCCCTCGATCTGCCGCAACTGGCCCAGTTCGCCTGCTTCTCGCTCTACCACTTTCATCGCATCTACCGGGCCGCCATGGGTGAGACGGCGGCGGAAACCCTGACGCGCCTTCGGCTGGCGCGCGCCGCAACCGACTTGGCCCGCACCTCGCTCTCACTGGGCGATATTCGGCGGCGCGCCGGGTACGGCTCGGACGCTGCCTTCAGCCGCGCCTTTTCAGCCGCCTATGGCCAGCCGCCCGACGCCTTCCGCAAGTCATACCGCCGCAAACTGGCCATCCCAGCCCATCCTCCCCAAGGAGCCGTCGCCATGAACGTCGAGATTCAGGATCGTCCGCCGCTTCGCATCGCCGCCATCGAGCACATCGGCCCCCATGCCGAGATCGGTCATACTTTCCAGCGTCTCGCCGCCTGGGCCGGACCGCGCGGTGTACTGGGGCCGACCGCCTACGGCGTGGCGGTCTACCACGAGAAGGCGGCTTGCGACGGGCTTGCGCCCGACCGGAGCGCTCTGGCCGGCCTGACCGTCGCAGCGGACGTCGCCGGCGGCGATGGCGTAACGATCCACGAGATCCCGGGCGGCAAGCACGCCATCGCCCTCCACGAGGGCCCCTATGCTGAGTTGCCGCGCACTTACGATGCGCTCTTCACCTGGCTGGCGGCCAGCGGCGAGGAGCCCGCCGACGCCCCGCTGTTCGAGGTGAACCTGAACAATCCCAGCAACACCCCGCCAGCCGAGTTGCTGACCGAAATCTGCCTTCCCCTGAAGTGAGAGCGGCCTAATCTGGTGGCATGATCCGTCATGCACGCCCAGGCGACCACGCCGCCATCCGCATCATCAACGAAGCCGCATTCGGCCGCCCGGACGAGGCCGACCTGGTCGAGCGGTTGCGGGCGGATGGCGACGCCATGTTCGAACTGGTCGAGGAGGACGAAGGCCAGATCGTCGGCCACATCCTCTACAGCCGCCTCTGGGCCGACAGCGTCAGCCTCTATGCGGCCCTCGCCCCCATGGCGGTGCTGCCCGACCGGCAGCGGGACGGCGTCGGCAAGCGGCTGCTCACGGCCTCCATCGAGACCGCCAAGGACTTCGGCGCCTGCGCGATCATCGTGCTCGGCCACCCCGAATACTATCCGAAGTTCGGCTTCACCGCCGACGCCGCCGCCAAGGTGAAGTCGCCGTTCTCGGGAGGCCCGGCCTTCATGGCGCTCGCCCTGGAGGACGGCGCCCTCGAGGCGCCGCTGCTGATCGCCTATCCCGACGCCTTCGGAGCGGCGTCATGAAGACCTATCGCATCGGCGTCGTCGGCCTTGGCCAGCGCATCGCCCACGTCCTGGCGGCCATGCAGGAGGTGGGATGGAGTCTCGACCTCGCCGCCTATTGCGACCCGGCTCCCGTCGGCGCGCCGATCCTGGCCCAGGCGGGGCTGGCCATGGGCCGCCCGTTCGAGACGCCGCAGGACCTGCTCGCAGCCGGGCCTTACGACCTGGTGATGATCGGCTCGCCCAACCACCTGCATTTCGAGCACCTGAACATCGCCCTCGACGCCGGCTTTCCGATCTTCGCCGAGAAGCCCATCGTGCGGACCCCGGCCGAGACCTTCGCCCTGGCCGCCCGCCTGGCCTCCGGCAAGGGACCGCCGCTCTTCATCGGCCTGGTCATGCGCTCGATGTCGATCGTGCGCGAGACCATCGGGCGGATCGACTCCGGCGAACTGGGCGCCCTCGTCTCCATCGACGCCACCGAGCATCTGCCGCCAGAGCATGGCGGCTATCTCGCCCGCAACTGGCGCCGGCGCCAGGAGTTCGGCGGTTCGTACCTGCTCGACAAGGTCTGCCACGACTTCGATATCTTCGGCCGCCTGGCCCGCTCGCGCCCGGCCAAGGTCGCCAGCTTCGGCGGCCGCGAGATCTTCACCGCCAGGCGCGCCGGCGAATACGTCTACAGCGACGGCCAGCCCGCCTACGCCTTGCGCGACGCCGGCTGGTCCGGCGCCAACGACGCCTTCCATTCCGACATGGACGTTACAGACCACCAGAACGCCTTGGTGCAGTACGAAAACGGCGTGCGCCTGTCCTTCCACGCCAACAGCCACGTCGCCCTGCCCGAGCGGCGCTGGTACGTCGCCTGCACCGACGGCACCCTGATCGCCGACCTGGTGCGCAACCGGCTGATGGTCCGGCGCGCCATGGACCGCGGCAAGCCCGAGCGCATCGACTATGGCGGGCGCACCGAGGACAGCCACAACGGCGCCGACCAGGCCATGGCCCGCGACCTGCTGGCGACACTGGAGACCGGCGCGCCGTTTCCGGTGACGCCTTTCGAGTCGATGGAGGCCGGCCTGACCGTCATGGCCATCGACGAGGCCATGATGCTGGGCGAAATGCTGGACTGCGGCCCGATGTGGGCCCGTTACGACGCCGCGCGCGGCGGCTGATCGACCGGCGTCGCCAGCGCCTCGCCGAGCAGTTCCTGCAACAGCGGCGTGCGCGGATAGGGATGATGCCGGTACTGCCGGAACCCCTCGCCCATCTCGATCCCGAAGTCGCGGCCGCGCCGGCGCGTCCAGGCCTCCATCGCGGCCACATGATCGGGAACGTCGTGCTGGCGCGCGACCCAGGCATGCTGGCTGACGTGACAGGTCAGCATGGCCTTCTTGGTTTCGAACACCGCTCCGACATCGGCCCCGAAATCGGGAACCGTCCAGCGCCCCTCCCGGTCGCGGCCGCCGATCGGGTCCATGAAATAGAGATGCGGAACCGCCGGAAGCGGCGAGGCCTCCCCGGTGCGGTAGTTCGGCACCGAGGCAGCGAAACAGGCGTCGCGCACCAGTTGGCTGACCGCCTCGTGATCGGGATGGTAGTCGGCGGGCGAAGCGGTCAGCACGATCTGCGCCCGCGCCCAGCGCACCAGTTCGGTCACCGTCCGCCGCGTCGGATCGTTGTTGAACACACCTAGGTCCGGGACCTCGCCGCATCGGTATCGCGCCCCGATCAAGGCCGCGGCCTGCGCCGCCTCGCCCTGGCGGATGCGGGCGGTCTCCTCGGGCGTTCCCTCGCCCGAGCCGAGGTCGCCGCCGGTCACGGTGGCGATGCTGACCTCGTGCCCGGCGCCGGCCAGCACCGCCAGCGTGCCGGCGGCCAGGATTTCGATGTCGTCGGGGTGGGCGTGGATCGCCAGGATACGGGCCATGGGCCCTAGTCTTGCGTCGCGCCGGGCGATCCGTCCAGCCGCGCGGCCCGCGGCGCCGGGCTCGTGGCCGGCTCGCCCGCTTCCATGGCGGCCAGCGAAGCGTTGATCTCGCGCACTTCCTCGGCGGTCGGCTTGCGCCGCGGCGCGTAGAGCGTGCCCAGCACCCGCGTCCGTTCCCCGCCCGCCGCCGTAGCGTCGGCGACGTTGTAGGTCCGCACTTCGCCGGCCACGGCCAGGGTCACCTGGCGGCCCGCGCCGATCCCCTGGCTCTCGGGGTCCAGGCCGTTTGTGCGCGCATCCAGCCCGCCAAGGATCGCCGGGGAGATATAGGCCTCGCCCCCCGCATAGCGCCCGGTGAAGGCCGGCGGCTCGCCCCACGGCCCCGTCCAGCGATAGAAGATGTGCAGCCCGACCTGCTTCATCTTCACCAGGGTCGGCGCCCAGTAAGGGGCAACATATTCCGCGTGATAGTGGGTCGCGGACCCGACGGTCTTGTTGACGTGTCCGGCAAGGGCTCGCCGCGCCACGTCCTGCGCCCGCCGCCAGAGGCCAGGCTCGGGCGCATAGCGCAGCGACCCGTCGCAGGTGAAGCTGAACTGGCAGCCGGTCGAACGGGCCGAGCCCTGATAGACCACCCCGCAAACCGATTTCGGATAGGCCGGGTGCCGAACCCGGTTCAGCACCACCTGGGCGACCGCCTCCTGGCCGAGTTGCGACTCGCGGGCGCTCTCGTAGTACACCGCCTCGGCCAGGCACTTCAGCGCCCTCGAGGCGTCCTGCCCGTCGGCGTGCAGGACGAATGGCCGCATCGGCCGGATCGGCAGCTTCGAAAACGCCCGCAAGGCGTTGATCTCCTCGGCGGTCTCGACCTGAGTGGTGTCGAGCCCGAGATCGGGAATCTGACGGATGTCCAGGCTGGTCCAGCCAACGGCGCGGCCCCACGGATCGGCCTGGCGGTTCAAGGGGTCATGGCGGCGCGCCAGAGCCAGCATGGCGGGGTCCATGTCGGCGGTCAGCCGGATGAGGCCGCGCTCGGTGAAGGAACGCGCGATCATAGCCACGCCGCGCGCGCGTCCGGCCTCGGCCGGCGCCATCCTCGGATTGGCGCAGGCCAGCAGGATCACCGCCAGGCCGCATCCGACGACGAGCCCGGCGATCAGGCCGCGTTGCGCATGAAGAATATGGGAAAGGCTCAGTCGCAATGTCCCAGGTCGGCTCCAGATCGGCTCCATGCCGCCGCAAGCGGGCAAAATAGGGGCCAACCACGCAAGAATCGAGTGTTGCGCCAGCCGCCGCACGCTTCCATGCTCTTCTGGCCGGCCGCCAGCGGCCGGGTCACCGGGAGCTCCCGAGGCGAATGATCCCCGTCGGCTCGCCGCTGCGTTTCATTCCCAGGCGATCGCCGCCTTTCTGGGCGGCCCTCGCCATAAGCCTTACCGCCATGGCCGCGGCGGTCGGCGTGCGCGGCCTGTTCGCCGGCTGGGACACCGCCTTCGCCCTCTCGGTCACCCACTTCCCGGCCTTCGTGACGGCCACGCTCTTCGCGGGCCAGCGCTGGGGCTGGGCCAGCCTCGGCGGGGCGCTGGTCGGCTCGCTCGTCCTCCGCGGCGGCCTGCCGGCAGAGGGAGCGGCGCGGGCTGGAATGTTCCTTTATGCGCTCTCCGGCGCCGTCACCATCGTCGTCGCCGCCACCCTGCGGGAGATCGTCCTGCGCCTGGACGAGGCTCAGGCCGCCCTCGACCGCAGCGAGACGCGCCTGCAGATGGCCCAGAAGGCCGGCGAGGTCGGTCTCTGGGACTGGGACGTAGCCACCGGCGAGGGCCACTGGTCCCCGACGCTCTATCGCATCCTCGGCCTGCCGCCCGACACCGACGCCAACATCCGCGCCCTGCTGCGCTCGGTGCACCCCGAGGACCGCGAGTGGGTGCGTCAGAGCAATGTGGCCGCCATCCGTTCGGGCAAGCTCGCCCCGACCGAGTACCGCATCCTGCGGCCGGACGGCGAGGTGCGCTGGGTCCTGTCGCGCGGCGAGATGCTTCAGAACGGCGCCGGCAAGGCGGTTCGCGCGGTCGGCGTCAACATCGACATCACCGAACGGCGACATGCCTTTGAAAAGGTGCGTGAAAGCGACGCCCGTTTCCGCGCCCTCGCCGACAGCGCCCCGGTACTGCTGTGGGTGTCCAAGACCGATGGGCGGCGAGAATTCGTCAACCAGGCCTATGTCGACTTCCTCGGCGTCTCCTACGAGGCGGCGCTGAACTTCGACTGGCGCGAACGCCTGCACGCCGAGGACCTGCCGCGCATTCTCAAGGAGCAGGTCGCCGGCGAGGCGTCCCGCCAGCTCTTCACCCTCGAGGCCCGCTATCGCCGCAGCGACGGCGCCTGGCGGTGGGTCCGCTCGATCTCCCAGCCCCGCCACGGGCCGGGCGGCGTCTTCGTCGGCTTCGTCGGCATCGGCATGGACGTCACCGACGAGAAGCAGGCCGAACGCGACCTGATGCACATCAACGACCTGCTCGCCGAACGCGTCCAGGCCGCGCTCGCCGAACGCGACGAGGCCGAGACCCGCCTGCACCATTCCCAGAAGCTGGAGGCGGTCGGCCAGCTCACCGGCGGCGTCGCCCACGACTTCAACAACCTGCTAACCGTGATCATCGGCGCCCTCGACCTGATCCAGCGGCGCCCGGACGACGGCGAGCGGCGCGAGCGCATGATCGAGGCGGCCCTGGGCGCGGCCCGGCGCGGCGAGCGCCTGACCCACCAGCTTCTCGCCTTCTCCCGCCGCCAGGCGCTGAAGGCCGAGGCGCGGCGGATCGACGACCTGCTGGTCGAAAGCGAGCCCCTGCTGCGCCGCGCCGCCGGCGAGGCCGCCAGCATGGTCCTGGCGCCCGGCGCCCCCGACGCCGTGGCCATGCTCGACCAAGGCCAGTTCGACGCAGCGCTGATGAACCTGGTGGTCAACGCGCGCGACGCCACGCCCGCCGGCGGCGAGATCCGCATCGAGACGGCGGTCTGCGACCTGACG
>NZ_JAYRST010000073.1:0-15816 GCF_041920015.1 Phenylobacterium sp.
GACGACTTCCGGGGCGCAGGCGGCCTGGGCGAAGTCGTGGGCGGCCAGGCCCACGCGGCGCTCGGGCGGCGGCAGGCCCAGGCGCTCGCGCATCGGGCGCGAGAGGAACGGATCGAGCGGCGCGCCCTGCGGCCAGACCCCTTCCTCCAGCCCCGCGACCACCAGCCGGTCGGCCCGCGTCAGACGCGCCTCGATGGCCCCCAGGATGCGCAGCCGCGGATGGGTGGCCCCGCCGGTGCGCACGCTCTCGGTCGACATCAGCCCCGCCACCAGTTCGGCGAAGCCGCGGGGGGTGACGGGCGGCAGGCCGTCCGATTCCTCCATCAGCCCGGCCAGCAGGCGCCCCAGCGCCTCGCCGCCGTGCCCGGCCCAGAGCTCGCCGGTGTCGCCATGCTCGTCGGCGGCCAGGGTCTCCAGGGTTTGAGCCAGGCGGCGGGCGGCCTCCGCCGGAGGTTCGGCCTGATCGGCGAAGGCCAGGGCCGCGAGGGCGGCGCGCAGGCGCGGCGCAAGGCCTAGCGTGGGCTCAGCCGACTTGGCCGCCAGCCGCCGTTCCAGCACCTCCCAGCTCGCCGGCCGCGGCCCGCGCAGGCCGTGGCGTTCCAGGTCCGCAGCGGCGCTGGCCAGGTCCTCGGGCGGCAGGCCGAGCCGGACCAGCGGATGCTTCAGGATCGCCAGCAGCACGACCGGGTCGAGCGGATCGACCGTGGCGCGGGTGACGAGGCCCGCCAGCACGCCGCTCGGACAGCCCGACAGCGAGAGCCCGGCCGAAGAGTCGGCGGCCACGCCCCAGCGGGCCAGCTTGGCCGCCACGCGGCGGGCCAGGGTCTGGTCCGGGGCCACCAGGGCGGCGGTGCGATCCGGTTGGTCCAGGGTTTCGCGCAGCAGCAAGGCCGCGACGGTGGCGGCTTCTTCCTCCGCCTGGGCGCTGATGACCGAAAGGCCCGCCAGACCCTCGGCGATGGCGTCGACGCCGTCGGCCTGGCCCTCGTGGCGCAGGTTGTCGATCACCGACAGCCAGTCGGCGGTGCGTTCGGCCGGGCGCAGGGCCTCGTTGATGATCCGCCGCCGCCAGCGCCCCCGCGAATCCAGGGTGAAGGACGCCGGCCAGTCCATGACGTCCCGCCGCTCGACGCCGGCGCGGTGCAGCAGGCGGCGCATGGCGCCCTGCGGGTGCTGCTCGCCGACCTCGATCCAGGCGCGCTCGGCCAGGCTGTCGTCGAGGCCGGGCAGGACCACGCATCCGCGCGGGGCGGCGGCGATCACGGCCAGAAGGTCGGCGGTGGCCGGCGCGGTGCCGGTCGAGCCGGCGGCGATCAGCACGCCTTGCGGCGGGCGCTCGCTCCAGGCCTCGCCCAGCTTGCGCAGCAGAGCCACGCGCCGCTGCGAAACATCCACGAAACCAAGGTCCGCCAGGCGTCTGGGCCACTCGACCAGGGCCATCTCCAGGAACTCGCGGCTGATGCGCCAGTGTTCGGCGAGGTCGGCGCCCACCAACTCGGCCAGGCCTTCGCCCGACACCTCCTCGATCTGCAGGCTGTCGAGGAAGCTCCCCAGCGCCTCGGCCAGTTCGAGGGCGCCGGCGGCGTCGAGTTCGCGGCCGAGTTCGCGCTCGTGCGCCTTGACCAGCCGGGCCAGCTCGAAGCGGCGGCGCAGGGGGCCGATGGCGGCGGGCAGATCGACGGCCAGGTCGCCGGGCTCGAACGGCGGCTCGCCCTCGTCCAGGTCGCCCAGCGGCCGGATCTGCGGCGGCAACACCGCCCTGCCGCCGCCGGCCGCGATGAAGGCGTCGGCCAGGGCGCGCGCGCCACGCCGGGTGGGCGTGAGGATGATCGCCTGCGACAGCGCATCCGGCCCCTGCGGCGCCAGGGCCTCATAGATTCCCGCAGCCAGGTCCTGCACGAACGGCCGATGCGCCGGAATGCTGAACCACCGCGGGCCGGGCCGGGCGAAGAGGTCGGTCATGATCTCAAGATCCTCCCCTTTTGGGGGAGGTGGATCGATGCGCAGCATCGAGACGGAGGGGGTTCACCCCCGCTTGCTGGAGGTCAAAGTCCCCCTCAGTCGGCCATGTGGCCGACAGCTCCCCCAGAGGGGGAGCATCTAGGGAGCGCCCGCTCACCGTAGCTTCGCCTCGGCCGCCTCCCGCGCTGCGGGGTCGCCGACGTGCATCCAGAAGCCGTCCATCACCGCGCCGAACAGGCGGCCCCGTTCGGAGAGCCGCCACCAGACGGGCACGATGGAGAAGGCGCCGTCCGGCTCCCGGTCGAGGATTTGCGGCTTGAGGATCTGGAAGCCGACATTGGCGTAGGGCGTCGGCGGTTCGGGCTTGGCCGAATGGACCAGGCGACCGGCGTCGTCGCGGAAGAAGCCCTGCGGCCCCTCGAAGCCGATGCCATGGCCGCGGCGGACCAGCAGCAGGCAGAGGTCCATCAGCTCGGGGTTCCAGGCGGCCTCGAGGCTCTCCAGCGCCGGGGTCTGGCCTTCGATCCACAGGGAATCGATGTTGGCGACCATGATCGGATCGTCGCCCAGCAGGGCGCGCGCATGCTTGATCCCGCCGCCGGAGTCGAGCAGGGCGGCGCGCTCGTCGGAGATGCGGATCTCGATGTCCTTCCGCCCGGCCAAGTGCGCTTCCATCTGGTCGGCGAAGTGATGGACATTGACCACGGCGGTCTCGATCCCGGCCGCGACCAGCCGGTCCAGCACGTGGTCGATCAGCGGCTTGCCGGCGACGGCGACCAGCGCCTTCGGCGTGGTGTCGGTCAGCGGCCGCATGCGGGTGCCGAGACCCGCCGCCAACACCATGGCGGTCTTGATGCCGCTCATCGCCGCGCCTCGGGCGGCACGTGGCGGTCGAACCAGGCCTTGAGGCCGCCAAGCGCCGGGTCGGCCAGGCAGCGGTCCAGATAGCCCCACAACCGCGGCAGGAAGGCTTCGTAGCGCGGCTTGCCGTCGCGGGTCGTCAGGCGGGCGAAGATGCCGATGATCCGCACGATGTTGAGCGCCCCGAGCGCATGGTAGTCGGCCAGGAACTGCGCGGGGTCCAGGCCGGGCCGCAAGGCGAAGTAGCGGTCCAGGCACCGGGCTTCCAGCGTCGGCGAGATGTCGCGCCTTGCATCGTGCAGCAGCATGGACATGTCCCAGGCCGGGTGGGCGACGACCGCGTCCTGGAAATCCAGCAGGCCGACCCGCGCCGCGCCGGCGCGATCGGGAAGCCAGATCAGGTTCTCGGCGTGATAGTCGCGATGGCAGAACACCGTGGCGCCTTCCGCCCCGCGAGCGCGGATCGGGGCCCAGACGGCTTCCCACTCAGCCAAAGCCTGGTCGGTGAAGTCGAGTTCGGGACGCAGCCGGGGCAGCCATTCGGGAAGGATGTCGCCCGCGGTCTTTAAGGCCAGGTCGTCATAGCTGAGCAGAGGCCAGGACAGGCCTTGCGCCTCCAGCCGCGCAGGCGGCGTCACCGAATGCAGCAGGACCAGCGTCGCGATGGCGTCGTCATAGAGCGGCGCCTCGTCCTGGCCGGCTTCGATCAGCCGCGCGAACAGGTCGTCGCCCAGGTCCTCCAGCACCGCAAGGCCGTTCGGAGCGTCATGGGCGAGGATGGCCGGCGCCGACAGCCCCTGGGCGCGCAGCCACTCGGCGATCGTCACGAAGGCCTCCACCCGGCCGGCGGCCAGGCGGGCCAGGGCGTTGTAGCCGGCCGCCTTGCGTTCCTCGCCCGTGGCGTTCGGCGGGCAGGGCGCGGTTTCGGCCGAGGGCGGCTGGTCCATGAAGATCAGGCTGGCGCCGCCCGGCATGTACAGGCGTTCGTAGGCGCGGGTGGAGGCGTCGCCGCTCAGCGGCTCGCGACGGGCCTGGCCGTAGCCGTGCGCCTCCAGGAACTGCGCCTTGCGGCGTTCACGGTCGGAACTCAAGCCCACGTCCTTCCCACGCGCCGGCGGGAACCAGCCTGGCGCGGCGCGCTTCCCCGCCGTCTGGCGATTCGTCGACCACGATCTCTACATCAAGTCGATCGGCGGGCAGATGGCCCTCCAGCCGCTCGGGCCATTCGATCACCGTCGCCCCGTCCTCCAGGGCCTCGTCCAGGCCGATCTCATAGGCCTCGTCGGACGAGGAGAGGCGGTAGAGATCGAAGTGCGCGACCTTCAGGCGCGGACCCTCGTAGAACTGGACGAGGGTGAAGGTCGGGCTCGGCACGTCCTCGCCGGGCGTGGTCAGGGCGCGGACCAGGGCGCGGGCCAGGGTCGATTTGCCCGCCCCCAGCGGTCCGGTCAGGCAGATCGCCTCGTGCGGCTTCAATTCGGCGGCGATGGCCGCGCCCAGGCGGGCAGTGGCCGCTTCGTCGTCCAGGCGGAACTCGCCCTCGGCAGGGGTGATCATGCAAAGGCCCTTCCCGGATCGCCTGGCAGCACGCGCTCGACATAGGCCTTGAGCGCCAAGGTCGCCTCCGCGGCGTCGGCGTCCAGCGCGCCCGGCGCGATCGGCGGCCCGATGGTCAGGGCGAAGCTGCGGCCGCGCTTGTTGAGCAGCTCGTGGAACAGGGTGATGTCCCGCAACTCCTGGGAGAAGCGGTTGAAGAAGTGGAACAGAGTCGACCAGGGCCCGGCCAGGTGCATCGGCACCACCGGCGCATCGTACTTGCGGGCCAGCGAGATCGCCGTCGCCATCCATTCGGGATCGGACAGCACGCCGTCCGGCCCCCGCCGGGCCAGGCGCCCGGCCGGGAAGATCATCAGCGGCCGCTCCTCCTCCATGGCCTGGCGGGTGAGCTGCAGGGTCAGGCGGGTCCGCTCGCGAGTGCGCTTCTCCTCCACCCATTCGACGGGGATCAGCACCTCGTCGAAGCGCGGCGCGACGCGGTGGGCGTCGGAATTGGCGTAGAAGCAGATATCCGGCCGCAGCGGGCGGATCGCGTCATAGACCGCCACGCCGTCGGCGATGCCGGTCGGATGGTTGCAGATCAGCAGGGCGCGTCCCGAACTCGGCACATGCTCCAGCCCGCGCGCCTGAACCTTCACGGCCAGCAGATCGGAGACATAGTCCAGCGCCGCACGACCGGGCAGGGGCGCGATGGCGTCGGCCATGGCGCGGGCCTTGCCGTAGTCGAGCATCCGATAGAGCGGCGGGCGCGCCAGCGGCCAAAGCGGCCCGCCCGACAGCCGCGGCGCGCGCTCGGCGATCAACACGTCGATGATGTGATCGTGATAGGCGCTCTTCGCAGGCGCGTCGGCGGCGGTAGGGGCGAGGGTCGTCATCGCCGGCCAGAATGCGACGGCAGCCCCCTCGCGGGCAAGCTGGCCGCGGCGCCGCCTGCCCCGGCGTCAGGACTACCCACCCGGCCCGCGCGGGCCTAAAAAGGCGATCATGCGCGACATTCAGCATTTCATCGCCGGCAAGGCCCAGGCTGGCGCTCCGGGCCGCTTCGGCGAGGTCTTCGACCCCAATACTGGGGAGGTGCAGGCGAAGGTCGCCCTGGCCACGCCCGTCGAGCTGGACGGCGCGGTGCAGGCGGGGCTGGCGGCCCAGCCGGCCTGGGCGGCGACCAATCCCCAGCGCCGGGCGCGGGTGATGTTCGAGTTCAAGCGCCTGGTCGAGGCGCACATGGACGAACTGGCCGCCCTGCTGTCGTCCGAGCACGGCAAGGTGATCGCCGACTCGCGCGGCGACGTGCAGCGCGGGCTGGAGGTGATCGAGTTCGCCTGCGGAATCCCGCACGCCCTGAAAGGCGAATACACCGAAGGCGCCGGCCCCGGCATCGACGTCTATTCGATGCGCCAGCCGCTGGGCGTGGTCGCCGGGATCACCCCGTTCAACTTTCCGGCCATGATCCCGATGTGGATGTTCGGGGTCGCCATTGCAGTGGGCAACACCTTCATCCTCAAGCCGTCGGAAAAGGACCCCAGCGTCCCGGTGCGGCTGGCCGAGCTGTTCATGGAAGCGGGTGCGAACCTCGGCATGGACCTGGCCGGCGTGCTGAACGTGGTGCATGGCGACAAGGCGGCGGTGGACGCCATACTGGAGCATCCGGCCATCGCGGCGGTCAGCTTCGTCGGCTCGTCCGACATCGCCCATTACGTCTACCGGACCGGGACGGCGAACGGGAAGCGCGTCCAGGCCATGGGCGGCGCCAAGAACCACGGGATCGTCATGCCCGACGCCGACCTCGATCAGACGGTCAAGGACCTGGTCGGCGCGGCCTACGGCTCGGCGGGCGAGCGTTGCATGGCGCTTCCGGTGGTCGTGCCGGTGGGCGCCAAAACCGCCGATGCGATCCGCGAGCGCGTCCAGGCCGAACTGGAGACCCTGAAGGTCGGCGTCTCGACCGATGCGGCGGCCCAGTACGGCCCGGTGGTCAGCGCGGCCCATCGCCGGAAGATCGCCGACTACATCCAGGTCGGGGTCGACGAGGGCGCCGAGCTGGTGATCGACGGCCGCGGTTTCTCGCTGCAGGGCTATGAACAGGGCTTCTTCATCGGCCCCAGCCTGTTCGACCAGGTCCGGCCCGGCATGAAGACCTATGAGGAGGAGATCTTCGGCCCGGTGCTGCAGATCGTCCGCGCCGAGAGCTTCGAGGAGGCCCTGGCCCTGCCGTCCAGCCATCAGTACGGCAACGGCGTGGCCATCTTCACCCGTAACGGCCGCGCCGCGCGCGAGTTCGCCGCCCGGGTCAATGTCGGCATGGTCGGGATCAACGTGCCGATCCCGGTGCCGGTCGCCTATCACACCTTCGGCGGCTGGAAGCGCAGCGCCTTCGGCGATGCGAACCAGCACGGCATGGAGGGCGTGCGGTTCTGGACCAAGGTCAAGACGGTCACCGCCCGCTGGCCCGAGGGCGACGCCCACGCCGATTCGGCCTTCGTCATTCCCACCATGCAGTGATGGCCCTACTCTGCCGCCAAAGCACGGCGGAGGTTCGATGAAGCGGTTCCAGTTGTGGGCGGTCCTGATCCTGATCGCCGCCGTGGCGGGCGGCGGCGGATGGGCCTGGTGGAATTACGACCTGCGCTGGCGGCCCAAGACCATCACCCATCACCAGGACGAGATCGCCAGGATTCTCGAAACTTCCGGCTGGGTTTCGCCCGGCAAGACCGGGCCGAAGCTCTACATGGTCTCGTTCCGCACCTGCCCGGACTGCGTGCGCTACATGGCCGAGGAGTTTCCGCTCCTGCAGGCCGCCGAGGTCGACACCCGGGTGATCGAGATCGCACGGCGCGACTATAACGGCGTGCCCAAGTCGACCGCAGCCGAACGCGCCACCGTGGCCGAGCTCTGGCTGAACCGCTCCTGGGCGCTGCTGCAACGGTGGGAAGCGACGCCGGCCGAGGCCTGGACCGCGGCGGGGATCGCCCCGGCCGACGGCGACATGGCCCGCACCGCGGTGGTCGAGGCGGGCCGCAAGATGGTCGACGATCTCCAGCCCCTGCTGAAGGCCAACGGGATCAACTTCGCCTATCCGACCCTGATCTGGTGGACCAAGGACGGCAAGATGCGCGGCTGCGCCTGCGAGAAGCGCGAAACCTACCGATACGTGCGCCAGGAACTGGGGTTGAAAAGCTAGCCCGAGAACGGGCGCCCGCTGACGATGTCCTTGCTGCGGCGACGGGTCTTGGCGCCGTGCTCGCGGTCGGCGGGATGGGGTTCGGCGCGGCGGCCGGCGCCTTTGCGTCCGCCCTCGACCTCGAATTCCAGGCTGTCCAGTTCGGCGGGGGTGAGGTCGGGCTCGGAGCGGAGGGATGCGGTCGGATCGACGCGACTGTCTTTCGCGGCCATGGCGGCGGACTCCATTACGCAGGATACGACCGAACCAACCCGCGAGCGCGCCGCGGCGTTCCCTCGCCCGCGCGTTCTGCTTGAGGCCAGCGCCAGCCCAGGCTAGGCGGAGGCGATGCCGTCGCCCTTGCAAGCCGCCTATGACGCCCGCCTGGCGCAGGGCGAGATTCGTCCAGACCCGGCCCAGGCCGCCGCCCTGGCCGCCCTCGTGCGGCTGGAGGGCGACCTCGCCTCCGCCGAGCCGAGCGGCTTTACGGCCTTCTTCAGGAAGCCGGAGAGCCAGCGCGGGGTCTATCTGGTCGGGCCGGTCGGGCGCGGGAAGTCCATGCTGATGGATCTCTTCTTCGCCAATGCGCCGGTGGAGAAGAGGCGGCGCGTCCATTTCCATGTCTTCATGGGCGAGATTCACCGGCTGATCGACGCCTGGCGCAAGGGCGACGCGGCCGCCCGCAAGACCAGGTTCGGCCAGCACAAGGGCGACGATCCGATCCCCCCGGTGGCGGACGTGGTCGCCGGCCAGGCCCGGCTGCTCTGTTTCGACGAATTCCAGGTCACCGATATCGCCGACGCCATGATCCTGGGACGGTTGTTCGAGGCGCTGTTCGCGCGCGGCGTGACCTTGGTCGCGACGTCCAACCGCACCCCCGACCAGCTCTACAAGGACGGCATCAACCGCCAGCTCTTCCTGCCGTTCATTGAACTGCTGAAAAGCCGGGTCGAGGTGGTGAGCGTGGCCGGTCCGCACGACTACCGGCTCGACCGCTTGCGGGCGGCGGGAACCTGGTTCTCGCCCAACGATCCCGACAACGCCCGCAGCTTCATGGCCCTGTGGCGCGACATGCTGGGCGGCGAGGACGAGGTCGGCGAGACCCTGGAGGTGCTGGGCCGCAAGATCCATCTGCCCCACGCCCAGGGCGGCCAGGTGCGCGCCAGCTTCGCCAGCCTCTGCGCCGTGGCCCTAGGGCCGAACGACTACCTGGCCATCGCCGAGCGGTTCCACACGGTCTTTCTGGAGGACGTGCTCAAGCTGACCCCGGCGCGGCGCGAGGAGGCGCGGCGGTTCGTGATCCTGATCGACGCGCTCTACGAAGCCCGCGCCAAGCTGATCGTCCTGGCGCAGGCCGAGCCCACCGCCCTCTATCCCGAGGGCGACGGCGCCTTCGAGTTCGAGCGCACCGCCTCGCGCCTGCAGGAGATGCGCTCGGCCGACTGGCTGGAAGAGAACGGCTAGAGAGGCGCCCTGCCGGCCCCCAGGCTGTCGACCAGTTCGCGGGCGTAGGGGGCCAGGCCCTCCAGGCTGCGCACGCAGATGGTCAGTTCGCGCCGGGCCCAGTCGTCGGTGAGGTCGATGACCGCCAGGGCCATGGTGCGGGCGGCGCGGCGGGCGGTGGTCTCCGGCACTATGCCGATACCGACGCCGCACTCGACCAGCCGGCAGACGGCGTCGAAGCTGCGGAGCTGCACGCGCAGCCGTAGGGGCTTTCCTTCCCGCCCGGCCTTGGCCAGGAGGAAGCGTTGCAGCGAACTGGCGCGGTCGAGCCCCACCAGGTCGTAGTCGAGCACGTCGGCGAAGGTCATGGCCTGGCGCTGGGCCAGCGGGTTCATGGCGCCGGCCACCACCACGAAGCGGTCCGAGCGGAAGGGAAAGGTCTGCAGGCTGCCCATGTCGACCGTGCCGGCGACGATGCCGATGTCGCCCACGCCTTCGGCCACCAGCCCGACGATCTCGTCGGAGAGCCGTTCCTCCAGATTGATGCTGACGTGCGGGTGCTCGGCCAGGAAGCGGCTCAAGGCCTCGGGCAGGAATTCGGTCAGGGCGTTGGTGTTGGCCAGCAGTCGCACCTCGCCCGAGAGCCCCCCGGCATAGGCGCCCAGGTCCTCGCGCAGCCGTGCGGTCTGGGAGAGGATGGTGCGGGCGTGCTTGAGCAGGGTGCGGCCGGCTGGGGTCGGGGTCACGCCCTGGCGCGAGCGTTCCAGCAGCGGCGCGCCCAGCGCCTCCTCCATGTTGCGGATGCGGGTGGAGGCGGCGGCGAGCGCCAGGGCGCAGCGCTCGGCCCCGCGGGTGATCGAACCGGCGTCCGTCACCTCGCAGAACAGCCTCAGATCTGTCAGGTCGAACCGCATCCTTCGTCTCCCGCGAAGGATGATTACGGGAAAGACGCATTGCATCACAGGAAAAAGCGCTGAAACTTCGGCGCTGGCGAAGGGGAGGTCGCAGCTCAAAAGACTGGGCTCGGACTGCGCCTTCGTTGACACCCGAAGGCGGCGGCTTAAAAGCGGAGCCGCTTCTTCCAGCTTGGAACGTCCATGACCTACGCCCCCCGCGAACGGCCGCTTTCGCCGCACACGACGATATGGCGCTGGCACGTGACCATGGTCACGTCGATCATGCACCGCGCCAGCGGTTGCGCCCTCTATGGCGGCGGCCTGCTGCTGGCCCTGTGGGCGCTGTGCCTAGCGGCCGGGCCGGAGGCCTATGGGACGTTCAAGGCGATCCTCGGCTCGTTCCCGGGCAAGATCGTGATGTTCGGCCTGACCCTGTCGGCCTTCTTCCACCTGGCCAAGGGCGTTCAGCACCTGATCTGGGACGTTGGCCGCGGCTACAAGGTGCAGACCGCCAGCATGGGCGCGATGGTCTGCATCGCCTTCGCCATCGCCGCGACCGTGGTCGTCTGGATCATCGCCGCCATGACCGGAGCGCTCTGATGTCGGATTTCCGCACCGCCCTTAGCCGCGCCCGCGGCCTCGGCGCCGCCAAGCATGGCGTCGGCCACTGGATTTCCGAGCGTGTCTCGGCCGCCGCGCTCGTGCCGCTGCTGCTGTGGGGCGTCTTCGCCGTCCTGCAGCTCGCGCGCCTCGACTATGCCGGCGCGGTCGCCTGGCTGCAGTCCTCGCTGGTGAACCCGACCCTGCTGGTCCTGCTGGTGGTGACCTCGTACCTGCACATGAGCGCGGGCCTGCGCGTGGTCATCGAGGACTACATCGAAAACAACCTGAACCGCGCGGCTCTGCTGCTGCTCAACCTCTTCGCCTGCGTGCTGTTCGGCGCCCTGGCGGTGTTCTCCATTCTCAAGGTCGCGCTGGGAGGCGCTGTCTGATCCCATGGCGAGCTACGAGTTCATCGATCACAAGTTCGACGTGGTGGTGGTCGGGGCCGGCGGCTCCGGCCTGCGCGCGGCGCTGGGCTGCGCCCAGGCCGGCCTGAAGACGGCCTGCATCACCAAGGTCTTCCCGACCCGCTCCCATACCGTCGCCGCCCAGGGCGGCATCTCGGCCAGCCTCGGCAATATGGGCCAGGACGACTGGCGCTGGCACATGTACGACACCGTCAAGGGGTCGGACTGGCTGGGCGACCAGGACGCGATCGAATACCTGTGCCGCAACGCGCCGGCCGCGGTCTACGAGCTGGAACACTGGGGCGTGCCCTTCTCGCGCACGCCTGAGGGCAAGATCTACCAGCGCGCCTTCGGCGGCATGACCCGCAACTTCGGCGAGGCCCCGATCCAGCGCACCTGCGCGGCGGCCGACCGCACCGGCCACGCCATGCTGCACACCATGTACGGCCAGAGCCTGGCGCACGACACCGAGTTCTTCATCGAGTACTTCGCCCTCGACCTGATCATGGACGAAGGCGTCTGCCGCGGCGTGACGGCGTGGAAGCTCGACGACGGCACCCTGCATCGCTTCCAGGCCCAGCAGGTCATTCTCGCCACCGGCGGCTACGGCCGCGCCTACTTCTCGGCCACCAGCGCCCATACCTGCACCGGCGACGGCGGCGGCATGGCCCTGCGCGCCGGCCTGCCGCTGCAGGACATGGAGTTCGTGCAGTTCCACCCGACCGGCATCTACGGCGCCGGCTGCCTGATCACCGAAGGCGCCCGCGGCGAGGGCGGCTATCTGACCAATTCCGAGGGCGAGCGCTTCATGGAGCGCTATGCGCCGTCCGTGAAGGACCTGGCCCCGCGCGACATGGTCAGCCGCGCCATGACCATCGAGATCCGCGAAGGCCGCGGCGTGGGCCCGAAGAAGGACCACATCTTCCTGCACCTCGATCACCTCGATCCGAAGATGCTGGCCGAACGCCTGCCGGGCATTTCGGAAAGCGCCAAGATCTTCGCCGGCGTCGACGTGACCAAGGAGCCGATCCCCGTCCTGCCGACCGTGCACTACAACATGGGCGGCATCCCCACGAACTTCTTCTCCGAAGTCGTGACCCGCGACGGCGACAACCCCGACAAGGTGGTTCCGGGCCTGATGGCGGTGGGCGAGGCGGCCTGCGTGTCGGTGCACGGCGCCAACCGCCTGGGCTCCAACTCGCTGATCGACCTGGTGGTGTTCGGCCGCTCGGCGGCCTTGCGCTGCGCCGACACCATCAAGGCCGGCGCGACCCAGCCGGAGCTGAAGCCGGCGATGACCGACGGCCACCTGGCCCGCTTCGACCGCTTCCGCAACGCCAACGGCGGCACGCCCACCGCGGCCCTGCGTCTGGAGATGCAGCAAGCCATGCAGGAGGACGCCGCGGTGTTCCGCACCACCGAGGCCTTGTCCTCGGGCGTCAAGCGCCTGGAGGCCGTCCACGCCAAGCGTCCGGACCTCAAGGTCAGCGACCGCGGCCTGATCTGGAACACCGACCTGCTCGAAACCCTCGAGCTGGACAACCTGATCGGCCAGGCGACCGTCACCGTCGTCGGCGCGCACAACCGCACCGAAAGCCGCGGCGCCCACGCGCATGAAGACTATCCGGATCGCAACGACGAACAGTGGATGAAGCACACCCTCGCCTGGTTCGACGACGCCACCGGCAAGGTGCGTCTCGATGACCGGCCGGTGCACAGCTACACCATGACCAACGACATCGCCTACATCCCGCCGAAGGCGCGGGTCTACTAAGGCGGCCCGATGTCCCGTTCGATCCCCCTGTTCAACGCCTCCGCGCGCAAGGAAAGCGTCTGATGGTCCAGCTCGCCCTGCCGAAGAACTCCCGCGTCCAGAAGGGCCGCCATTTTGCGGCCCCGGCCGGCGCCAAGAACGTCAAGACGTTCCGCATCTATCGCTATGATCCCGAAGGGACTGAGAACCCGCGCTGGGACACCTACGACGTGGATATCGACGCCTGCGGCCCGATGGTCCTGGACGTCCTGATCCACATCAAAAACAACGTCGACTCGACGCTGGCCTTCCGCCGCTCCTGCCGTGAAGGCGTCTGCGGTTCGTGCGCCATGAACATCGGCGGGCGCAACACGCTCGCCTGCACCCATGGCCACGACGAGGTTCCCGGCTCGGCCTGCCAGATCAGCCCGCTGCCGCACATGCCGGTGGTCAAGGACCTGATCCCCGACCTGACGCTGTTCTATGCGCAATACGCCTCGATCGAGCCGTGGCTGCACACCACCACGCCCGAGCCGCAGAAGGAATGGCGTCAGACTCCGGAGGACCGCGAGAAGCTGGACGGCCTCTACGAGTGCATCCTCTGCGCCTGCTGCTCGACCTCGTGCCCCAGCTACTGGTGGAACGGCGAGAAATACCTGGGCCCGGCGGCCCTGCTGCACGCCTATCGCTGGCTGATCGACAGCCGCGACGAGGCGACCGGCGAGCGCTTGGACGAGCTGGAAGACCCCTTCAAGCTCTATCGCTGCCACACCATCATGAACTGCGCCCAGGTTTGCCCGAAGGGACTGAATCCCGCCAAGGCGATCGGCGAGATCAAGAAGATGCTGGTGGATCGCGTCATCTGACGCTCTTTTAGAGAGGGCGAGCGATCCGAACTGCGTTTGGAAAGTTGACGCCGCCGTCACTTTTCTGCATGGGGCTTATATGAGCCAATCGGACGCGCATGTGGTGATCCTTGGAGCAGGCCATGCCGGCGGCACGGCCGCGGCCCTGCTCCGTCAGTATGGCCATTCCGGCCCCATTACGATGATCGGCGAGGAGTCGATCCCGCCCTATCAGCGACCGCCGCTGTCCAAGGCCTGGCTGAAGGGCGAGGCGGACGCCGACTCCCTGGCGCTCAAGCCGCTGGAATTCTACGCCGAGCAGAACATCGACTTCCGGCCGAACCTGAAGGCCGTGAAGCTGGCCCGGTCGGACAAGACCGTGACCCTGTCGGACGGCTCCACCGTCGCCTACGACATCCTGATCATCGCTACCGGCATGCGGCCGATCCGCCTGCCGATCGAGGGCGCGGACCTGGCCGGGGTCCTGACCCTGCGCTCGGCCGCCGACGCCGAGGCGATCAAGGCCGCCCTCGGCCCGGGCAAGCGCCTGGCCATCGTCGGCGGCGGCTATATCGGGCTGGAGGTCGCCGCCTCGGCCCGCGCCCTGGGCGCCGACGCCGTGGTGATCGAGCGCGAGGCGCGCATCCTGGCCCGCAGCGCCTGCGAGCCGCTGTCCAACTTCTTCCGCGACTATCACCTGGCCCGTGGGGTCGAGTTCGTGCTGGGCGCGGGTGTGGCCGGCTTCGTCGGCCATGACGGCAAGGTCAGCGGCGTGCGCCTGGCCGACGGCCGGGTGATCGACTGCGACGTGGTGCTGATGGGCGTCGGCGCGGTCCCGAACGACGAGATCGCCCGCGACGCCGGCCTGGAATGCGCCCGCGGCGTCGTGGTCGACCTGGAGGCCCGCACCGCCGATCCGGCGGTCTTCGCCGTCGGCGACGTCACCCACCGCCCTATGCCGCATTACGACCGCATGTTCGGCCCGGAGAGCGTGCCCAGCGCCCTGGAGCAGGCCAAGCAGGCCGCCAGCGCGATCACCGGCCGCGCCCCGCCCTCGCCCGAGGTGCCGTGGAACTGGTCCGACCAGTACGACATCAAGCTGCAGATCGCCGGACTGCCGTTCGACGCCGACCGCGTGCTGCTGCGCGGGGACCCGGCCAGCGGCAAGTTCGCCGTGTTCCACCTGAAGGGAGATCAGGTGCAATCGGTGGAGGCGATCAATTCGCCCCCCGAATTCATGATGGGCAAACAGCTCATCGCCAACCGCAAGCCGGTCGATCCGGCCAAGCTTGCCGATCCGACGGTTTCCATGAAAGAGGTCGCCGCCTGAAGGGCGACGGAGGGGAGTGAATGGCCAAGATCACCTATATCGAGCATGACGGCACAGAACACGTCGTCGATGTGAAGAATGGCCTGACGGTCATGGAAGGCGCGGTGAAGAACAACATCCCGGGCATCGACGCCGACTGCGGCGGCGCCTGCGCCTGCGCGACCTGCCACGTCTATGTGGACGAAGCCTGGCAGGGCAAGACCGGCTCGACCTCGGCCATGGAGGACTCGATGCTCGACTTCGCCGAGAACGTCGAGCCGAACAGCCGCCTGTCTTGCCAGATCAAGGTCAGCGACGAGCTCGACGGCCTGGTCGTGCGGATGCCGGAAAGCCAGCACTAAGCCCAACGGGCCTGTGTTATAGCCCGGTCCGGCTGCGCAAGGCGCCGGACCGGAGACTGCTGCCAGTGGACGAAAGCGTAACTGCGCCCGATCTGTCGTTCGATCGGGTCGAGCCCGTCGTTTCGGGATTCATCGACGACTACCTGCGCCTGCATGACCTCGATCCGCAGCGCTTCCGCGCCCGGCCGCTGCCGGGCCGCGACGAGATGTTCTTCAAGGCGATCCTGCCGAACTACGAGTTCGACGCCTCCATCTCCGCCTTCAAGTTCGTGGAATCGACCGTCCGCCTGGGCGAGGCCTATCGCCAGCTCGTCGAGGGCGTGTTCGGCGGGTTCGACCGGGTCGGACCGGTGCTCGACTTCGCCTCCGGCTGGGGGCGCCTGACCCGTTATCTGGAACAGCGCCTGCCGGTCTCGCAGATCAGCGTGGCGGACATCTATCACGACGCTATCGACTGGCAGGTGTCGACCTTCGGCGTCACCGGCCTGCATTCGGCCAAGGACCCGGCCCGGTTCGACCATTCCGGGCGCCACGACATCGTGCTGGCCGGCTCGATGTTCTCTCACCTGCCCGAAGGCCTGTTCCATGCCTGGCTCGCCAAGCTCCACAGCCTGGTCTCGGCGCGCGGGGTCCTGGCTTTCAGCGTCCACGACGAAGCCAT
>NZ_JAYRST010000074.1:0-15715 GCF_041920015.1 Phenylobacterium sp.
TGGGGAAGGTCCTGCCGAGGACGTCGTTCAGGCCGGTAGGGGGCGTATTCATTAAAGCGCCCTCATAGGCGAGGCCGGTACGGGCGCCAAGGGTCGTTCGCAGGGCGGTCGCGATGCGCGGTGGATTGTCGGCGGGCCGCTGACTCAGCATAACTGTCGTATCAGCGAGACTGGAGCGATCGATGAGCCTGCCTGGCACGACTTCGGCGACGACGGAACGCTGGTCGCGAGCCAGCGGCGGGCTGGAGCGACGCGCCAATCCGCGTGAGCAGGTGCTGCTGCCGGCGCTGATCGTGGAGGCGGACGGCCGCCGGCGGCCTTGCGTCATCATCGACCGCTCGCTGGGCGGGCTGCGGCTGAGCGTTCCCGGCGAGGAGGCCGCGTCCCTCAGCTTCTGCGTGCTTGACCTGGTCACCGGCATGGCGCGCGACGTCGAGGTCGCCTGGTCGCGCGCGCCCGAAATCGGGGTGCGGATCGTGCGGACCTACGATCTGGACCAGCCGCAGGACGACCTGGGCGAAACCCTGCGGCAGATTCGCATTTCGGTCTTGGGCTAGGCTTCCAGCGAGCGCAGCCGGTCCAGCGCGCCCTGAAGGATCCATCCGGCCGCCATCTGGTCGACCAGGCCCGCGCGCTTGGCGCGGCTGGCGTCCAGTTCGTCGATCAGGAAGCGGTTGACCGCCATGGTCGACATCCGTTCGTCCCAGAAGGCGATCGGCAGGTCGCGCAACCGCAGCAGATTGCGGGCGAAGGCGCGGTTGGACTGGCAACGCACGCCTTCCGTGCCGTCCATGTTGATCGGCAGGCCGATGACGACGCCGCCGATCGTGCGCTCGTCGATCAGGGCGAGCAGCCGGTTCGCCTCGGCCGTGAACTTGGTCTTGCGGATCAGCTCGAGCGGGGTGGCGACCATGCGTGTCACGTCCGACACCGCGACGCCGATGGTCTTCTCCCCCAGGTCCAGGCCCATCAGGGCGCAATGACGAGGCAGGAGGGCGGGAAGTTCGGTCAGATCGACGACGGCCATGCCGCTTCTTAGCGGTCATCGCTTGTCAAAGGGAGGCCCACGCGGCTAACCCCAGGCTCGAACCATTAGGAGGGCCCCATGGCCATCGACGTTGCGACCGTTCGTAAGGTCGCGAGGCTCGCGCGGATCGCCGAGCCCGAGGAGAAGCTGGAGACGCTCGCCAAGGAGCTGACCGGGATCATGACCTGGATCGAACAGCTTGGCGAAGTGGATACCGACGGCGTGGAGCCGATGACCTCCGCCGTGGCCGTCGCCCTGCCTATGCGCGAGGACGTGGTCACCGACGGCGGCGACCCGGCGCGCGTGCTCTCGAACGCCCCGCGGACCGTGGACGGCTTCTTCGTCGTGCCGAAGGTGGTGGAATAGTCATGACCTCGCTCACCTCCTTGACCTTGAAGGCCGCTCTGGACGGACTGGCCGACAAGTCGTTCTCCTCCGAAGAGCTGACCAAGGCCCATGTCGAGGCCGTCGCCGCGGCCAAGCCGCTGAACGCCTTCGTCCTGGAGACGCCGGAAAAGGCCCTCGAGATGGCCAAGGCCTCCGACGCCCGCCGCGCGAAGGGCGAGGCCGGCGCGCTGGACGGCGCGCCCCTGGGGATCAAGGACCTGTTCTGCACCGAGGGCGTCCGCTCCACGGCCTGCTCGAACATCCTGGGGAACTTCGTCCCGACCTACGAATCGAGCGTCACGGCCAATCTGTGGCGCGACGGGGCGGTGATGCTGGGCAAGCTGAACCTCGACGAGTTCGCCATGGGCTCTTCGAACGAGACCTCGGCCTTCGGTCCGGTGGCCAACCCCTGGCGCGCCCAGGGCTCCGACGCCAAGCTGACTCCGGGCGGGTCGTCCGGCGGCTCGGCCGCGGCGGTGGCGGCCGACCTCTGCCTGGGCGCGACAGCGACCGACACTGGCGGTTCGATCCGTCAGCCGGCCGCCTTCACCGGCACGGTCGGGATCAAGCCGACCTATGGGCGTTGCTCGCGCTGGGGCGTGGTGGCCTTCGCCTCCTCGCTCGACCAGGCCGGCCCGATCGCCAAGACCGTCGAGGACGCCGCCATCCTCTTGAAGTCGATGTCGGGCCACGATCCGAAGGACTCGACCAGCCTGGACATCGAGACCCCCGATTTCCCGAGCTTCGTCGGCAAGTCGGTGAAGGGCCTGCGCATTGGCATTCCGAAGGAATACCGCGTCGACGGCATGCCGCCCGAGATCGAGAAGCTGTGGGAGCAGGGGATCGCCTGGCTCAAGGAGGCCGGCTGCGAGATCGTCGAGGTCTCCCTGCCGCACACCAAGTACGCCTTGCCGGCCTATTATATCGTCGCGCCGGCCGAGGCTTCCTCGAACCTCGCCCGCTATGACGGCATGCGCTATGGCCTGCGCGTCGACGGCGGCAACCTGACCGAGACCTACGAGAACACCCGCGCGGCCGGCTTCGGGGCCGAGGTGAAGCGCCGCATCCTGATCGGGACCTATGTGCTCTCGGCCGGCTATTACGACGCCTATTACGTCAAGGCGTTGAAGGTCCGCCGCCGCATCGCCGACGACTTCGACCAGGCCTTCCAGAAGGTCGACGCCCTGCTGACCCCGACCGCGCCCTCGGCGGCCTTCGCCCTGGGCGAGAACGCCGACGATCCGGTGGCGATGTACCTGAACGACATCTTCACCGTGACCGTGAACCTGGCCGGCCTGCCGGGCATGAGCATCCCGGCTGGCGTTGACGCCAAGGGCCTGCCGCTCGGCCTGCAACTGATCGGCAAGGCGCTGGACGAGGGGACGCTGTTCTCCATCGGCGGCGCCATCGAAAAGGCCGCGGACTTCAAGGCCAAGCCTGCCCGCTGGTGGTAGGCCGCAAATGCAAAACCCCCGTCCGGAAGGGCGGGGGTTTCTCGTCCGGCTGAACTCCGGATCTCCTATTTCAGCTTGTCCAGGTCGGCCTGCAGCGCCTTGATCTGATCGTCGGTGATCGCGCCGCCGCTCAGCGGCTGGACCTGCTTCAGGCTCATGCTCTTGAACTGGTCGTAGGCCTCGTGGGTCGTTAGGCCCGGCAGGTTCTTGTCCAGTGCGGCCTTGCCTTCCGGCTTGGCGGCGATGTCGACGATGGGCGTGTTCTCCGCCGACAGGGCGGCGGCGTGGTCGCCATGGGCGTCCTGGGCCAGGGCCGGCGCTGCTGCGAGCGCGCCGAACGACAGGGAAAGGCCGACCAGGCCGGCGGTGATGGTCTTCTTCATGTGTGCGTTTCCTGCGCCCCCAGGTCGGAGGCGCTGAATTCCAGCGTCAGATCGGAAGATCGTGCAAGGGATTTCCCACCGCCCGGCTTCCGCTTTCCCGCGGGCGGCGCTAGGAACGCGCCATGACCGATACGTCGAAGCTGATCACCGGCCGCACCGGCCAATGGGAAGTGGTTCTGGGCCTGGAGGTTCACGCCCAGGTCGCCTCCAACGCCAAGCTGTTCTCGGGCGCGGCGGTGGGATTCGGCGCCAGGCCCAACGAGCAGGTCTCGCTGGTGGACGCGGCCATGCCCGGCATGCTGCCGGTCATCAACAAGCACTGCGTCGAGCAGGCTGTCCGCACCGGCCTCGGCCTAAAGGCGCAGATCAATCTGAAGAGCCATTTCGACCGGAAGAACTATTTTTATCCGGACCTGCCGCAGGGCTATCAGATCAGCCAGTTCAAGGACCCGATCGTCGGCGAGGGCGAGGTCATCGTCGAGATGGACGACGGCGCGACCGTGACCGTCGGCATCGAGCGCCTGCACCTGGAGCAGGACGCCGGCAAGAGCCTGCACGACCAGGACCCGAACGCCACCTATGTCGACCTGAACCGCGCCGGCACCGCGCTGATGGAGATCGTCTCGCGCCCGCACATGCGCTCGTCGGCCGAGGCCGCGGCCTATGTGAAGAAGCTGCGCACCATCCTCGTCTATCTGGGCGCGTGCGACGGGGACATGGAGAAGGGCAACCTGCGCGCCGACGTGAACGTCTCGGTCTGCCGCGCCGGCGCCTACGAGAAGTTCCGCGAGAGCGGCGATTTCAGCCACCTGGGCACGCGCTGCGAGATCAAGAACGTCAATTCGTATCGCTTCATCCAGCAGGCCATCGAATACGAGGCGCGCCGACAGATCGAAATCCTCGAGGACGGCGGCAAGATCGACCAGGAGACCCGCCTGTTCGACCCGAACAAGGGCGAGACCCGTTCGATGCGTTCGAAGGAAGAGGCGCACGACTATCGCTACTTCCCCGATCCCGACCTGCTGCCGCTCGAACTGGACCCGGCCTGGGTGAAGGCGATCGAAGCCTCGCTGCCGGAATTGCCGGACGCCAAGAAGGCCCGGTTGCAGTCGCAGTACGGCCTGTCGGCCTATGACGCCGGGGTCCTGATCACCGAACAGGCCCGCGCCGACTTCTTCGAGGCCGCGGCCAAGGGGCGTGACGCCAAGCTGACCGCCAACTGGGTGACCAACGACCTGGCCGCCAAGCTGACCGCCGACGGGCTTTCCATCGAGGCGAGCCCCTTGCAGCCGGCCGCCATCGCCGAACTGGTGGCGCTGATCGAGGAGGGCGTCATCTCCTCCAAGATCGCCAAGGACGTCTTCGAGCGCATGTGGGCCGGCGAGGGCGCGCCACGCGAGATCGTCGAGAAGCAAGGATTGCAGCAGGTCTCCGACACCGGCGCGCTGGAGAAGATCATCGAAGACCTGATCGCGGCGAACCCGGGCCAGGCCTCGGCCGTGAAGGAAAAGCCCCAGGCCATCGGCTGGTTCGTCGGCCAAGTGATGAAGGCGACCGGCGGCAAGGCCAATCCGGGCGCGGTCAACCAGCTTCTCAAGGCCAAGCTGGGCCTCGAATAGCAAAACGCCCCGGAGCAATCCGGGGCGTTTCTGTTTCAGGGCTAGTTGGTGATGATGTCGAAGATGACGCCGCTGGCGATCGCCGCCAGAAGATAGTCGTCGCCGACCCGATACCAGGCATAGCCGCGCGGCGGCTGGCGCAGGTGATAGCGGTAGTAATCGTTCACGACATAGCCACGGTAGTAGGGCGGAAGATGCGCGCCGCGCCGCCAGGCCGTATAGCCGGGCCGGTAGGCTGGACTGCCGTAATAGGCTTGCGGCGGCGGGCCGTAATACCAGCGGTTGTTGTAGTAATAGCCGTTATGGCGGCCGCGGTCCCAACTCGGGCCGCTGCGGCTCCAGCCATCGTTGCGGCCGTTCCAGCGGTTGTCGCGACGATCCCAGAGGTCGTCGCGGCGGTCATCCCGACGACCCCAGCGGTCCTGTCGGTGCTCCTGGCGATCCCAGCGCTGCTCATGGCGGCCGCGACGATCGTCGGCGGCGGCGCTGGTGGCGGTGAACGCCAGCGGAGCGGCGACCGCCGCGGCCGTGGCGAGGCTCAGGATAAGGCGTTTCATGGCGGGGCTTCCTGGCTCCAGAATTTCGTGTCCCTTGCTGCGCAATCTCTACCGCCCAGCCTGAACTTGACCTGAACAACCCCGTCAGCGGAGCGATGTCGCCAGCGGCGAAGGGGGAGGCGAATTAACTCGCCGGATACGGAGGTTTCCGCTCAGTAAAAAACTCGAATAGTCACAGTAATTGCGCTTCGATCGATCTATTTTCGGGATTAACCCTATCTTTAGTCGCGGTCGACTTACCTAGCTTCAGGAACGTCGGGAAAGACGCCCAGAACGGGCGAGCGACGGGGCTAGGGAACCAAACGTCATGCTCACGAGCGTGGAAACTGTCGGACTGCCGCTTCCCAGTGCGGAAGCTTCGGGGGACGAACTGTTCAAGCTGGGCCTGCTGTATTCGACCGGCCAGGGCGGCGCGCCGCTGGACTATGTGTCGGCGCACATGCTGTTCAATCTGGCGGCCATGCGCGGCTCGGTGGAAGCCAAGCTGTATCGCAAGGAACTGAGCCAGGAGATGGCGTCCGAAGACGTCGCCGAAGCCCAGCGTCAGGCCCGCGAATGGCTGGCCCACGGCTGAACGGGGCCATGGACCCGGCTGCTGGCCCGACTACTGGAAGGTCTGGCCGCCCAGGGCGTAGCTGAACGGGATCGGCAGCAGGTCGCGGAAGTACTGCTGCATGAACAGCCCCGCCTCCGAGGCGCCGCTGCGCGGCACGTAGACGATGTCGAAGCGCCGTAGCGGCACCAGGTCGGCCCGCCCGTCGCGCAGGCCCCGCAACAGGTTCGCCTTGCGGATCATGCCGCGTCCGTCAGGGCCGCGGCGGATGATGTAGACTTCGCTGCGGTCGGCGCTGGTCTTGAAGTCGCCGGCCTGAATGACTGCGCGCAGGGCGTCGCCGTCGCCGGTCAGGTCGACGACCCCGGGATTGCCGACCTCGCCCCCCACGAACACCTTGAGCGGCGCGGCCTTGGCCGTGATGTCCACCTGCGGCCGCAGAAGCTGGCTCGCATAGGCCTGGGCGACCGCCGCCTCCAGGTCGGGAACCGTACGGTCGGCGGCCATGACCGTGCCGATCAACGGCAGGGCGATCCGGCCGTCCGGCTGCACGGTCACGGATTTCGAAAGCTCCGGAGCCGACGGAACCGAGACTTCCAGTTCGTCGCCCGGAAAGAATCGATAGTCCGGCTCGTCATCCGTCCAACTCGCATAGGGGATGTCGGCGAACGCCTGACCCGCCGGCCTCGGCGCGGGCTCCTGCCAGCGGCCCATCAGGTCGCGCGGCGCGATCGTCGGCATGGCGCATCCGCCCAGCGTCGCGGCGGCGCCGGCGATCAGGCCGATGATGCGGGGGCGGGCTCCAAGCATGGCGCAAAGGTTAAGGAGAATGGGTAACGGATCGTTAATTGCGCCCGCGCAGCTTAGCGCGACAGGGTGAAGCGCAGGATTCGCACGTGGCGCAGGGCGCTTGGGCTTTTGGAACGCAGGAGGCGAGCGGCTGGTCCGCCCGCCCGCGCTACGCCCTGATCGACTTCCCGATCCTGCTCTGGCGCGAACGCTACCTAATGCTGGCGGTATTCGCGGTGATCTTCGCGCTGGGCGTTGCAGCCGCCCTGACCATGAAGACCAAGTACGAAGCCTATTCCAGCGTCCTGGTCCGGCTGGGCCAGGAATATGTCTACGAGCCGCGCGCCGGCGACGCCGGCCGTGGCGCGGTCCTTGATTCCGATCAGGTGATTCAGTCTGAGACCGAGATTCTGGGGGCAGGGGCCCTGAAGCAGCGGGTGATCGAACGCCTGGGCCTTTCGCGCACCTATCCCGAACTGGCCGAGAAATACGCCAAGGCCTCGCCGGCTGAAAAGAAGACGATCATGGCCCTGGCGGTTCGGGCCGTGGAGCAGGGGCTGAAGATCGAGACGGCGCCGGACACCCCGGTGGTCCGGGTCGGCTTCTCCCACACCGATCCCCAGGCGGCGGCGCTGATCCTCAACACCTTGCTCGAAGAGTACCTGATCTATCGGCGGACGGTGCTGCTCGATCCGAGTTCGCCCGCGCTGGAACAGCAGCGCAAGCTGTTCGAAGACCGCCTGGCCCGGGCCGATGCGGCCTATGAGGACTTCCTGACCAGCAATCGGATTGGCGATTTCGTCGCCGAGAAGGCTTCGCTGTCCCAACTTCAGGCGCAGATCGAGCAACAGAAGTATCAGACCGATGCGCAGCTTCAGGACCGTCTTGGACGGCTGACGACCCTGAATAGCCAGCTTGCCCAGGTCGCGCCGGAGATCCGCCTCTATCGCGACGTCTCCAGCGCCCCAGGGGAGAAACTCGTCACGCTCAAGCTGCAGCGGGAGGAGTTGCTGTCACGCTATCGCGCCGACGCTCGGCCGGTTCAGGAACTGGACGCCCAGATCGCACAACTGGAAGCGGGTATCGCGGCGGGGCGCGCCCAGGGCGACGGCGGCCGTCGGATCGGCTTGAACCCGGTCCATCAGACCCTGCAGACCGAGAAGATCCAGTTGACCTCCGAAGTCTCGGCGTTGCGCCAGTCGCAGGCCGAACTGGCCGGGCAGATCGAGCGCCTGACCGAACGGCGGCTGCGGCTGGCCGAGCTGGAGCCGCGGTTCCAGCAGCTCTCTCTCGATCGCGACGTGCTCCAGGCCAGCGTCCGCGATTTCACGGTGAAGGAGGAGCAGAGCCGAGCCGCCCAGGAGATCGCCGCCAAGTCCAACGACAATATCCGCATCGTCCAGCGGGCGATCGCCCCGACCAAGGGCAAGAGCCTCCGCAAGCCCGTTGTGATGCTGGCCTTCCTGTTCGCCGGCTTCTCGTCGCTTTGCGCGGGCCTGCTCTGCATGTTCCTTCGGCCGGGCCTGCCGACGCCGCATTCGGCCGCGCGCACGCTCGACCTGCCGGTCCTCGGCGCGGCGGCGCTGAAGACGCAGTAGATCGGCCAAGTTTGCGTTAGCCTGCCGCAACTGCGTGGGCGGCGATTCGAGTCATGGTCGATCTGAGTTCCGAGATGGCCGAGCTGTGGGCGTCCCTCGGTGGGTCGTCTCCGGCTGGCCGTTCGCGGGTGATTCAGGTCACTGCCGCGCGCCGGGGCGAGGGCGTCTCCACCGTCGCGCGTGAACTGGCCAATCACGTCTCTCGGCGGGCCGGGCGTTCGGTGTGGCTGGTCGATCTCGACCTGATGGCCGCGCCGCAATATGGGGCCTTGACCGCAGAGGCGCAGCGCTATGGCGAACTCTCCGGCCCGGTCCAGGCCAGTCCGGACGGCTCGGCCTTCTTCACCGTCCATCCTCCAGCGCGCACGCCGCAGGGCGAACCCTGGCCCGACGCCAACTATCTGTGCGCCTATCGGGTGGGGGCCGCGCGCTGGTGGGTCACGCGTTTCCGCCGCGAACAGCTCGTCGGCCGCCAGAGCGTGCATCTGACGCCCACGGCCGACTACTGGAACGCCCTGCGCCGGTTCGCCGAGGTGATTATCGTCGACAGCCCCGCGCCTGAACGCTCCAGGGCGGGCCTGACGGTCGCGCCCTTCATGGACCAGATCGTGCTGGTGGTGGCCGCCGACCAGGCCGACGTGCGTGCGCCGGCCCAGCTTCGGGACGCGGTCAAGGCGGCGGGCGGGCATGTAACCGGCCTGTTCCTCAATCGCAGCCGGGTCGAGACGCCCGGGTTCCTGCGGACTCTTCTGCCGTGACCCAGGCCCTGGCGGGTGCGGCGCCGGCGGCGCACCGCTGGACAGCTTGGCGGCTGCTGACCCTCGCCGCCGCTGCGGCGATCTTCCTGATCTACAGCCAGTTCTGGGTCTTTCCGCTGCTTGGGGACGCTGGCAATCCGGCCGCCTCGGGCCTGGTCCGCGCGCTCTATCTGCCGGCCTATGGCGCGGCGCTGCTGCTCTTTGCGCTCTCGCCCGGCGCCACGCTCGGCGCCTTGGCTCGCCAGCCCTTCCTGGTCATGCTGTTGCTGATCGCCGCCTTGTCCGCCGCCTGGTCGATCGCGCCCGACCAGACCTTGCGACGGGCCATCGCCCTCGGCTTCACCACCCTGGGCGCTGTGCTGCTCGCGGTTCGCTATCGCTGGAGCGAGCTGAGCGAGGTGCTGGGCGGCTGTTTTGCGTTTCTAACCGTCGTGGCGCTGCTGGTCTCCCTGGCGGCGCCTTCCATCGGCGTGATGCACGACCTGTTCCCCGGCGCCTGGCGCGGGGTGTGGCCTGAAAAGAACGCCTTGGGCGGCAACATGGCCCTGGGCTTCACCATCCTGCTGGCCGCCGCGGCGCTCAACCCCCGGCGCGCGCCCATATGGCTGGGGTTCGCGGCGCTGGCGCTCTTCCTCGTCCTGATGTCGACGTCCAAGACGTCGCTGGTGTCGCTGATGCTGGGGGCGGGGGGCGTCATGCTGGTGGCGCTGGTGCGCCGTCATCCGGCCTCGGGCGTGGCGACCGTCTGGCTGGCCGTGCTGGGCGTGGCCATGCTGGCCGGCGTGCTGCTGTTCGCCGCCGACCTCGTCTTCGAGCTCTTGGGCAAGGACGCCACCTTGACCGGACGCACCAAGATCTGGGCGGCCGCCATGCGGCAGGTCGAGCTGCGCCCCTGGACCGGCTTCGGCTACGGCGTGGTCTGGGAGACGAAGGGGACCTGGACCCCCCTGGCCTGGATCGTCAAGGATGCGGGATTCACGCCGATCCACGCCCACAGCGGATGGATCGAGCAATGGCTGGGCATGGGCGTGTTCGGCCTGGCCGCCTTCGGCATGATGTTCCTGCAGACGGTCGTGCTGGCGGCGGTGGCCCTGTTCCGCAGCCCGGGCGCCTATCTCGCCGTGCCGCTCCTGATCGTCTACGGCCTGATGACGCTCACCGAGAGCATCGCCGTGACCTATCACGATTTTCGCTGGGCGATGTTCGTGATGGTGGCGACGCGGCTGGTCTGGCCCGACGAGAAGGTCGGAACCTAGATTCCCAGCCGCCGGGCGATGGCGCCGACCGTGTCGATCTCGAAGCCCGCGGCCAGCGCTTCGTCGATGATCGCCGCGAAGGTCTCCGGGGCGCAACCCCAGGGCGACGGATCGGGCGCGACGTCGTGGGTGTAGAGGATGAGCCAGGCGTTCCTGGCCTTGGCGCGTTCCATCCAACGGCGGGCTGCGGCGGGGCCCGGAGGGCCTTCGATGCCCACGGCGGGGGCCTGGTTCAGGTCCGTGCCGCGCTCGATGATCCCGTGATGCAGGGCGCGCAGGGTCGAGAAGCGGCCGGCCAGGGCGGCCTTGGGGCCGGGGCCGACGTCGCCATAGGGATAGGCGAAGCTCTCCAGCGTCGGTGCGCCCCATGCGGCCAGGGTTTCGACGTTGCGTTCGACATCGGCCTTGGCGCCAGGCCCGGAGGCCCGTCCGCAGTCGAGGTGCGAATAGGTATGGCAGGCCAGTTCGTGGCCGGCGGCGGCCAACCGGCGATAGTCTTCCGAACCGGCGCAGACGCCCATGGGCGCGTCCTTTCCGGCAAGCCCCGCCGAGACGTAGAAGGTGCCCCGCAGGCCTCGCGCCTCCAGGATGGCCGCGCCCGCCGTCGCGGCGGTCAGCGGCGCGTCGTCGAAGCTGAGCGACAGCATCGGCCGGCCGGGGGCGACCGCCAGCGGCCGGCGGTGGGTCATCCACGCTGTCCGGCGGCGCAGCTTGCCATAAAGGGAATTGTCGGCCGCATAGGCCTCGGCGTAGGACATCAGACGGCCTCGGCGTAAAGAGCGGCGCGGTAGAGGCGCATGGCCAGGGCGCGGCTGGCCAGCGGCGCGGCCTCGGCCAGGGCGTACTGCTTCAGGATCGGCCGCCAGAGCCTGCGCAGCGGCGCGCGCTTCAGGGCCTTGGCGACGCGATAGCTGGGATAGGCGGCGACGACGGCCGGATGGGCGGCGACCACCCGCGCGAAGTTGGCGGCCGACTGTTCGTACTTGGCCGCCATCGTCCGTGCGTTGTCGAGGCCGAGGTGGGTCGCCGGGTTCTCGATGTGAAGGATCGGCCAGCGGCGGGCGACGCGCATGCCCCATTCGACGTCCTCCCAGCCCCAGCCGGCGAAGCCTTCGTCGAAAGCCTCGGCGTCGAACACGTCGCGGCGCACCAGCAGGTTGGAGGTGAAGACGTGCTTTTCCGGGTGCAGGGCGCGGGTCGCCGCGTCCAGGCAGTCGCTGTGGGCGGCCATGGCGCGGTGCAGGGCCTGCTCGGGCCGAGGTTCGACCTGCTTGAGCGAGAAACCCCCGAAGGCGACCGGCGGATCGCTGGTCTCCACCAGCTCCAGCCAGCGGCGCAGGAAGCGCGGGTCGTCGGGCAGCATGTCGCTGTCGAGGAACAGGAAGGCGTCCCCTCGCGCGTGGGAGACCAGGCGGTTGCGGCCCTTGGAGCGGCCTTCGTTGCGCGCCAGGCGCACGAACCGCGCCGGCAACGGCAGCAGGCGGGTGGTGGCCTCGACCTCGGCGGCCAGGGCTGGATCGTCCGAGCCGTCGTCCAGGATCACGATCTCGGCGGCGCAAGGCTCCAGCGCCAGGGCGGCGAGCAAGGGCAGGGGATCGTCGCCCTTGAAGGGGATGAGCACCGAGAGGCGCGGCGCGGCCTGCGGCCAGGCGGCGTTGTCGAACAGGGTTTCGGTCTGGGCGGTCATGCGGCGTTCCGGGCGCGGAGTTGGCGCAGGGCTTGGCCTGCGCGGCTGCGTAGGCCCCCGGCGTCGAGGGCGCAGACGAGCACGGCGTAGACCGCGGCCCCGGCCGTGGCCTTGGCGAGGAGTTCGGCCAGGCCGCCGATGGCTGGGATGCGGCTGACCACCAGGGCCATGGCGAGGCTGGCGCCCGCGACCTGGAAGAGCGTGGTCCAGGGGATCGGCAGGGCCATCAGCCGCCGGCCTAGCGCCGCGGACGCGGCCAGGCCCACGGCGTAGCTGACCACCGTGGCGACCAGCGCGCCCTGCAAGCCCATCCTCGGGATCAGCAGAAGATTGAGGACGAGGTTCGCAAGCGCCGGGACCGCCATGGCCGCCAGCAGGAATATCGTCCTCTGGCCCAGGGTGAAGGCCTGGTGGAAATAGTAGGTGGTCAGCCCCGCCAGCAGGCCGCTGGCGGCGATCCAGGGGGTGACCTGTGCTGCGCCCTGCGCCAGTTCAGGCCCGACCATCAGTTGCGCCAGGGGCGCGGCGACCAGGGCCAGGCCGACCGCCGCCGGGACGGTGAGCAGCAGCATGAGGCCCGCCTGCTCGCGCGCAGCTTCGGCGAGGGCCGGCCGGCCGCCACGCTCCAGCGCCATGATCAGGGCCGGGCCTCCGGCCGATCCCAGCCAGATGAACACCACGTCCAGGGTGCGGTTCGCCAGGCTGTAGCCGGCGTGATAGACGCCCACCGCGGCCTGATCGAGGAAGGCGGCCAACAGGAAGCGGTCGGTGCTGGAGAGCACCAGGGCCAGGATCAGCGACAGCGCCACCGGCACGCCGTACCGCGCATGGCGAACCGCGCGGGCGGTCTCGAACCGTCCGCCGACGGTCCTGGCGTGTTCGGGCCGCAGACACCAGACGGCGCAGGCGCCCGCGGCCAGCCCAGATCCGATCAGTGGCGCTGCTCCGCCAAGGCCGGCCAGGGCCAGCAGGGCGCCGGCCGCGAAGCCGCCGGCTGTCTGAACGAGGTCGATCGAGGCGGCGCCCGCCACCTCGCCGGCGGCGCGGCGGCGCTCTTGCACCATTCGGGCGAAGGTGCGTGGAACGACCGAGGCGAGGCCCGCAAGCACCGCCAGTTTCAGGCCCGGCGACAAGGGCGTGAGCCAGGCGATCAGCCCGGCCAGCGGCAGGACGGCCAGCAGGAAAAGCCAGGTGCGATGGGCGGTCGCCGCCAGGTCGCGACCGTCGTCACGCTCGGATTCGGCGGCCCAATGACGCGCATAGGCGGCCTCGTTCCAGGTGAAGACGCCTGTGTGGACCAGGCTGGCCACCGAGAAGCCCAGGGCGTAGTCGCCGAACTGGGCGGGCGTCAGCAGGCGCGTGAAGGTGACGATCGTGAGCAATCCCACGACCCCTTGCACGATATGGACCGGCAAATAGCCGATCACGCCCCGCCAGAACATCGAACAGCCCTTCTGCGCGTCCGAAGCGCGCCAAAAGGGCGCCACTCGGTCAGCATGCGCTGAAGACCTGTTGCAAACCGTTAAGGGGTTGCCGCCGATGGCGGGCATCAGGGCGCGAGCAGGCCCCGCCGCCACGGATTGGCGGCGGAACCTGCTCGCCAGGTCGGCGACGGTTCAGGCCGCGAGCACGGCGTTCCGGCGGCGCATGGCCGACCCCACGAGCCCGAAGCCCATGATCATCATGGCCCAGGTGGCGGGTTCGGGTACGGCGGCGGCGACATCGGCTGGTGTATAGTTGATCGTCACCATCGAGACGCCGCTGTTATTGAACCAGCCAGAGCCATCGGTCGAGCCGAGGAAGAGCCGGGTCGCGCCGACCGGCGCCGTGAATTGCTGCACGTCCCCCGTGCCGGCGCCCGTCAGCCCGTCGCCGATCCAAAATATCTGGTAGAGTTCCGGTGCGATCGCAGCGAAGTTTATGCCGTCGTTACGGCTTGCCGGGGCCGCTCCCGTATTGACGCCGTCGTCCAGAAATACACCGACAAGGCCATTATAATGCACATTCTGCGCACCCGATATGCCTAGTGCGCTCGCGGCCAGATTGGCCAGCCCGCCATCGCCATCGGCGGAAGCGGCCGGGGTGCCGCCGGAGTAATTGAACCCACCCACTGCGCTGAAGGTGATGATGCTGCCTTCCGCAAAGCCGGTAAGCGCCAGCGTGGGCGATTGCATGGGCGCAGAATCGCCGAGCGCACTCGCCCCATTCGCCTGACCGGCCAGATAGGGGTTGTTATTGCCGTTTACGGTCACGATCGTCGTCGCGGCGGATGCGGCTGACGCCATACACCCTACGGCCAAGGCGATCGCCGCTGTGCGAGCCAGCTTCGACAAGTGCATTGTCCATTCCTCATCACTGTGACCCGCAGGCCGAGCAAAGGCCGGCCAGACGCCGTCCCCAAACAGTGAAGGCGAGAAACGCCGGCGGTTCGGATCACGCCGGTTAATAAATTCTTTCTTTTGGCCTCGCTGGCTGACCTGTTCTCGGGGCTTGGCGGACGGTCGCGGAATCGCCCAGCAGGCAGGGGACGATCATGAACATGATACATGGTCGAGCCAGAATGACTGGCATTCCACTGAAGGTGACGATCGTGAGCGGTCCGATGACCCCTTGCACGATACAGACTGGCAAATAGCCGATCACGCCCCGCCGCCATGGACCAGCGGCGGGGCGTGATCGTCATATCGGCGCCGGCTCAGGCCGCGAGCACAGCGTTCCGACGGCGGACGGCGGAGCCGACAAGCCCGAAGCCTGCGATCATCATCGCCCACGTAGCCGGTTCGGGCACGGCGCTGACGGTCTTGGCGAAGCCGAGGAATTCGCCCGACTCCGAGGTGAAGCTGCCGCCGGGAGCGACGATCCCGATCGTCGAGGTGTTCAGCGAGTTCATCGTGATCGTCCCGATCTGAGATCCCGGCGTTACGATCAGATTGAAGGCTGCGAAGACATCGTAAGACTTGCCCGAAGTCAGGTAGAGATCTATTCCGAGGCCGCCGGAGTAGAATTCGGAGAAGTCGCTCGGCCAATCCTGGAACGTCGTTATCTCATGATCGACGAAGAGGGCCTTGCTGCTATTGCTGCCGAACAGCGTCCAGTCGGACCAAGTGGCGCCAGAGCCGGCTTCGTAGATCGCGAAGTGCGCCTCGATCCCGATGTATCGGTTGTCGAATTCCTCGGGAGTTCCCGTATACCACTGATTGGCTGAGATCAGGCTGTCGTAGTCGAAGCGGAAGCTGACGGCTTGGTCGCTGTCGCCGGTGTAGCGGATTTGATCGCCCATGACGCCCGTCGCGCCGCCGAAGACATCAGTGGGACCGTTCATTTCCAGATAGGTCTTGATGGTTCCGTCGTTCATGTCGACATAGGCCTCGAAAGCCGACCAGCCGTCGTGGAACGTGGCTGAAGCGCTGGTCTTGTCGTTCAAAGACAAGCCATCCTGCATTTCCCCGCTGTATTGCAGGACGGGGCGTACAAAATAGGCGGCCTGGGCGGCGCTGGCGGTTCCGAGCCCCACGCCCAGGGCCAAGGCGATCGCCGCTGTGCGAGCCAGCTTCGACAAGTGCATTGTCCATTCCTCATCACTGTGACCCGCAGGCCGAGCAAAGGCCGGCCAGACGCCGTCCCCAAACAGTGAAGGCGAGAAACGC
>NZ_JAYRST010000075.1:0-15343 GCF_041920015.1 Phenylobacterium sp.
CGGATGCCCGAGCCGGCGCTCATCACCTGCACGTCGCCCGCCTCGGTGCGGCCCGTATTGCCCAGGCTGTCCTGGTGGGTGATCGCCCCGGTGCGGACATAGGTGATGATCTCCATGTTCGCGTGCGGGTGCGGCGGGAAGCCCGAATTCGGCGCGATCCTGTCGTCGTTCCAGACGCGCAGGGCGCCCCAGCTCATCCGCTTGGGATCGTGATAGTCGGCGAACGAGAAGTGATGCTTGGCGTCGAGCCAGCCGTGGTCGGCGCCGCCGAGGGTTTCAAAGGGTCGAAGGTCGATCATGACTTGATCTCCGGGGGACGGGTCTGCTTGGGCCGTCCGTTCGAGAAAAAGGTAGCGATCCCATGAGTTTTAGAAATAGAAACGATGGAAACTAATCGTTTCCGAAAATACGATGTCAAAGCTCCCTGACTTTGAAGCCTGGGCAGTGTTCGCCAAGGTGGCCGAGACCGGCTCCTTCGCCCGCGCCGCCGCCGATCTGGATCTGTCCAAGGCTACGGTCTCCAAGGCGGTGTCACGGTTGGAAGCGCGCCTGGGGGCGGGACTGTTCCACCGCACCTCGCGGCGCCTGTCCCTGACCGAGAGCGGCCGAAATGCGCTGGAGCGGGCGCAACGCATCCTTTCCGAAGGCGAGGCGGTGGAGGCCGAGACCGCCGCGCAGTCGGCCGTTCCGCGGGGCGTCGTGCGACTGGCCGCGCCGGCGTCCTTCGGCCTGCTGCACCTGGCTGAGATCCTGCCCGACTTCCTGGCCCGCTATCCGGAGGTGAGCCTCGATCTCGACCTGGCCGATCACAAGGTCGATCTGGTGGCGGAGGGCTTCGACCTGGCGGTGCGCATCGCTCAGCTTCCCGACTCCTCGCTGCTGGCGCGCAGGGTCTGCGACATGCGGGTCATGCTGGTGGGCTCGCCGCGTTACTTCGAGGCGTTCGGCAAGCCGGAGCATCCGCGTGACCTGGCGCATCATCGCTGCTTCACCTACGCCAATGTCGAGAGCCCCGACACCTGGCGTTTCACCCGCCAGTCGGGCGAGGAGGTGACGGTGAGCGTCGCAGGGCCGCTGCGGGTCAACAGCTCGGAAAGCCTCAGTGCTTCGCTGCGCGCCGGCTTGGGCGTAGCGCTGCAGCCGGAGTTCATCTGCTGGCGCGACCTGAAGGAGGGCTCGCTGGAAACGGCCATGTGCGACTGGCGCCCGCCGACGCCCGCCCTGCACATCGTCAGCCCGCCGGGCCGGCTGCGCCCAGCGCGGGTCAAGGTGCTGATGGACTTCCTGGTCGAGCGGCTGGCCGCCGCCCGCTGGGAGACCGGGCTTTAGCCTCCGATCACGAAGCCTTGCGGATCGCGGTTGAAGCGGCCGAACGTGGCCAGGCATCCCTGCCAGACGCCCAGGTGCTGCTTCATCTCGGCCGGGGTCATCCGCTGGGTCAGCAGCAGGCCGTACATCACGTTGGAGCGGCCGTCGTCGGTGAGGTAGCCGCGGCAGGCGACCTGGGTGCGGTTGAAGACGTTGATCTGGTCCAGGGTCGGGCCGCGGCGCTCGAAGGCGGTCGAGAAGGCCAACAGGCCGCAGGCCTTGCCGTTTCCGTCGCAGTCGACGTACTGCGCGCCGAACTTGCCGCCGGGCGTGGCGACATTGAGCACGACCACGCCGGCGCCGGATGCGGCCACGTCGGCCTTGGCGTCCATGCCCGCAAGCAGCCCGATCAGGGCGGCCGGATCGCGAGCGTCGAAGGCCGGCGCAGGCTTGGCGGCGGCGGGCTTGGCGGCCGGTTTGGCCGGCGCGGCGGCGAGGGCGGCGTGCGAGATCAGGGCGAGAGCGAGGGCGGGCGGCAGGGCGCGCATGGTGATCTCCGGCGACGTCGGCCCTGCGCTAACGCCTGCCGTGCGCAGGTGACAAGCCGCTTGCGGCGGATTTAAGTGCGGCCATGCGTTTGACGCTGTTCGCCCTTGCCGCATTCGCCGCCGCCATGCCGGCCGTGGCGCAGGACCGCTCGGTCGCCCAACGCGAGGCCCTGGTCGGCCTGACCCGCGTGCTGGGCGAGAGCCAGGCCCTCAGCCAGGCCTGTGAGGGCCCCTCCGAGCGGCGCTGGCGCGATCGCATGGAGCGGCTGGTCGACGCCGAGCAGCCGGACGAGGACCTGGCCGCCCGGATGACGGCGAGCTTCAACGCCGGCCTCGCGGAAGGCCGGCGTATCTATCCTGCCTGCGGTGAGGGGGCTCGGCGCGCCCTGGCGCTGGCGGCGGTCCGGGGCCGAGACCTGGCCGACGCGCTCTCGCACGTGAAATACAGGACCGGGATCATGCCGGTGGAGCCGGAAGCGGAACAGGTGACGGCAGAGCCGTCTCCACGCTAATCTACCGTTCCGTTCTCGGAGAGGTTGTCATGGAACTTACCGCAGTCGGCGTCCTGGTCGTCCTGGCGCTGGTCATCCTGTTCGGGGCGATCAAGATCGTGCCGCAGGGCCGCGAGTTCACGGTCGAGCGCTTCGGCCGCTATACGCGCACCCTCTCGCCCGGGATCAGCTTCCTGACGCCCTTCGTCGAAACCGTCGGACGCAAGGTGAACATGATGGAGCAGGTGCTGGACGTGCCGCGCCAGGAAGTGATCACCAAGGACAACGCCGTGGTCCAGGTGGACGGCATCGTCTTCATCCAGGTGATGGACGCCGCGGCGGCGGCCTATCGGGTCGACAACCTCAACTACGCCATCGCCCAACTGGCCATGACCAACCTGCGCACCGTGGTTGGCTCGATGGAACTGGACGAGGTGCTTTCGCAGCGCGACCAGATCAACACCCGCCTGCTGCACGTCATCGACAACGCCACCGCGCCCTGGGGCGTGAAAGTGGCGCGGATCGAGATCAAGGACCTGCAACCGCCGCCGGATATCACCTCCGCCATGGCCCGCCAGATGAAGGCCGAGCGCGAGCGCCGCGCCGTCATCACCGAGGCCGATGGCGAGAAGGCCGCCGCCATCGCCCGCGCCGAGGGCGCCAAGCAGGCCGCTATCCTCGAGGCCGAGGGGCGCCGGGAAGCGGCCTATCGCGACGCCGAAGCCCGCGAGCGCGAGGCCGAGGCCGAGGCCAAGGCCACCACCATGGTGTCGGAAGCCATCGCCCGCGGCGACGTCAATGCGATCAACTATTTCGTGGCCCAGAAGTACGTCGAGGCGTTCGGCAAGCTGGCCGAAAGCCCGCAGCAGAAGACGGTGATCGTGCCTTCGGAAATGTCGGCCCTGGTCGGCTCGCTGGCCGGCGTCGGCGAACTGGTGAAGACCGTCAGCGCCGACAATCCGCCGCGGCCGGCGGCGCGTCGCGGAGCCGTTCCGCCGACGGGGGCCTGAATCGATGAGCCCGCTTGCCGAGTTCTATCTGGCGCACGGCTTCTGGTTCTGGCTCGCGGTGGCCGGTGCGGTGCTGGCCGTTGAAATCGCCTTCGGGTCCGGCTGGCTGCTCTGGCCGGCGGCGAGCGCGGCGGTGGTGGCGGTGGTCAGCCTGTTCACCGACAGCGCCACCCTCGAAATCGGCCTCTTCGCGGTGCTGACCATCGTCACGACGCTCGGCGCGCGACGCTTCTGGCCGCGCCGGACGCAGGCTGCGCCAGACATCAACGACAATGTCGCCCGGCTGGTCGGCCATCACGGCCGAGTGACGGCGGCTTTCGTCCACGGGGCGGGCCGCGTCCTGGTCGACGGCAAGGAATGGGCGGCGGAGACCGAGGACGGCTCGGCGCTCGACCTCGAGGCGATCGTCGAGGTGACGGGGCTCAGCGGCGGCTCGCGGCTTCGGGTTCGCCTGCCTGGATGACGTCTTCGAGGAAGAGCCGCAGGCTGCGCAGGAACGGCAGGGCCTGACGGAACTCCGCCTCGGTGAAGCCCTCGCGCAGGGCGTCCATCTTCCACTTCATGGCCTTGAGCAGTTCGGCGTGCGCCTCGCGGCCCCCGCGCGTCATCCGCACCCGCTTCTTGCGGCGGTCGGAGACGTCCGACAGCAGGGTGATGAAGCCCTGCGTCTCCATCTTCTGCAAGGCGCTGGTCATCGCCGCCTTGGACATCAGCATGCCGCGGGCGAGTTCGGCGGGCGTCTGACCATCGCCGTCACGATGGAAGCGCATCAGCAGTTCCACATGAGCATAGGTCATCCCGGGCGGCAGATGTCGGGCGACCGACATGCGGGTAAGATGCTCGATGACGCCGATCTCGTGGAATATAGCGACGTCCGGACGTTCCTGGACCGTGGGGGCCATCGACGGCTCCTTTCATTCGATATCGAACTATGTGGTGGTTCGATATCGAATGTTCAAGCGGCCCGAGCTTCCTGGAGGCCCTTGCGCGCCAGGGCGTCGGCGCGCTCGTTCAATTCGTGCCCGGCGTGGCCCTTGACCCAGTTCCAGCTCACGTCATGGCGCGCCCGCGCCGTATCGAGGCGCCGCCAGAGGTCGTCGTTCTTCACCGGCTTGCCGTCGGCGGTCCTCCAGCCTCGCTTCTTCCAGCCGAAGATCCACTCCGAAATGCCCTTCATCACGTACTGGCTGTCGGTGTGCAGTTCGACCTTGCAGGGCTTCTTGAGGGTCTCCAGCGCCTGGATGGCGGCCATCAGCTCCATACGGTTGTTGGTGGTCGCATCCTCGCCGCCGTGGATTTCCTTGACGTGCTGGCCCGACATCAGGATCGCGCCCCAGCCGCCCGGTCCGGGATTTCCCGAGCAGGCGCCGTCCGAATAGATCACCACCTCGGGCGTCACTTGGCCTGGCCCAGCAGGAAAAGGTCGGGGGCCGAGCGGTGCACGGCCAGCTTGCGCTCGTATTCCAGCGGGTCCTTGGGGCGCACCAGCGCCCCGGCCGGGGTCGCGCCCCAGTCGTGGAGACGGGTGAGGAAGAATCGCATGGCCGCCCCATGCGCCAAGGCGGGCAGGGCGGCGCGCTCGGCGGCGCTCAGGGGGCGGTGGGCCTCGTAGCCGGCCAGCATCGCCCGGCCGCTGGTGATGTTGAAGCTGCCGTCGGGTTCGAAGCACCAGGCGTTCAGCGCCACGGCGATGTCGTAGGCCAGGAAGTCGTTGCAGGCGAAATAGAAGTCGATGGCCCCGGCGAAACGCCCCGCGGGATCGAAGAAGACGTTGTCGGGGAAATAGTCGGCGTGGATGATCCCGCCGGGCAGGTCCGCCGGCCAGGCGGCGGCCAGCCGCTCCAGGTCGCCGTCGATGACTTCCGAGAGGCCAGGCTTGAGCGCCTCGGCCGCCGGCTTCAGCGCATCGAACATCGGCGCCCAGGCCGCCTGACCCAGGTCGTTGGCCCGGCTCATCGAAAAGCCTTCGCCCGCGAGGTGCAGACGCGCCAGGCCCTCGCCTGCCTCACGGCAATGGGCGGCGGTGGGACGGCGCACGGCCAGGCCCGGCAGGAACGAGAAGATCGCGCAGGGCTTGCCGCGCACGTGCTGCAGGGCTTGGCCCTGGCGGTCGACCATCGGCGTCGCCGAGGGGTAGCCGCGCTGGGCGAGCCAGCGGGTCAGGCCGAGGAAATAGGGAAGCTCGTCCTCCCGCACCCGCTTCTCGTAGACGGTGAGGATGTAGCGGCCCTTCTCCGTCTCCAGCAGGAAGTTCGAGTTCTCCACGCCTTCGGCGATGCCCTTGAAGGTCAGCGCGACGCCCAGGTCGAACCTGGCGAGAAGGGTGGAAAGCTCCTCGTCGGAGATGTCGGTATAGACGGCCATGATTGCGCCGGGATGCGGGAGCGCGGGCGGGCGGTCAAGTCGACTTCGCGTATTACATACGTTATAACAATGGTGGCGTAAGCGTGGAGGCCGTCATGATCGCTTTGAAACTGACCCAGATCGGTAATTCCGTGGGTGTCGTGTTGCCGAAGGAAGCGCTCGTAAAGCTGGGCGTCGAGCGAGGCGATATCGTTTATCTGACGGACGTTCCGGGCGGGGAGATGCGGCTGTCGGCCTACAGCCCCGAGGTCGCCGAGCAGATCGCGCTGGGTGAAGAATTCATGGACCAATACCGGGACACCTTCCGGGCCCTGGCCAAGTGAACGAGCCTCGGTGGATCGACAAAGACGCTCTTGTTGTTCTGCATGACCGAAGCATCGCCTTGCATGGAGGCGTGTCAGGGCTGCGCGACGAAGGTTTGCTGGAATCGGCGCTGCAAAGGCCCGCGAACCGATTCCATTACGAACAGGTGGCCGATCTTCACGAGCTTGCCGCGACCTATCTCGTCGCAATCGCGAGCAATCACCCGTTTGCAGATGGCAACAAGCGGGCTGCCTTCCTGGCCGCGGGCCTATTTCTGCGTCTGAATGGTTTGCGGCTGGTCGCCGATCAGGCCGATGCAGCGATGACTGTGCTGGCTGTTGCAGCCGGAGAACGGGAGACGGTGCGCCTCGCCGTCTGGCTGAAGGGAAGGACGCTCTCTAGCTGACCAGCGCCCGCGGCAGCTTGAAGCTCACCGTTTCCTGCACGGTGTCGACGTCCTCGACCGTCACGTCGAAGACCTCGGCCAGGCGGTCGATCAGGCCCTGGACCAGCACTTCGGGCGCCGAGGCGCCGGCGGTGACGCCGACCGCCGAGGCGCCGTCGAGCCAGGCGAAATCCAGTTTGCCCGCGTCATCGATCAGATAGGCCGCCCGAGCGCCCGAGCGCTTGCCGACCTCGACCAGCCGCACGGAGTTGGAGGAGTTGGCCGAGCCCAGCACCAGCAGCACGTCGGCCTTGGCCGCCACGGCCTTCACCGCCTCCTGGCGGTTGGTGGTGGCGTAGCAGATGTCTTCCTTGTGCGGAGCGGCGATCTCCGGGAACCGCTCGCGCAGGGCCGCGACGATCTCGGCGGTGTCGTCGACCGACAGGGTGGTCTGAGTGGCGAAGGCGACGTTGCCCGGGTCCTTGGGCGTGAAGGCGCGCGCATCCTCCACCGTCTCGATCAGCTTCACGGCGCCTTCGGGGAGCTGGCCCATGGTGCCGACCACTTCGGGGTGGCCGGCGTGGCCGATCAGCACGATCTCCTTGCCGGCGTCGTAGTGGCGCTGGGCCTCGACGTGCACCTTGGAGACCAGCGGGCAGGTGGCGTCGAGATAGATCATCTCGCGTTGGCGCGCCTCGGCCGGCACCGACTTGGGCACGCCATGGGCCGAGAAGACCACCGGCCGGTCGGTCGGGCACTCCGACAGTTCCTCGACGAACACGGCGCCCAGGCCCTTGAGCCGGTCGACCACATGGCGGTTGTGGACGATCTCGTGGCGCACATAGACCGGCGCGCCGTACTTCTCGATGGCGCGCTCGACGATCTGGATGGCGCGGTCGACGCCAGCGCAGAATCCCCGCGGCGTAGCCAGATGGACCTTGAGCGGGCGACGGGGGCGGGGCTCTTGCAACATGCAGGCAAACTAGGCGTTTGCGGGCCGGATCGCCAGCCGCGTTGCGGCCTCATTCGATAGCCATTAGTAGGGAGCCGATGCGTGCGCCCGTCCTGGGCCCAGCGCCCCCTCCTTCCTGGACGACCTCCATGCGCCGTTCTCTGTTGCTGTTCGCCGCCGGCCTGATCGTGGCCGGCTCCACGATTCCCGAGATGGCGGCCGCCCAGCGCCGCCCGAACGACCAGCAACGCCAGGAGCAGGAAGCGGCCAAAAAGAAGAAGCGCGACTCCGAGTGGAACGACATCCAGGCCCCGTTGCCGCAACTGCGTAACGCAGGCCCCTGTCCCTATGTGAAGGTGCTCTACGACGCCGCGCGCTATATCGAGTTCAAGGACGAGCGCGAGGCCTCGAACGCCGTCGGCTGGTCCGGCGAGATCCAGGGCATTTCGGCTGGCTGCCAGTACAAGGACGAAGAACCCATCAAGGTGACGATGGAGGTTCTGTTCGAACTCGGCAAAGGCCCGCAGGCGCAGGGCAATTCCAAGACCTATCGCTACTGGGTCGCCGTGACCAAGCGCAACGACGCGGTCATCGCCAAGCAGTATTTCGACCTGCCCGTGACCTTCCCCGCCGGACAGGACCGGGTCTATGCGACCGAGACCATCAACCAGATCACCATCCCGCGCGCCTCGCTGACCACCAGCGGCGCGAATTTCGAGGTGCTGGTCGGGTTCGACGTGACGCCGCAGATGGCGGCCTTCAACCGCGACGGCAAGCGCTTCCGGCTGAACGCCGGCCAGGCCGTCGCCGGGAACTCCAGCGAAGACAAATGAGCGACCTGAAACGGGGCCTGAGCGAAGCGGTCGCCGCCGCCTTCGCCGCGGCGGGACTGCCGGCCGAACTCGGCCGTGTGACGCCTTCCGACCGGCCGGACCTGGCCGATTTCCAATGCAACGGCGCCCTGCCGGCGGCCAAGGTGGCGCGGCGCGACCCGCGCGAGATCGCCGCCGAGGTGGTCGCGCACCTGGCCAGCGACCCGCGCCTGGGCTCGGTGGAGACCGCCGGACTGGGCTTCATCAACATCCGGGTCAGCGCCGAGGCCCTGGCCCAGCGGGCCGCCGAGATCGCCGCCGATCCGCGGCTGGGCGCCGGGGTGGTGGAGACGCCGCGCAAGGTGCTGGTCGATTACGGCGGGCCGAATGTCGCCAAGCCGATGCACGTCGGCCACCTGCGCTCCTCGATCATCGGGGAATCGGTGAAGCGCATCTATCGCTTCCGCGGCGACGAGGTGGTCGGCGACGCCCACTTCGGCGACTGGGGCTATCAGATGGGCCTGCTCATCGGGGCCGTCATGGACGAGCATCCCGACATCGGCGAGCAGGTCGAGGCGCTCAACGCCGGCGGCCCGGCGGCCGACGACGTCGAGACGGCCGAGGCGTTGTTCGAAAAGGTCGGCCTGGCCGATCTCGACCGACTCTACCCCGAGGCCGCCGCGCGGGGGAAAGCCGACGCCGACTATCGCGACCGGGCGCGCAAGCTGACCGCGGCGCTGCAGGACCGCACGCCCGGCTACTTCCTCTTGTGGCGGCATTTCGCCAAGGTGACGCGCGTGGCCCTGGAGCGCGACTTCCACGCCCTGGGCGTCGACTTCGACCTCTGGAAGGGCGAGAGCGACGTCGAGGACCTGATCGAGCCGATGGTCGCCGAACTGGACGCCAAGGGCCTGCTGGTCGACGACCAGGGCGCGCGGATCGTGCGGGTGGCGAGGCAGGGCGACAAGCGCGAGCTGCCGCCGCTGCTGGTGGTCTCCTCCGAAGGCTCGGCCATGTACGGCACGACCGACCTGGCGACGATCCTCGACCGCAAGGAAAGCTTTGGCCCCGACCACGTGCTCTATGTGGTCGACCAGCGCCAGGCTGACCACTTCGAGATCGTGTTCCGCGCCGCCTATCTGGCCGGCTACGCCGTCGAGGGCGCGTTGGAGCACGTCGGCTTCGGCACCATGAACGGGACCGACGGCAAGCCGTTCAAGACCCGCGAGGGCGGGGTGCTGAAGCTGAACGACATGATCGTCATGACCCGCGACAAGGCGCGTGAGCGCCTGCACGAGGCGGGCCTGGGCGCCGAGCTGGACCCCGCCGCCTTCGAGGACACCGCCCATAGGGTGGCCGTCGCGGCGCTGAAGTTCGCCGACCTGCAGAACTTCCGCGGCACCTCCTACGTCTTCGACCTCGACCGTTTCTCAAGCTTCGAGGGCAAGACGGGGCCGTACCTGCTCTATCAGGCCGTGCGCATCAAGTCGGTGCTGCGCAAGGCGGCCGACGAGGGCGCGGCGGGCGGCGAGATCGTGGTCTCCGAAGCGGCCGAGCGCGATCTGGTCCTGCTGCTCGACGCCTTCGACCAGGCCCTGGCCGACGCCTATGACAAGAAGGCCCCGAACTTTGTGGCCGAACACGCCTACAAGCTCGCCCAGGCGTTTTCGAAGTTCTACGCCGCCTGTCCGATCCTCTCGGCCTCGCCGGAATTGAAGGCCTCGCGCCTGGCGCTGGCTCAGACGACCCTGCGCCAGTTGGAGGCGGCCCTCGACCTGCTGGGAATCGAGGCGCCCGAGCGCATGTAAGGCTGCTTTCTCGCCCGGTGCGTGCGAGCGCGCCGGGCCAGGCGCTTTGCGCGTTGACTCCCATCCACCGATCGAAGAGTTATGCGCGACTCTCGCGGGAGAGATCGGACCCTTCGGGGGCCGGAGCCGAAGGCGCAACCGCCCCGGAAACGCTCAGGCAAAAGGACCGCGCGAGCTGGTGAACGCTGGAAAGTAGCGCCGGGGCCAACCCGCGCTCGCCGAAGGAGCAAGGGACCGAGGTTCGGCCCCGAAATCTCTCAGGCTCAGGGACAGCGGGGGCGCAAGCGACGCGGGGAATCGTCTCCGCGCGCTCGCGGGTTCATCAGCCGGAGTCGCCCTTGTCCGACGAGACCTTGAAGACCACCCCGCTTTACGAAGCCCATGTAGCCGCAGGCGCGCGCATGGTCTCGTTCGCCGGATACTCGATGCCGGTTCAGTACAAGGACGGGGTGTTGAAGGAGCATCTCTGGACGCGCGAGAACGCGGGCCTGTTCGATGTGTCGCACATGGGCCAGGCGCGCCTGCGCGGCGTCTCGCCGCTCTCGGCTTTCGAGGAAGTCACGCCCAGCGACTTCATCGGCCTCAAGCCCGGCAAGCAGCGCTATTCGGTGCTGCTCAACCGCACCGGCGGGATCATCGACGACCTGATGGCCGCGCGTCCGATTTCTTCCGATGGAACCGGTGACGACGGCCTGTTCGTGGTGGTCAACGGCGCCTGCAAGGACAACGATTTCAAGGTCATCGACGACGAACTGGCCGGCCAGGTGCGGATCGAGCGCCTGGAGGACCGCGCGTTGATGGCCCTGCAAGGCCCCAAGGCCGCCGAGGTCCTGGCCGCCCATGCGTCGGAAGCGGCGGCCATGGTGTTCATGGACGCCCGCATGTTCAACGCCTTCGGGACCGACCTGATCGTCTCGCGCTCGGGCTATACTGGTGAGGACGGCTATGAGATCTCCGTGCCCGCGTCGCAGGCCGAGCGCGTCTGGAACACCCTGCAGGCCGACGAGCGGGTGCGCCCCATCGGCCTGGGCGCGCGTGATTCCCTCCGCCTGGAGGCTGGCCTGCCGCTCTATGGCCATGACGTGGACGAGAGCGTGAGCCCGGTCGAGGCCGATCTTGCCTTCGCCGTCTCCAAGAAGCGCCGCGAGGCGCGCGACTTCCCGGGCGCGGCTCGGATCGCCAAGGAGCTGGCCGAGGGCCCCTCGCGCAAGCGTGTCGGTCTGATCGTGCTGGAAGGCGCGCCGGCCCGCGAAGGCGCGCAGATCGCCGATGAGGCGGGCGAGGTCGTCGGGGTCGTGACCTCTGGCGGCTTCTCGCCCAGCCTGGGCAAGCCGATCGCCATGGGTTTCGTGCCGCCGGCCCTGGCCGGCGTCGGCACGCGTCTGAAAGTCATCGTGCGGGGCAAGGCCCAGGCCGCAGAGGTCGCGGCCATGCCGTTCGTGCCCCATCGTTACGTCCGCAAGCTCTAGGAGAGGGACTGTGCGTTTCACCAAGGATCATGAGTGGGTCGTCCTCGAAGGCGACGTGGCCACCATCGGCATCACCGCCTACGCCGCCGATCAGCTCGGCGACGTGGTGTTCGTCGAGACGCCGGAACCCGGCAAGGCCGTGAAGGCCGGCGACAACCTGGCGGTGGTCGAGAGCGTCAAGGCCGCCTCCGACGTCTATGCGCCGATCTCCGGCGAGGTGATCGAGGGCAACGCCGCCCTGGGCGATGCGCCCGAGACGGTCAACGACCAGCCGGAAGGCGCCGGTTGGTTCGCCAAGATCAAGGTCGCCGATCCGTCCGAGGTCGAGGCCCTGATGGACCGCGCCGCCTACGAAGACTTCCTCGGCACGCTGTAAGCAACACCGCTCACCCCGGCGAAAGACACGATGAGATATCTGCCCCTGACCCCGGCCGATCGCGCCGAAATGCTGGCGACGATCGGCGTCCGCTCGATCGACGACCTGTTCGTCGACGTGCCCGCCGCGGCTCGCAAGGCCGAACTGTTCGACCTGCCGCTGCACGCGGGCGAGCTTGAGGTCGAGCGCGAACTGGCCGGCCTGGCCGCCCTCAACCGGCCGGCGGGGGCAGGGCCGTTCTTCTGCGGGGCGGGGGCCTACAAGCATCATGTCCCGGCGACGGTGGACCACATCATCCAGCGCTCGGAATTCCTGACAAGCTACACGCCCTATCAGCCGGAAATCGCCCAGGGCACCTTGCAGGTGCTGTTCGAGTTCCAGACCCAGGTTGCGGCCCTGACCGGGCTCGAGGTCGCCAACGCCTCGATGTACGACGGCTCCACCGCCTGCGCCGAGGCGGTGATGATGGCCCAGCGTGTCACCCGCCGGAAGAAGGCGGTGCTGTCGGGCGGCCTGCATCCGCACTATGCGGCCACCACCCAGACCATCGCCCACGCCGAGGGCATGGATATCGTGCGCCAGGCCGCGGCCATCGACGCCGAGGCCGCGGTGCTGGACGCCATCGACGCCGACACCGCCGCCGTGGTCGTCCAGACCCCCAACGTCTTCGGCGTGGTCACCGATGTCTCGAAGATCGCCGAGGCGGCCCATGCGGCTGGCGCGCTGCTGATCGTGGTGACGACCGAGGCGGTCTCCTACGGCCTCCTGAAATCGCCCGGCGAGATGGGCGCGGACATCGCCGTGGCCGAGGGCCAGTCGATCGGCAATGGCCTGAACTTCGGCGGCCCCTATGTCGGCCTCTTTGCCTGCCGCGAGAAGCTGGTGCGCCAGATGCCGGGGCGCCTCTGCGGCGAGACGGTCGATGCGGAAGGCCGCCGCGGCTACGTCCTGACCCTCTCGACGCGGGAGCAGCACATCCGCCGCGAGAAGGCGACCTCGAACATCTGCACCAATTCGGGCCTCTGCGCCCTGGCCTTCACCATCCACCTGGCGCTGCTGGGCGAGACGGGTCTACGCCAGCTCGCCGCCCTCAACCACGCCAAGGCGCGCGAACTGCGCGACGCCCTCGCCGCCGTGCCGGGCGTGGAGGTGCTGACGCCGCGCTTCTTCAACGAGTTCGCGATCCGCGTGAAGGGCGGGGCGGCTGAAGCCGTCGAGACCCTGCTGGCCGACGGCGTCGTCGCAGGCGTGCCGTTCTCGCGCCTCGATCCTTCGGCCGGGCTGGACGACGTCCTGCTGGTTGCGGCGACCGAAACCACCTCGACCGAAGACATCCAAGCCTTCGCCCAGGCGCTCGCCGGGAGGACCGCGTAATGACCATGCTGAATGTCGGCCGACCGACCCGTCCCGAAGGCGCTGCCGAGAGCGCCGGCCACGCCTCCCTGACCGGCGGCCGCGGCCTGTTGCAAGACGAGCCGCTGATCTTCGAACTGGGCGGCTGGAGAAAGACCGGCGTCGACTTGGCCGCGCCAGCGCAGGACGCCTCCGATCTCGGCGACCTGGTGCGCAACGAGCCCATCGGCCTGCCGGGCCTCTCCGAACCAGAAGCCATGCGTCACTACGTGCGCCTGTCGCAGAAGAACCACGCCATCGACCTGGCGCTCTATCCGCTGGGTTCGTGCACGATGAAGCACAACCCGCGCCTGAACGAGAAGGTGGCGCGCCTGGCCGGCTTCGCCGACCTGCACCCGCTGGCGCCGCAGTCCACGGTTCAGGGGGCCCTGGCGCTGATGGACCGCCTGGCCCACTGGCTGAAGACGCTGACCGGCATGCCGGCGGTGGCGCTGTCCCCCAAGGCCGGCGCTCACGGCGAGCTCTGCGGCCTGCTGTGCATCAAGGCTGCGCACGAGGCGAACGGGCAGGGCCATCGCCGCACGGTGCTGGTGCCGACCTCGGCCCACGGCACCAACCCGGCCACCGCGGCCTTCGTCGGCTACTCCGTGGTCGAGATCGCCCAGACCGAGGACGGCCGCGTCGACATCGCCGACCTGGCGGCCAAGCTGTCGCCGGACGTGGCGGCGATCATGGTCACAAATCCCAACACCTGCGGCCTCTTCGAGCGCGACATCCTGGAGATCTCGCGCCTTACCCACGAGGCCGGGGCTTACTTCTACTGCGACGGCGCCAACTTCAACGCCATCGTCGGCCGGGTTCGCCCGGGCGACCTGGGTGTCGACGCGATGCACATCAACCTGCACAAGACCTTCTCGACGCCGCACGGCGGCGGCGGGCCCGGCGCGGGCCCTGTGGTGCTGTCGGCCGCCCTGGCGGCCCATGCGCCCGCCCCTTGGGTGGTGTCGGGCCCAGAAGGCCTGCGGCTGGTCGAGGAAACCGTGGACGAGGCGGCCCAGGGCTTTGGCCGCATGAGCGCCTTCCACGGCCAGATGGGCATGTTCGTCCGCGCCTACGCCTACATGGTCAGCCATGGCGCGGATGGCCTGCGTCAGGTCGCCGAGGATGCGGTGCTGAACGCCAACTACGTCAAGGCGCGGCTGTCGCCGGTGATGACCCCGGCCTTCCCTGACGGCCCCTGCATGCACGAGGCGCTGTTCGACGACGCCTGGCTGGAGGGGACGGGCGTCACCACCCTCGACTTCGCCAAGGCGATGATCGACGAGGGCTTCCACCCGATGACCATGTACTTCCCGCTGGTGGTGCATGGCGCGATGCTGATCGAGCCCACCGAGACGGAACCGAAGCAGGAGCTGGACCGCTTCTGCGAGGCGCTGATCGCCCTGGCTCATGCGGCCAAGGCCGGCGACGCGGATCGCTTCAAGGGCGCGCCCTACCTTGCGCCCATGCGGCGGTTGGACGAGACCTTGGCCGCCCGCAAGCCCAAGCTGACCTGGCGGCGGGGGGACAATGGTGTGGCGCCGGCGCCTCTGGCCGCCGAATAGCGGCGGCATGGAAAAAATTTAACGGCAGGGTCGTCTTTACGACTCCCTGATACGTTCTCATATCGGCAGACGTCCGACCGCTGGTCCTCCCCCAGTTCGGCGCGCGGGCTCATTCCAGGTTCAGAACGTGTCACTCGCCATGCAAAGCGTGCGCGGTTCCCGCGCCTCCGACGCAGCTTCCCGCGATATCGCCGGGCGGCTCGTGCGTTTTGGCCTGGTCGTGCTGGGTTTCCTGATCATCCTGGCGGGGATCGCCATTGCGCCCCTGCCGGGCCCGGGCGGCATTCCGGTGATCGTCGTCGGCCTGATGGTGGTGCTGCGCAACTCGTTCAAGGCGCGCCGGCAGTTCGTGCGCCTGCACCAGGCCCACCCGCGGGTGATCTCGCCCATACGCCGGATGTTGCGGCGCAATCCGCGGCTTCTCGAAATGGCGTGGCGGCAGTCTTTGAGGATCGAGCGCCGGGTGGTTCCTCGGAACCTGCGCTTTGCGGTTCGCAGCCGGCGCCTGTTCAGGCGCCGGCGCTAAACCCTACTGGAGCTTGGCGCCCAGTTGGTCGATC